>CAURYQ010000030.1:0-40090 GCA_963529135.1 uncultured Pseudomonas sp. | reverse complement strand
GGTCGGACAAGTAGTGCCCCTGCGGACGCTGTTGGGTCCAGAAGCCGTAGCCAAACAGCGCAGCGATCACCACCAGCAGCAGGGCACTTGTCAGGAGTTTTTTCATGAAACGGCACAAGGCAATGGGCGAAAGGGAGCCCTAGGGTAGTCGCGCTGTTCGTGATGATCAATAACTTGTCAGTTCCGGTCATTGAGCCGGTTCAACCGGCTGTTTACTGTCTGCTTCATATAACGACAGGGCCGTCTTAAGGCGAATTGCCCGTTCACCGTGATCACCTGGAAATCCGAACCATGACCGACACTCGCTACCCGCACTTGCTGGCCCCGCTGGACCTGGGCTTCACCACGTTGCGCAACCGTACTCTGATGGGATCGATGCACACGGGGCTGGAAGAGCGCCCCGGCGGGTTCGAGCGGATGGCGGCCTATTTTGCAGAGCGGGCCCAGGGCGGGGTGGGGCTGATGGTCACCGGAGGCATCGCCCCCAACGAGGAAGGTGCGGTATACGCGGGTGCCGCCAAGCTCACCACCGAAGCCGAAGCCGAACAGCATCGTATCGTTACCCAGGCCGTGCATGCCGCAGGCGCAAAGATCTGCCTGCAGATCCTTCACGCCGGGCGCTATGCCTACAGCCCGCGCCAGGTTGCGCCCAGCGCCATTCAGGCGCCAATCAACCCATTCAAACCGCGGGAACTGGACGAAGCGGGGATCGAGAAGCAGATCGCCGACTTCGCCCAGTGCGCGCTGCTTGCGCAGAAGGCCGGTTACGACGGGGTCGAGGTGATGGGCTCCGAAGGCTACTTCATCAACCAGTTTCTCGCCGCCCATACCAACCATCGCACCGACCGTTGGGGTGGCAGCTACGCCAACCGCATGCGCCTGGCCGTGGACATCGTCAGCCGGGTACGCGGGGCGGTGGGGCCGAACTTCATCATCATCTTCCGTCTATCGATGCTCGACCTGGTCGAGGGTGGCAGCACCTGGGACGAGATCCAGACCTTGGCCAAGGCCATCGAGCAGGCGGGGGCGACGCTGATCAATACCGGTATCGGTTGGCACGAGGCGCGGATCCCGACCATTGCCACCAAGGTACCGCGGGCCGCCTTCAGCAAGGTCACTGCCAAGCTGCGTGGAGCCGTCGGCATCCCGTTGATCACCACCAACCGCATCAACACGCCAGAGGTGGCCGAAGCGGTGCTGGCCGAAGGGGATGCCGACATGGTGTCCATGGCCCGTCCGTTCCTGGCCGATCCGGCATTCGTGAACAAGGCTGCGGCTGGCCGGGCGGAAGAAATCAACACCTGCATCGGCTGCAACCAGGCATGCCTGGACCACACCTTCGGTGGAAAGCTGACCAGTTGCCTGGTGAACCCACGCGCCTGCCATGAAACCGAACTCAACTACCTGCCCGTGCGCATGGCCAAGCGCATTGCCGTCGTGGGTGCGGGCCCTGCAGGCCTTGCCGCTGCCACGGTTGCCGCTGAGCGCGGCCATGTGGTGACCCTGTTCGAATCGGCGAGCGAAATCGGTGGTCAGTTCAACGTGGCCAAACGCGTGCCGGGCAAGGAGGAGTTCAGCGAAACCCTGCGCTATTTCCGCAACAAGCTGCACAGTACGGGCGTTGACGTGCGCCTCAATACGCGGGTCGACGTGCCAGCGCTGGTGGCCGGTGGGTATGACGAGATCATCCTGGCCACCGGTATCTTGCCGCGTGCGCCGGCCATTGCGGGGATCACTCATCCCAAGGTGCTCAGCTACCTGGATGTGCTGTTGGAGCGCAAGCCTGTGGGCAAGACGGTGGCTGTGATCGGGGCTGGTGGCATCGGGTTCGATGTGTCCGAATACCTGGTGCATCAAGGCGTGTCCACCAGCCTGGACCGCGAGGCGTTCTGGAAGGAATGGGGCATCGACACCCACCTTGAAGCCCGAGGCGGCGTGGCCGGCATCACGCCCCAGCCCCACGCACCTGCCCGGCAGGTTTACCTGATGCAGCGCAAGACGTCCAAGGTGGGCGATGGCCTTGGCAAGACCACTGGCTGGATCCACCGCACCGGTTTGAAGAACAAGCAGGTGAAGATGCTCAATGGCGTCGAGTACCTGGCGATCGATGACGCCGGCCTGCACGTGCGCATTGGCGGTGGTGAGCCGCAAGTGTTGGCCGTGGACAACGTGGTGATCTGCGCAGGCCAGGACCCGCTGCGTGAATTGCAGGACGGGCTGGTCGCCGCACGGCAATCGGTGCACCTGATCGGCGGTGCGGACGTGGCGGCGGAGCTGGATGCCAAGCGGGCTATCGACCAGGGGTCGAGGTTGGCCGCGGAGCTCTGAGTGTTGGGCTGCGGCGCCTGTGCACAGCTTATGCGAAGGGCAGGCGAGCGCATCGGGCCGCGACCGAGCAGCCAGCGGCCCCTGCTGATAGACTGGCGCCCATGCACCTCGAACTGCCCTTGGCACCCCTGCAACGCCTCACGTTGCCCTGGCTGGCGACCGCCCGGGTCGACGCCGCCATCCTGCGCCTGGACCTCATCGACCCACTGATCAGCGGCAACAAGTGGTTCAAGCTGCGCCATCACCTGCAGCAGGCCTTGGACGCGGATGCTCCAGGCCTGGTGAGCCTGGGTGGCAATCACTCAAACCACCTGCATGCCCTGGCCGCTGCCGGCAAGCGCCTGGGCTTGGCCACGGCCGGCCTGCTGCGCGGTCACCCCCAGCCAACGCCTACCGTGCTGGACCTTCAGGCGATGGGCATGCAGCTGCATTGGCTTGGCTACGAGGGTTATCGCGCGCGCAACGAGGAAGGCTTCTGGGTGCCTTGGCACAGGCAATATCCCGGCTGGTATTGCATTGCCGAAGGAGGTGGCGGGCCAGCAGGGGCACAGGGGTGCGCCCTGATCGTGGCCCAGCTGCGCGCGCAACTGGCCTCGGTGGGCTGGGCGGACTATGACGCCTGGTGGCTTGCCGCTGGCACGGGTACAACGCTTGCAGGGCTGGTGCTGGCCGAGGCCGGGGCGCATGCGGTGCATGGGGCACTGGCCGTGCCCGATCACTATGGCGTAGCCGAAACCGTGGCAGCGCTTGCAGGTACGCAGGGTTATCACTTGCACAGCGCCAGCCGAGGCGGCTTCGGCAAGTTCGACGCGCCACTGCTGGCCTTTGTCGCCGACTGCGAGCGACAGGCCGGCGTACCTTTCGAGGCGCTCTATACCGGCAAGGCCCTGCTGGCGCTCAAGGCCCAGGTCGAGGCCGGGCTCTTCGCGCCCGGCACTCGCCTGGCGTTCGTCCATACCGGTGGCTTGCAGGGCCGGCGGGGTTACTTGTAGGGCAGCATGCGCAGCAACGTATTGTCGCGTTGGACATAGTGGTGATAGAGGCCGGCCAGCGCGTGCAAACCGATCAGCCAGTAACCCCAGGTACCGACACGCTCATGCCAGCCCTTGATGAACTTGGCCAGATCTTGATCAGGGCCAATCAGGTGCGGCAGCTCCAGGCCATAGAACGGCACTGGCTTGTCGGCGGCGCTCAGGATCATCCAGCCGGCCAGCGGCATGCCGATCATCAGCAGGTAGAGCAGCAGGTGAACCAGGTGGGCCAGGCCCGTTTGCCAGGCCGGTGGCTTGGGCGCAATCGGCGGCGCGCGATGGACCACGCGCATGGCCAGGCGCAGCCATATCAGAACGAAGACGCTCAGGCCCAGCATGAAATGCAGGTCCTTCATCAGGTTGCGCTCGGCGCTGTCGCGCGGGAACAGCCCGCGGAACTCGATACAGGCATAGACAGCGGCCAGCAGCACCAGCATCAGCCAGTGCAGGACAATGGACACGCGCGCGTAATGGGGCGCCGGGGTGGACGAAACCATGCTTGTTCCTCATCGGTCAGGGGATAGCGCTCTTGGTGGCGCTCAGGTCCAGTCTACTGGGAACCTGGGCAGCATCATTGCTCCAGGTCGGTGAAAAATATGTTGCCAGCCATGGCGCCGGTTCGTGGGTGTCAGAGGGCCTAGGCACCCGGCCATCGATCAGCGACCAGAAACACGCGCTCTACTTCCTGCCAGCTACTGTCATGCTGCGGTTGCACGTTGACCAGCAACTGCGCAGGCGCGTCCGGCGCCAGCAGGTGCAGCCAGGCGGCGAACTGGGTAGCGCTCCAGGCGTCGCAAGCCTCACACCGTGCAGGGGCTAGCCAGGCGCTTCGCGGCAGCGGCTGCCAATGCGCGCCCGGTACGCTGATCCAGTCCTTGCGATGCAGCCAGCGCCCGCGAAGGTGCAAGGGGTGTGCGCCTTGGGGTGCCTGGGCGGAGGTGGACGAAGGGTAGAACAGGTAGCCGCCCATCCACATATGGGCGTGCCCTGGCGTCAGGTCGAGCCGTTGGAGGGCGGCGCGGCCCTGGGTGCTGGACGACATGGGCAATTGATGGTGCCGCATGTGCTCCAGCTTGGCGTGCAGGCGATCATGACAACCGGGCCCCAGCCAGCCTCCAGCGTCGGCACCGTTGTGCTCGGGACCCAGGTACAGCTTGATGGCCAATTCCAGGTGGTGCACACCATCGCGATCGCGCAATACCACATCCAGCTCGCCCAAGGTGCGGCCGTCTTCACGGATGGCCAGGTTGGCGGCCAGCAGCTCGATACCTGGCGCGTGCTGCAACGCAAATTGCCACAAGCGCTCGTAGTACAACCCAAGGCGGCGGCTGCCCAGGCCCTTGAGCCAGTTCTGCAGAGGCGCGTCATCGGCGTCCAGCGCACACAGCCAGGCCTGCAGTGCATGCGGATGCTCCGCCCAGAGGCTGCCTGCCAGGGGGTGACGCTGGGGGCACCGAGCGTTCGCCAGCAGTGGCGGCGACAGCAGGGTCCAGGCAAGGTCACGCACCGCAGGGCGCTGTAACAGCCGGGGCAGGTGCACGAGCGAAGGGAATGGCATCATCCTGCGAGCATAGACGGTTTGCCGCTGCTTCGTGGTTCGCCCATAATCGCTGCATCGTCACCCGTCGCAGAGCCTTGCAGGAGCCCCATGGAGCAATTTCGCAATATCGGTATCATCGGTCGTCTCGGCAGCTCGCAGGTGCTGGACACCATTCGCCGACTGAAAAAATTCCTCCTCGAGCGCCACTTGCACGTGATCCTCGAAGACACCATCGGCGAAGTGCTGCCGGGTCACGGGCTGCAAACCTCCACCCGCAAGCTGCTGGGCGAGGTCTGTGACCTGGTCATCGTGGTCGGCGGCGACGGCAGCCTGCTGGGCGCGGCCCGCGCCTTGGCCCGTCATAACATTCCGGTATTGGGCATCAACCGGGGCAACCTGGGTTTTCTCACCGATATCCGGCCGGATGAGCTGGAAGAAAAAGTCGCCGAAGTGCTCGATGGCCATTACCTGGTCGAGAACCGCTTCCTGTTGCAAGCCGAGGTCCGCCGTCATCAAGAGGCGATCGGGCAGGGCGATGCGCTCAACGATGTGGTCCTGCACCCTGGCAAATCCACCCGCATGATCGAGTTCGAGATCTACATCGACGGCCAGTTCGTCTGCAGCCAGAAGGCCGACGGCCTGATCGTCGCCACCCCGACCGGGTCCACGGCCTATGCGCTGTCCGCCGGTGGCCCGATCATGCACCCCAAGCTCGATGCGATCGTGATCGTGCCCATGTACCCGCACACGTTGTCGGGGCGGCCGATCGTCGTCGATGGCAACAGCGAATTGAAGATCGTGGTGGCCAAGGACCTGCAGATCTACCCACAGGTATCCTGCGATGGCCAGAACCATTTCACTTGCGCACCCGGTGACACCATCACGGTGAGCAAGAAGCCCCAGAAACTGCGCCTGATCCATCCGCTGGACCACAACTACTACGAAGTCTGCCGGACCAAGCTTGGTTGGGGCAGCCGTCTGGGGGGCAGGGACGACTAATGCTGGATCCGGCGCGCAGTTTCGACATCATCGGTGACGTTCACGGCTGTGCCTTGACCCTCGAGCGTCTGCTCGATGCCCTCGGTTACAAGCGCATGGCTGGCGTCTGGCGCCATCCACGCCGCCAGGCGCTGTTTCTGGGCGATATCGTCGACCGCGGGCCGCGTATTCGCGAAGCCCTGCACATCGTCCACGACATGGTCGCCGCCGGGCAGGCGTTCTGCATCATGGGCAACCACGAGTACAGTGCCCTTGGCTGGGTGACGCCGGCACTGCCGGGCAGCGGCAAGGCGTTCGTGCGCGAGCATACCCCACGCCATGCCCGGCTGATCGACGAGACCTTGACCCAGTTCGCCCATCATCCGGGTGATTGGCAGGCGTTTCTCGACTGGTTCCAGGCGTTGCCCCTGTTCATCGACGCCGGGCGCTTCCGCTTGGTGCATGCCTGCTGGGATGCCGGGTTGATTGAGCCGCTGCGTCGCCAATACCCCGACGGGCGTGTCGACCGCCACTTCGTCCAGGCCTCGGCGGTGGACGGCAGTTTTGCCGCTACCGTCTGCAACCGCCTGCTGCGTGGCACCGACATGCGCCTGCCCGACGGCCTCACCCTGACCGGCGGCGACGGCCTGACCCGCGCCTTCTTCCGCACCAAGTTCTGGGAAGACGACCCCAAGACCTACGGCGATATCGTATTCCAGCCCGATGCCCTGCCTGCCGAAGTGGCCCGCACGCCGCTCAGCCACAGCCAGAAGAACGCTTTGCTGCGTTATGCCGAGGACGAACCGATGCTGTTCGTTGGCCACTATTGGCGCAGTGGCCGGCCAGCTCCGATTCGCAGCAACCTCGCCTGCCTTGACTACAGCGCCGTGCTGTACGGCAAGCTGGTCGCCTACCGGCTGGACGATGAAACCCGTATCGACCCCCACAAGTTCGTCTGGGTGGATGTCGACCGACCACAGGCTAGCCAATGAACATCATCGAAGTGATACGCTTGCCGCTGACGGTGGACCTCAGCGGTTTCGTGCAGATGCTGCAACGCTTGCAGGTACCGCACCGGGTGAGCGAGGAGGGTGAGGACCAGGTGCTCTGGGCGCCCGACACCCTGGCTGAAGACGTGTTGCAACTCTATCAGCGCTACCCCGACGGCAATGCCGACTTCCAGGCGCTGCCTGGCGCAGCAGTGCCCGATGCCCTGGAGCAGGACGTGCCAGCGCCTTCGCTGATGGCCCAGGCCAAGACCTGCAAGGTCACTGCCCTGACGCTATTACTGACCTTCCTCGTCGCAGGGCTCACGGGCCTGGGCGACAACTTCACGACCATCGGCTGGTTCACCTTCCTGGATTTTCGCGTACAAGGCGATTACCTGTATTTCACCCCGCTGGCCGAAGGCCTGGCGCAAGGGCAGTGGTGGCGACTGGTGTCGCCCATGCTGCTGCACTTCGGCGTGCTGCACCTGGCGATGAACAGCCTGTGGTTCTGGGAGCTGGGCAAACGGATCGAACTGCGCCAGGGCCCCTGGGCCCTGTTGGGGCTCACCTTGCTGTTCAGCCTGGTGTCCAACCTGGCCCAGCACTACACCACCGGGCCTGGCCTGTTCGGGGGGCTTTCAGGCGTGCTCTATGGGCTACTGGGGCACATCTGGTTGTACCAGTGGCTGGCCCCGAACCCGCATTTCAATCTTCCCAAGGGCGTTCTGGTGATGATGCTCATCTGGCTGGTGGTGTGCCTGACCGGCGTCGTCGGCACCCTGGGCCTGGGCCAGATCGCCAACGCCGCACACGTCGGCGGGCTGCTCATCGGATGCCTGACCGGGCTCTTGGGTGGGGCGCTGGCCCGGCGTAAACTGTCGGCTTGAATCAGGAGACCACATGTCCACTTTTGCGCAAATGATCGAAAACATCACACCGGATATCTACGAGAGCCTGAAGCTGGCCGTGGAAATCGGTAAATGGTCCGATGGCCGCAAGCTCACTGCCGAGCAGAAAGAGCTGTCCCTGCAAGCGGTCATCGCCTGGGAGATGAAAAACCTGCCGGAGGACCAGCGCACCGGTTACATGGGCCCGCAGGAATGCGCGTCCAAGTCCGCTCCCGTTCCCAACATCCTGTTCAAGTCGGACTCGGTACATTGATCGAACTCGCTCGTGGCTCGTTGAGCAAGATGGCCGTCAGTCTGGCGGCCCCCGTGGTGCAGTACAGCTTTCGTCTCGACGATACCCTGGTGCCGGTCAACCCACTGATCGGCAAGTCGCTGCGCTTGGAATACCTGGGCGCCATCCATTGCAGCCACTGCGGCAAGCGCACCAAGACCAGCTACAGCCAGGGTTACTGTTACCCCTGCATGACCAAGCTGGCCCAGTGCGACATGTGCATCATGGCCCCGGAACGCTGCCATTACGACGCAGGCACCTGCCGCGACCCGGCCTGGGGCGAGCAGTTCTGCATGACCGATCACGTGGTCTACCTGGCCAACTCCTCCGGCATCAAGGTCGGCATCACCCGCGCGACCCAGCTGCCTACGCGCTGGCTCGATCAGGGCGCCAGCCAGGCGCTGCCGATTCTCAGGGTGGCCACTCGGCAGCAGTCCGGGCTGGTCGAGGACTTGCTGCGCAGCCAGGTACCGGACCGCACCAATTGGCGCGCGCTGCTCAAGGGTGATGCCGAAGCGCTCGACCTGCCGGCGCTGCGCGATCAGGTGCTGCAAGCGTGTGCCGAAGGACTGGGCCAGTTGCAGGCGCGTTTCGGTCTACAGGCGATCCAACCTCTGACCGACGCCGAAGTGGTGCACATGCAGTACCCGGTCCAGGCGTACCCGACCAAGGTGGTCAGCTTCAACCTGGACAAGAACCCGGTGGTGGAGGGCACGCTGCTGGGCATCAAGGGCCAGTACCTGATCTTCGACACCGGTGTGATCAATATTCGCAAGTACACGGCCTACCAGTTGGCCGTGCTCCAGTAAAAGGGACCTGCAGATGCGTACCGAACAACCGCAAGTGATCCATCTCAAGGACTACAAGGCGCCTGAGTACCTGATCGACGAGACGCACCTGACCTTCGAGCTGTTCGAAGACCATACCCTGGTGCATGCGCAACTGGTCATGCGGCGCAACCCGGCCCACGGCACCGGCTTGCCGCCGCTGGTGCTCGACGGCCAGCAGCTTGAGCTGGTGCGCGCTGCCCTGGACGACCAGCCATTGCAGGCCGGTGACTACCAGATGGACGCCGATAGCCTGACCGTCCAGCCGCTGGCCGAGCGTTTCACCCTCGATACCTCTGTCAGGATTCACCCCGAGACCAACACCGCACTCGAGGGCCTGTACAAGTCCGGCAAGATGTTCTGCACCCAATGCGAGGCCGAGGGCTTTCGCAAGATCACCTATTACCTCGATCGCCCGGACGTGATGAGCACCTTCACCACCACGGTGATCGCCGAGCAGCATCGCTACCCGGTGCTGCTCTCCAACGGCAACCCGGTTGGCAGTGGCCCCGCTGAAGATGGCCGTCACTGGGCGACCTGGGAAGACCCGTTCATGAAGCCGGCCTACCTGTTTGCCCTGGTCGCAGGCGATTTGTGGTGCGTTGAAGACAGCTTCACCCGCCAGTCGGGCCGCGATGTGACCCTGCGTATCTACGTAGAGCCTGAGAACATCGACAAGTGCGACCACGCCATGGTCAGCCTGAAGAAGTCCATGCGCTGGGATGAGGAGGTGTACGGGCGCGAGTACGACCTGGACATCTTCATGATCGTTGCCGTCAATGACTTCAACATGGGGGCCATGGAAAACAAGGGCCTGAACATCTTCAATTCCAGCTGCGTGCTGGCACGCGCCGAGACGGCCACCGACGCTGCCCACCAGCGGGTCGAAGCCGTGGTGGCACATGAATACTTCCACAACTGGTCGGGCAACCGCGTCACCTGCCGCGACTGGTTCCAGCTGTCGCTCAAGGAAGGCTTCACGGTGTTCCGCGATGCCGAGTTCAGTGCCGACATGAATTCGCGCACGGTCAAGCGCATCGAAGACGTCGCCTACCTGCGCACCCATCAGTTCGCGGAGGATGCGGGCCCCATGGCCCACCCGGTGCGGCCGGAAAGCTTCATCGAAATTTCCAACTTCTATACCTTGACCGTCTACGAAAAAGGCTCGGAAGTGGTGCGCATGGTGCGCACGCTGCTGGGTGGCGATGGCTTGCGCAAGGGCAGCGACCTGTATTTCGAGCGTCACGACGGGCAGGCGGTGACCACCGACGATTTCATCAAGGCCATGGAGGATGCCAACGGCGTCGACCTGACTCAGTTCAAGCGTTGGTACAGCCAAGCCGGCACGCCACGCCTTGAGGTAAGCGACGCCTACGACGAAGCCGCGCACACCTACAGCCTGACGTTCCGCCAGAGCTGCCCGCCCACCCCGGACAAGGCCGAAAAGCTGCCCTTCGTCATTCCGGTCGAGCTGGGCCTGCTCGATGCCGACGGCAACGACTTGCCGCTGCAGTTGGTGGGTGAACCCGCAGCCGCTGGCAGCACGCGGGTGCTGTCGGTGACCGAGGCCGAGCAGACCTTCGTCTTCCAAGGTATCCAGGCGCGGCCGTTGCCCTCGCTGCTGCGCGGTTTCAGTGCCCCGGTCAAGCTGAGCTTCCCGTACGACCGCGACCAATTGATGTTCCTGATGCAGCACGACAGCGACGGCTTCAACCGTTGGGAAGCCGGTCAACAGTTGGCCGTGCAGGTGTTGCAGGAGCTGATCGGCCAACACCAGCGCGGCGAGGCGCTGCAACTGGACCCGCGCCTGATCGGTGCCCTGGACTCGCTGCTGGGCGATCCTTCGCTGGATGCCGCCATGGTGGCCGAGATGCTCTCGCTGCCAGGCGAGGGTTACCTGACCGAAATCAGCCAGGTGGCCGACATCGACGCCATTCACGCTGCCCGCGAGTTCGCCCGCCGGCAAATCGCCGAACAATTGTTCGAACCGCTCTGGACGCGCTACCAGGCCAACCGCGCGGTGTCACGCACCACCGCCTACGTGGCTTCGGCCGAGCACTTCGCCCGCCGCAGCCTGCAGAACATCGCCCTTTCGTACCTGATGCTCAGCGGTAAACCACAGGTGCTGGACGCCACGCTCGAGCAGTTCGAGCAGTGCGACAACATGACCGAGCGCCTGACGGCCCTGGCCGTGCTGGTCAATTCGCCCTTCGAGGCCGAGCGGGCCAAGGCCCTGGAAAGCTTTGCCGAACACTTCAAGGACAACCCGCTGGTCATGGACCAGTGGTTCAGCGTGCAGGCGGCCAGTACCTTGCCAGGTGGCCTGGCGCGGGTCAAAGCACTGATGCAGCACCCGGCGTTCACCCTGAAGAACCCGAACAAGGTGCGCGCGGTGGTCGGCGCCTTCGCCGGGCAGAACCTGGTCAACTTCCATGCCGCCGATGGCTCGGGTTACCGCTTCCTGGCGGACCTGGTGATCGAGCTCAATGCGCTCAACCCGCAGATCGCCTCCCGCCAACTGGCGCCGCTGACCCGCTGGCGCAAGTACGATGCCGCCCGGCAAACTCTGATGAAAGGCGAGCTGGAGCGCATCCTGGCATCGGGTGAGCTCTCCAGTGACGTGTATGAAGTGGTGAGCAAAAGCCTGGCGTGAAAGCAGGGGGCCGCTTCATGGCCCCCCGCTTCCAGCATTTGGCGACATTGCCGCACCGGCATGCAAAACCTGCGTGAAACCCATTCGCGCAGGTGGATGCAGCGCTTGATGAAACACCGCCTTGCGACGACGATAACAAAACATAACACCCCGCTCGTTGTGCTTCGCCAAATCCCCCCGCTACGATCACCTCACGCCTTTGCATGCCGCTACTGCAGGCATTCTGCAAGGCTTTGACCCACCCAACAAAAACACAATCGGGGGCAGTCATGAGGAAACGAAGCAGGCGCGCTGGCTGGCCAGTAGCGGCCGCAGCAGTGTTCGCACTTGCACTCAGTGGATGGGCAGGCGCGCATGCGGCGTCAGCCGATGAATACTCCACCGAATCGGCCAAGGCCAGCGAAAGGCTGCTGATCGACGCGGCCCAGGCGGGCAAGCGCGTGGTCGTGGTTGGGGATCGGGGCCACATCCTGTTCTCGGATGACCAGGGCAAGACCTGGACTCAAGCCCGCGTGCCCACACGGCAACTACTGACGGCTGTGTTCTTTCTCGACGACAAGCGCGGCTGGGCTGTTGGCCATGATGCGCAGATCCTGGCCACGAACGATGGCGGCGCCACCTGGAGCAAGCAGTTCGAAGACCTGTCACGCGAAGCGCCGTTGCTTGACGTCGTGTTCCTCGATGCCCAGCACGGCCTGGCCGTGGGCGCCTATGGCGCTTTGCTCGAAACCACTGACGGGGGCCAGCATTGGCAGGACGTGGTTGATCGCCTCGACAACCCGGACCAGTTGCACCTCAATGCCATTGCCCAGGTGCGCGACGCAGGCTTGTTCATTGTCGGGGAGCAGGGCGGTATGTTCCGTTCTGACGACAACGGCCAGCATTGGCAGAAAGTGGAGGGGCCCTACCAAGGCTCGCTGTTCGGCGTGATCGGCACGGCCCAGGCGCGTACGTTGCTGGCGTTCGGCCTGCGCGGCAACTTGCTGCGCTCCACCGACTTTGGTGACACCTGGCAGTCCATTCCCTTGCAGGCTGCGCGGGGCGAACTCGCATTTGGCCTGGCCGGTGCCACGCTGCTCGGCGACGGCACCGTCGTGGTGGTAGGCAACGGGGGCAGTGTGCTGCGCAGCACCGATGCCGGCCAGACCTTCAGCGTCCATAACCGCCCTGACCGCATCGCCCTGTCTGGTGTCAGCGCCCTGGCCAACGGTGAATTGCTGCTGGTGGGCCAGGGTGGCGTCCATGTCGCCAATGCCGAGGGCGTCGACGCCGTCGCCGGTGAGGTACAGCCATGAGCAGCCAGGAGCACATCCCCATGCAGCCGCATCACCCGGACAAAGCCACACTGCTCGAACGCCTGATCTTCAACAATCGGCCGGTGGTCATCATGCTGTGTGTGCTGGTCAGCATGGTCCTGTTCTGGCAGGCCACGCAGATCCGTCCCTCCACCAGCTTCGAGAAAATGATCCCCCTGCAGCATCCCTTCATCGAGCAGATGATGGAGCACCGCAACGACTTGGCCAACCTGGGCAACACCGTGCGCATTTCGGTCGAGGCGGTCAAAGGCGACATATTCGACAAGGACTACATGGAGACCCTGCGGCAGATCCACGACGAGGTGTTCTATATCCCAGGCGTCGACCGCGCCGGGCTCAAGTCGTTGTGGAGCCCCAGCGTGCGCTGGAGCGAGGTCACCGAAGAAGGCTTCTCTGGCGGTGAGGTGATTCCCAACACCTACGACGGATCACAGGCCAGCCTCGATACCTTGCGCGACAACGTGCTCAGATCCGGTCAGATTGGGCGGTTGGTGGGCAACAATTTCAAATCGACCATCATCGATGTGCCGCTGCTGGAAAGTTATCCCGACCCGCAGGACCCTGGCCGGGTGGTCAAGCTCGACTACCAGCAGTTCTCGCACCTGCTCGAAGAAAAGATCCGCGACAAGTTCCAGGCCCAGAACCCCAACGTGAAGGTGCACATCGTCGGCTTCGCGAAGAAGGTCGGCGACCTCATCGACGGGCTGGTCATGGTGGTGATGTTCTTCGGCGTCGCGCTGCTGATCACTTGGGTGCTGTTGTACTGGTTCACCTGGTGTATCCGCAGCACCATTGCGGTGCTCATCACCACGCTGGTGGCCGTGGTCTGGCAGCTCGGGCTCATGCACGCGGTCGGTTTCGGCCTTGACCCCTACTCGATGCTGGTGCCGTTTCTGATCTTCGCCATCGGCATCTCCCACGGGGTGCAGAAGATCAACGGCATCGCGTTGCAATCGAGCGATGCAGACAACGCCCTGACTGCCGCCAGGCGCACCTTCCGGCAACTATTCCTGCCGGGCATGATCGCCATCCTCGCCGATGCCGTGGGCTTCATCACCTTGTTGATCATCGACATCGGCGTGATCCGCGAACTGGCCATCGGGGCGTCCATCGGGGTGGCGGTCATCGTCTTCACCAACCTGATCCTGTTGCCGGTGGCCATCTCCTACGTCGGCATCAGCAAGAAGGCCATCGAGCGCAGCAAGCGCGATGCCACCCGCGAGCATCCGTTCTGGCGGCTATTGTCGCGGTTCGCCAGCCCCAAGGTAGCGCCCGTCTCCATCGCCTTGGCACTGGCCGCTTTCGCCGGCGGGCTTTGGTACAGCCAGAACCTGAAGATCGGTGACCTCGACCAGGGCGCGCCAGAATTGCGCCCCGACTCGCGCTACAACCAGGACAACAATTTCATCATCAGCAACTACTCCACCAGCTCCGACGTGCTGGTGATCATGGTCAAGACCGCCTCCGAGCAGTGCTCGGTGCATTCGACCATGGCGCCCATCGACGAGCTGATGTGGACCATGGAAAACACCCCCGGGGTGCAATCAGCCATTTCCCTGGTTTCCGTGTCCAAACAGGTGATCAAGGGCATGAACGAGGGCAGCCTCAAATGGGAAACCCTGTCGCGCAACCCTGACATCCTCAACAACTCCATCGCCCGCGCCGACGGCCTGTACAACGGCGACTGTTCGCTGGCGCCGGTGCTGGTGTTCCTCAACGATCACAAGGCCGAGACCCTGGAAAGGGTGACAGCGGCAGCCAAGTCGTTCGCCGAGCGCCACGACAGGGACGGCTTGCAGTTCCTGTTGGCCGCCGGCAACGCAGGTATCGAAGCGGCCACCAACGAGGTGATCAAGTCGGCCGAGCTGACCATCCTGATGCTGGTCTACCTGTGTGTGGCGATCATGTGCCTGATCACGTTCCGCTCGTTCGCCGCGACCTTGTGCATCGTGCTGCCCTTGGTATTGACGTCGGTGCTGGGCAACGCGTTGATGGCGTACATGGGCATCGGCGTGAAAGTGGCGACGCTGCCAGTGGTCGCGCTGGGCGTGGGTATCGGCGTGGATTACGGCATCTACATCTACAGCCGCCTGGAAAGCTTCCTGCGTGCCGGGCTGCCACTGCAGGAGGCCTACTACCAGACACTGCGCTCCACCGGTAAGGCCGTGCTGTTCACTGGCCTGTGCCTGGCCATCGGGGTGTGTACCTGGATCTTTTCGGCAATCAAGTTCCAGGCGGACATGGGCCTGATGCTGACCTTCATGCTGCTGTGGAACATGTTCGGTGCCCTTTGGCTGCTGCCGGCGCTGGCGCGCTTCCTGATCAAGCCCGAGAAGATGGCAGGCAAGGCGGGCGGCTCGATTTTCGCCCATTGAAACGCCCCGGCACGGCGCGCCCATGGGGGTATAATGCGGACATCTTCCACACGGAATGTTCCGCACAGGTACCCCCATGTCACCTCTCGCCAGCGCCTTGCAACACTGCGACATGCTTCTGATCGATGGCCTCCACGCGTTCGATTTCACCTGCGATGAGCAGGCCCTTACCATCGAATGCATGGACGGCCGCCAATTGCGCCGCTGGGTGTTCAGCGCAGCGCAGGTCGATGCGGCCAGCCAGGAAGGGAACGATTGGCGCATCCGTACTGCCGAAAGTGAGCACCGACTCAGTTGTCTGGATGCATTTCGCGCCCCGGAAGAAGAAGACCATGAACCGGAACTGGAAGACCCTGCTGACCGCTAGTTTCATGACCCTGACCTACAACACCCAAGCTGCCACCCTGCTGGTTGGCAGTTACACCGACGGTGCCAGCAAAGGCATCTACCGCTACGCCTTCGACAGTGACGCCGGAAAGATTCGCCCTGAGGCGCTGCAAGTGATAGAGAGCGTCAGCCCTTCCTGGCTGGTGCTTTCGGAAGACAAGCGCCTGCTGTTCGCCGTCAACGAAACCCCTGATGGCCACGTCAGTGCGTTCAGCGTTGCCAGCGATGGTGATGTCCGCTTCATCGACCGCGTGCCCAGCCAGGGCGACGAGCCTACCCACGCCAGCCTCAGCCAGGACCAGCGCTACCTGTTCGTTGCCAACTACTCGGTCAACCCCGATCCTGGCGGCAGCTTGTCGGTGTTACCGGTCGACAGGCAGGGCGCCTTGCAACCGGTTGTGCAGCAGGCGCGCCACAAGGCCAGCGGAGTCAACCCCGAGCGGCAGGCCAGTGCCCACGTCCATTCGATGGTGCCATCACCTGACGGCCAGCACGTCTATGCCAGCGACCTGGGTGCAGACAGGGTGTTCGTCTACCGCTACGACGGGGCCAGTACGCAAGCACCGCTCACCCCCGCGCAACCTGCCTCGGTGCCGTTACCGCCAGGCAGCGGGCCGCGTCACCTGCTGTTCGACGCCAGCGGCAAACATGCCTACCTGACCTTGGAAATGCATGCCGAGGTGGTGGTGTTCGATGTTCGTGAGGGCAACCTGATCGAACGCCAGCGCTTGCCTTTGACCGAGCGCAAGGAAGCAGCTGCCAAGGCGGCCGGTGGCCTTCATCTGTCGTCAGACGGTCGCTTTCTGTACGTGAGTAACCGTGGCACTGCCAATGAAATCGTCGTGTTCAGCGTCGGCAAGCAGGACGGGCTGTTGGCGTTGGTGCAACGCCGTTCGGTCGAAGGCGACCACCCCCGCGAATTCGCACTGGACCCCAGTGACAAGTTCCTGCTCGTGGCCAATCAGAAAAGCAATCAGATCGTGGTCATGCCCCGTGACCCGCTCAGCGGCAAACTGGGTGAAACGGTGCAGACCCTCGATCAGCCGGCGCCTTCGGACCTGAAGTTCATCCAGTGACCTGACCCGGCAGCGCGGCGGGCGGCCTTACTTGGCCATGATGGCCTTGAACAGGTCCGAGGCCAGCCATCCCTGCAGCCAGCCCCGTACCCGCGGGTAGGGGGCTGTGGCGAACCAGTCGGGCTGGACCGCGGCGAACTGCCGGACCAACGGCAACAATGCAGCATCGGCGATACTGGGATGCTCGGCCAGCAGGTAGGTGTGATCCTGCAACAGGTGCTCCAGGTGCCCGAGCCAGTGCTCAGCCTCTTCGCGGTAATGGGTTTGCGAGTGTTGCGGGTAGCGCTCGGCGTATTTGTACAGGTTCACCTGGGCCTTGAACGTGCCGTCGTTCAGGGCGATCAGCGTTTCGGCCCGCTGCGCGGCTTCGGGCGAGTTCAGCAAGCGCCAGTCCTGGGGGTCGTTCTGGGCCAAGGCCCAGCGCATGATGTCCAGGCTTTCGTCCAGCACTTGGCTCCCGGTGTCCAATACCGGAACGGTGCCTTTGGGTGACAGCGCCAGCAGCGCGGGCGGCTTGTGTTTCATCGCCACCTCATGCACGGTCACCTCGCACCCGGCGTAGCGCAACGCTAGCCGGGCCCGCATGGCCCACGGGCAGCGGCGAAAGGAGTAGAGGATCACCCGCACACCTCGACATCACTCAAGCCGTTGCCTAGGCGCCGTACCTGAATCTGCACGGGTATGCGTTCATGCATTTCCTGGACGTGGGAAATCACCGCCACCTTGCGGCCCTGTGCTTGCAGGCCGTCCAGCGCGTCCATGGCCAGCTGCAGGGACTCGGGGTCGAGGCTGCCAAAGCCTTCGTCGATGAACAGGGACTCGATGCGCAATGTGCTGGAGGCCATCGAGGCAAGCCCCAAGGCCAGTGCCAGCGACACCAGGAACGTTTCGCCGCCTGAAAGCGAGTGCACCGAGCGCAGCTCATCGCCCATTTCGGTGTCCAGTACCAGCAGCCCCAGCGCACTGCCGCCGCGCTTGAGGCGGTAGCGCCGTGCCAGTTGACGCAGTTGAGCGTTGGCATGGTGCAGCAGCAGGTCCAGGTTGTAGCCTTGAGCGATCTTGCGGAACACATCCCCCGAAGCCGAACCGATCAGGCCATTGAGGCGCGCCCAGCGTTGCCATTGCTGACGGGCCTGTTCGATCTGCTCAGCCAACGATTGCGAGGCTTGCTGGCGGCGTTGGTCGTCTGCCTGCTGGGCCCGCAGCTCGGCGCACGTCTGCTCATGGACGACCAGGCGCTCGCGTACTTCAGTCAAGGCCTGCTCCAAGTCCTGTGCCGAGCTCTCGAGGGTCATCAGCGCCGCGTGCTGCTGCAGGCGCTGCTCGCGTTCCAGCAACAGGACGCGGCTCTGCTCCAGGGCCTTCTCGGCACCCTGCAAGCGCTGGCGCAGCCCAGCGACCTGTGCGTCGTCCATGGCCAGGAGACGCTCCAGGCCGGCGTCGTCCAGCTCCGGGTGCGAGGTGCGCCACTGGGCGATGTGATCCTGCAGTTGCTTGAATTCTGCCTCCAGTGCCTGCAATTGATCCGTGCTGGCCTTGAGTTCACTGGCCAACTGCACGCCCTGGGTGTGCAACCCTTGCAGGCGCTGCGCGGTGTCAGCTTCGACGGCGCGGGCTTGCTCCAGCGCGGCGTCCATGTGCTGTTGCCAGGCTTCGGCACTGGCATGCTCGCCCAACAGCTGCGCGAGCATGGCCTGGGACTGCTGGCGCTGTTGTTCCAGAACCTTGACCTGCTCGCGCAATTGCTCGAGGCTCTGAACCCGTAGCTGCTGCTGATCGCGCAGTTTGTCCAGTTGCACCTGCCGGGCTTGCTGCTCTTGCAGTTCATCGTTGCGCCGATCGCGTTGTTCCAGGCGCTGGGCAATCTGTTGATCAAGGGCCAGAAACGCGTTGGCAGGGTCATCGCGCAGGGCCTTGAGCGCTTCATCGGGTAATACCCCGGCCAGGTCGTCGAGCCCTTGCTGCAACAGGCGTTCGTCGTTTTCCAGGGCCAAGTGTTGTTGCTCAAGATGCCGCTGGGCCAGCTGCTGTGCCTGCTGGGCGGCGTGCAGTTGCTGATTGAGGCGAGCGGCCTCTTTCTGCAGGGTGAGCAAGGCGCGCTGGCGCTTCTCGTCGTTGCCGATTTCTGCATCCAGCCGCCGCAGTTGCCCATCGAGCCAAAGGGTGCGCGCTTGGTCGTCCTGGGGCGCCAACGCAGACCACAGGGCATGCTCATGGAGCTGCGCGGTCAGCGGTTGCAGCTGTTCGTCCAGCGCCGGCAGCTGTTGCTGGTAGTCCTTGAGCTGCGCATTGACCACCCCCAACTGGGTGCGCAATTCGACCAGCCGAGTGTTGAGCGCCGTCACCTGCCGCTGGGCGGCTGCTTCTTCGGCCTGATCGTGTTCGCCCAGGCTTTGCAGCAGCGCCTCAGGTTGATGGAACGGGTGCTCGACGCTGCCGCAGACCGGGCATGGCTCGCCGTCTCGCAATTGCTCGCGCAGGGCTTCGACGGTGGTGTTGCGGGCCAGCCGCTGGCGCTCCAGCAACTGCCGAGTCAGGTTCAGCGCCTGCTCGGCGCTTTCCAGCTCGGCCTTGGCGGCCGTGCCTTCACCAATCAGTCGCTGACGCGCGAGCATGGCCTGCTGCTGGCGGTCGCGCAGGGCGGCCTGTTGCTGGCGCAATTCGAGCTCACGGCCATGCAGATGCGACAGTTGCTCGACGGTGCGATGCTGCTTGCGATTGTCCTGCAGCATGCTGCCCAGCAGGTCGATCTGTTCTGCCAAGGCCTGGGGCTCTGCCTTGGCTTCCCGGAACAGCGCATCATGGGCTTCGCGCTCGGCCTGCAGGTGCGCAGTGGCTTGGCTGGCCTGAGCCTGCAGGCCGGGCAATTCTTCACGGCCCTTGCTCAGTCGGCCGCCGATCACCATCACCTGCTTGAGCTGGGGCAGGTAGGCATGCCAGGCATCGGCCAGCCCGGCCAGGTGCTGGCTTTGGGCGAGCGCCGTGTCGATCTCGCCCAGTTGCTGCTGACTGCGTTGCTGGCTGGTTTCGAGCTGCAGCAACTGCTGTTGGCCATCGGTGACCAGGTGCTCGGCCTGCTGGCTGTCATTGCGCTGGACGGCAAGTTGCTGGTCGAGGCGGGCCAGGTTGTCCTGGGCCGTGAAGGCCTGGCGCAGCAAGGGGGCGGCGTCACCGTGCGCGGCCTGGGCGGCAGACAACGAAAGCCGGGCCGCTTCCAGCGCCTCCTGTTGCTCGGCTGTGCGTCGTTGCAGCTCAACCTGCTGTTGATGCTGCTCGGCAAGCCTGGC
The DNA here is from genome assembly GCA_963529135.1 of uncultured Pseudomonas sp. Taxonomy (GTDB): domain Bacteria; phylum Pseudomonadota; class Gammaproteobacteria; order Pseudomonadales; family Pseudomonadaceae; genus Aquipseudomonas. The sequence goes on along the minus strand of CAURYQ010000030.1, from coordinate 20,124 downwards.
AGTCAGGGGCGCGCGCTGTGTCGCCAGCATCTGCTGGCGATGAAACTGATGGCGCTGAGGGGCCAGGCGCTCCAGGCGCGCCACGTCCAGACGGGGCTCGGCCAAGGCTTGCCAGTCCTGCTCGGCAGTTTCCAGTGCGGTGCGAGCCTGTGCGTGCTGGGCGTGCAACTGGTCATGTTCGGTCAACCAGCTGCGCTGTTGCTCCAGTTGCCGTTCACCGGCCTGGTCGGCCTTGAGCTGGGCTTGGGCCTGCTCCAGGTGTTGATCGAGTTCGGCCCGGGCGTCTGCGGCCATCGGCAAGAGGTGGCTGGCCCGCTCTTGCAAGGCGGCATGCGCCTCGCCCGCCTCGCGTGCCCGGGCAAAGGCCCGCTGGCCAAGGCGCGAGTAGATCGCGGTGTTGGTCAGTTTCTCCAGCAGTTCGCTGCGCTCGCGGTCGTCTGCCTTGAGGAACGCGCCGAACTCGCTTTGCGCCAGCATCACTGCGCGGGTGAACTGGTCGAAGTTCAGGCCCAGGCGCGTTTCGATCAGCTGCTTGTATTCGTTCTTGCCGCTGCCCAGCACCTGTTCGCTGTCCAGGTCATAGAAGCTCTGGCGGCTGAGCTGAAGTTTACCGTTGGCCTTGTCGCGGGCCCGGTTCGCTTCCCAGCGCGCCCGGTACCGGCGCCCGTCGACCCCGATGAAATCCACCTCGGCAAAGCCACTGCCGGTGCCGCGGCGCAGCAGGTTGCGTGGGTCCGAGGTGGGTATCTCGCCATCGCCGTCCGGTACCTTGGCCTCACGGCCAATGTCGTTGAGCCGTGGCACCGTACCGAACAATGCCAGGCACAACGCGTCGAGCAGGGTGCTTTTTCCTGCTCCCGTGGGCCCGGTGATGGCGAACAGACCGGCGCCGGCCAAGGGCTCCTGGGTGAAGTCGATGTCGATCGGCCCCGCCAGGGATGCCAGGTTCTTCAAACGAATGGCAAGGATTTTCATGGCTGTTCTTCTTCCTGCTGTACGTCCTGCAGCAGCAGGGCGAAATCGGCCAGGGTCTGCTCATCGGCGGGGTTGCCATAGGCCTGCGCCCAGGCACGGCCGAACAAGTCTTGCGGGGTCATCTGGGCCAATTCGACGAATGCCGGGCCCTCGTCTTCGGCAGTACGCCCTGCGTACTCGGCGCCAATGCGGATCAAGCGCACGGCCTTTTCGTGCAGGGCGGTCTCGATCTGCTGGCGCAGGTCGGGTTGGGGCTCGTTGAGCACCACACGCACCTCCAGCCAAGGCTGACGGTTGGGGTCCTCGAGCAGGTCCACGACCGGCAGGTTCGCCAGCTCCGTCAGTACCTCGTCCAGCGCCGCCGGGCCGATGCGTAGCAGCGGCACCGCACGTGGCACGGGACGCGCTTCGATACTCGTCAGCGCCGCGCCGTCGAATGTGACTTCCAGCACCTGATGAGGGTAATTGACTTCTGCGAACGACAGCGGAATGGGAGACCCGCTGTAGCGGATACGGTCTTCACGGTTGACCTTCTGCGGCTTGTGCAAGTGGCCCAGTGCCACGTAGCCGATGGCCTTGTCGAATAGCTTGGCCGGCAAGGCCTCGGCGTTGCCGATGATCAGGCTGCGCTCGGAATCTTCCGATACCGCACCGCCAGCCATGTGCGCGTGGCTGATGGCGATCAGCGCCTGGTCCTTGCGCTGCCTGGCCTGCGCGGCTGCGATCAGCTGCTGGTGGACCTTCGTGATGCCTTGCAGGTAGTCATCGCCCAATTGCAGGCCAGTCACCTCCGCCGGCCGCAGGAAAGGCAAGGCCAGGCACCAGGCGGTGACCTTGCCGCGGGCATTGGTCAGTGGAATCAACAGCCGCTCGACATCCAGCTGGCCATCGTCCAGCCAATGCACCCGGCCCAGTGCGTGCGTGCGCAGGCGCCGCATCAACGGCGCGGGCAGCTCGATGCGCGAGCCGGAATCGTGGTTGCCGGCGATCATCACGATGTCCAGCTTCGGCTGCTGCTCGTGGGCTTTGACGATGAAATCGTACAGCCGCTCCTGGGCCTTGACTGGCGGGTTGACGGTGTCGAAAACGTCGCCCGCGATCAACAGCGCGTCGGGCTGACGCAGGTGCAGTTGGCCGAGCAGCCAGTCGAGAAAGCAGGCATGTTCGAAGTCGCGTTCCTGGCCATGAAGGCTTTGGCCCAGGTGCCAGTCGGAAGTGTGAAACAGACGCATGGATAACCTGTCGGTATGAAGTCGGGCGAGCGGGGCAGGGCGGTATGGTAACCCATGGAGGGGGCAGCTGCTCGGGCCCGGTGCCAAGCCCGAAACCGGCTAAGGCTGCATCTGGCACCGATGAGCACACAGCTTCCGGCTCAGTGCGCGCGGGCGAATCTGCTGGGCATCAGCCCATTACTTTGGATACAGCGGTGGCAGGCTTGCGCTTTCGCCCGTGGGCAGCAACACCTGTTCTGCCGGAGGAATGGTGCCGATGGCCCGCCACAGGTCCTCGCCCTGCCAGTGCTGCCCGCTTTCGCTGTACAGTGCACCGTTCAACCCATCCAGGGCGTCGGACAACGGAACGAAGCGCGCGGCCATCTCGGCCAGGGTCTGAGGCTGCTGCCGCGCCCAGGCATCGAGCGCCTGGCGAGTGGCCTGGGGATCGTTGGCCTGGCAGGCGCGCTTGAGGTCGTCGAGCAAGGTGCGTGGGCTCGGCCCTGTGTGTGCCGCACGCAGCACCGCTGGCTGCGAGCGGGCGCGCCACCACAGGGTGAAGCCCAGCAACGTCGTCAACGCCAGCACCAGGGTCGCCAGTTGCCAAGGCCATAGCAGCATGCTGGCGCCATTGCCCACGACAGGAGTCTCGGCCACCAGTGCGGGGTTGTCCTGCACGGTGATCGAGCGTGCGGGCAGGCTGCTGTGCTCGAGGTGGTCTTCGCGGGTGTTCCACCAGGTCACTTCCAGGGCAGGCAAGGCCAGTGGCCCACTGTGGGTGGGTATGAGCGCCTCGCGCTCCTCACGGGTGGCGGTCATGCCCCGTTCGTTGATTTCGTTGCGCAACAGCGGCTGGTCAGGGTAACGGCGCAGGCCATTGGCTTCGGTGGGCGGCACCGGTGGCAGCTGAGCGCTGGACAGGCCCTCGGCACGCAGGGTGACGGTGCGGGTCAATGAGTCGCCGATCTGGGTCTGCTGGGCGGCAGGGTCAGGGTTCCAGCGCTCCTCCAGGGTGAGGCTGCGGGCTGGCAGCCACGGCAGCCCGGCAGGCCAGTTGGGGGGTACGGGCCGCACCGTCAGGCGAAGCGGCAGCGAGCTCACCTGCACTTGGCGGCCAGTGCGCGGGCCGCCGTTGCCGCCTTCGTCGGCCTGGCTGTTGGCCGCAGCCGTGGCCGTGAAGGTCAGCGAGGGAATGTCCAGGGTTCCGCTTTGCTGGGCATAAACGGCGTAGCGGGTTTCGATCACTCCGTGACGTACCCCCTGGATTTCCTTTTCGTAGGTGCGCGATTCGCCCAAGGGCTCGACCTTGGCGTTTTCCAATTGGAGTGGGCTGAGGCTGCTGTCGTCATAAAGCGCCACCGAGTGGTAGATGCGCAGGGTCAGCACGGCCTGGGCCTGCACGTAGACATCGGGGTTGTCCAGGGTCGCCTCGATGAACACCTGGGCATTTTCTTGCCGGTTGGCATCGGCCTGCAGCACCTGCAGCTCTACCGGCTGGCTGAACGACTGCCCCAGTTGCAGGGCCGGAATGCGCAGGCTGCCGCTGCGCCTGGGCAGCAAGGTGATGATCCAGCGGGTGCTGGCGCGGGTCTCGCCATCGAGGGTGTGCAGGCTGTTCAACTGCCGGGTGCTGCGCACCTCGAAGTCACCCTCCAGCGCCCGCAGGTCAGGCTTGCCGAATTCGGTGACATCCTGGCTCTCCAGGGTCAGTTCCAGGCTCTCGCCGGCTTCAAGGCGAGTACGGTCGACGCTGGCCTTGAGCGAGGGCTCGGCATGAGCCAGCAGGTTCCAAAGCAGCATGAGGAAAAAGACGCCGCAGCGACTCATCGTGGGGTTTCCTGTTGCAATTGCTGTTCGTACCAGAATTTGCGCCGGAGCAACTGCGCGGGGTTATCGGGGATTTCGCGTAGCCATTGCTCCAGCGCCTGGCGTTGTTCGGCATCCAGCGCGGTGGCGGCGGGCGCGCGAGGTGGCTCGATCACCTCGTCGTCCTCGCCGGGCTGGTTGCCAGGTGTGCCCTGGCTTTTGCTGTCGCCTTCGGCGGAGGCGTTGTCCCCCGCCTGCTCATCGGTACCCGGCATTTGCTCTGCCGGGCTGTTGGCCGCACTGCTGTTGCCTTCGGTTTCACGGCCAGGCGTGCTCTGGGCATCAGCGCTGGCCGCCTGTTCGGCGGCCTTGCCCTGGCGCTCGGCTAGCATTTGCTCGACCAGTGCCTGGTTGTCCAGTGCCGCCTGGAGATCGGGTTGCCGTTCCAGGGCTTGATCATACGCGTCCAGAGCCGCTTCCAGTTCACCACTGTACGCCAAGGCGTTGCCACGGTTGTAATGGGCGGCGGCCGTGTCCACTTGCAAAAACGCCTCGGCAGCGCCGGCATAGTCGCCAGCCTGGTACAGGGCCATGCCCCGCCACTGGGGGTCGCGGAACCGCCCGGCGGCCTCGGCCGCTCGACCCTGCTCAAGCAGGTGCTGGCCTTGCTGGTCGGGGCGCAGCCACAGATCCTCAAGCTCGAACGCCTGGCCAGGCTGGGGCAGGGCGAGCAACAGTGGCAGGCAGAACAGCCAGCCCCGTCGACCTGCGCAGGCCGCCAGCAAGAGCAACGGAATCAGCAACCAGTAGCCCTGGTCAGCCCAACTGTCCAGTTGCAGCGTCTGGCCTTCGCTGCGTGTGGTGCGGGGGTTGTCGAACAGCCCCAGGCCACGCAGGTCGAGGTCGTCGATGCGGGCATGCCGGTAACGCCCGCCCGTGCCGTTGATGAAGCCTTTGAGCGCCGCATTGTCCAGCCGTGGCAACAGGATCGCGCCTTGGTCATCCTTGAGGAATTCGCCGTTGGCCTGACGCACCGGGGCGCCATCACGGCTGCCGATACCCAGCATCAGCAGACTGGGGCCATGGCGGCCCAGTGCCTGGCTGATGCCTTGGCGCTCGGCGGCACTGAGCGATGAACCTACCAGCAGCAAACGGCCTTGGCCGAGGCCGCTCTGGGCGAGCAGCGCCAAGCCCTTGTGCACGGCCAGGTCCGCACGTTGCCCGGGCTTGGGCATGATCGAGGGGTCGAGCGCTTCGAGCAGGTTGCGCGTAGTGGCCAGGTCGTCGGACAGCGGCACCAGGGTGTGCGCCGACCCTGCGTAGACCACCAATGCGGTCTGGCTGTCGCGTCGGTGCTCGAGCAGGTCGAGGATCTTGCGGCGCGCCTGCTCCAGACGATTGGGCGGGCTGTCCTCGGCCAACATCTGCGGGGTCAGCTCCAGCAGGATGACCAGAGGGTCGGCAGGCCGCTGGCGGTTTTCCTCCACGCGTTGCCAGCTGGGGCCCAGCAACGCCAGCACCACCAGGAGCCAGGCCAGGCCCAAGGCCACCCACGGCAACTTGCTGGCATTGCCGCTGCCGCCACCGAGCAGCACGCCGTGGAAGGCCGGGGGCAGAATCATCTGCCAGCGCCCGGCGCGTCTGCGGCGGTGCCAGAGCTTGTACAGCAGCCAACTGAGCAGTGGCACGCTCAGCAACCACAGCGGGCGCAGCCATTGGGGCCACAGGTCGATCATCGTGGCCTCCTCAGGCGCAGACGTCTGAGGCGCTGTCGCCATTGCGGGTGCGGTTGCAGAAAGCGCGGTTTGCGCAATTGTCGCTGCAGCAGGTTGTCCGGCCACTGCACGCTGATCACCAGCAACACGCTCAACAGCAGCGCCAGGGCCAGTGGCCAGGCGTACAGCGCCTTGGCGGTACGCGCCTGGGTCGGCTGTTGCGCCACTGGCTCCAAACGGTCCAGCGTGTCGCCGATCGCGTCGAGCTCGGCCCCGTCGTGGGCGCGGAAGTAAGCGCCATGGGTGGTGTCGGCGATTTCGCGCAGGGAGGCTTCATCCAGGTCCAGGCTGGGGTTGAGCCCCAGAAGGCCAGGCGTACCGGTGGCTTCGGGGTTGGCGCCGATGCCAATGGTGTAGATACGCACGCCTTCCTGGGCGGCCAGGCGGGCGGCGGTAAGCGGGTGGATCTGCCCGCCGTTGTTGGCCCCGTCGGTGATCAGCACCAATACCCGGCTTTGCGACGGCCGCTGGCGCAGGCGCTTGACGGCCAGGCCGATGGCGTCGCCGATGGCGGTGTTCTTGCCCGCGATGCCGATCTGCGCTTCATCCAGGAAGGTGCGCACGGTGCGGCGGTCGAAGGTCAGCGGTGCTTGCAGGTAGGCCTGGCTGCCGAACAGGATCAGCCCCACCCGGTCGCCTTCACGGTCCTGTAAAAAATCACCCAGCAGGGCTTTGACCAGGTCGAGCCGGCTGATGTCCTCGCCTTGCCACTGCATGTCGGGAAAGTCCATCGACCCGGAAACGTCCACGGCCACCAGCAGGTCACGCCCGCTGGCCGCCACCGGCATAGGCTCGCCCAGCCATTGCGGGCGGGCGGCGGCGCACAGCAGCAGCAGCCATATCACCACGAACGGTGCCTGGTGCCGCCAGGTTGGCAGGTTCAGACGAGCGCGGCGCCCAGCCAGGCTTTCGAGCTCTTGCAGGAAGCCGACTTTGAGCACCGGCTCGCCGCTGTCGGCGGCTGGCAGGATGAGCCGCGCCAGCCAGGGCAGGGGCAACAAGGCGAATATCCACGGCCAGGCCAGTTCAAACATGCTTGCGAATCCAGGTTTCGACGGCCTGGCTGAGCCCCACAATGGCCTTGTCGTCCAGGCGGCACTCAGGTTTGTAGGCGCCCTCGACCAGGACCATCCAGCGCGTGAGGCCCGCAGCCGGGCAGCGGTTGTCGAGAAAGGCCAGCCATTGCCGCCCATTGAGCGTGTGGCTGTTGGCCAAGGGATAATGGCTGCGACACAGCCGTTTGAGCAGGGCATTGATCTGCTGCAGCCAGGCACCGGCAGGCGCCTTGTCATACGGGCGCGGCAGGCGGGCCAGTTCTTCGAGGGCCGCAACGCGCACCGGGTCGAGCGGCTGCTCGGTGCGCGGTATGCGCCGTTTTCGCGGGCGCCAGTGTCGCACCCGCCATAGGCCCCAGGCCAGCACTGGCAGCAATGCCAATAGCAGCCACCAGCCTGGCGCCGGTGGCCATGGGCTGATCGGCGCGGGGGCGATCAACGGCTGCAACTGGTCAAGCGGGTTCACGAGGGGCTGCCCATGCGCTGGGCGCTCAAGTAGTCGCGCAGCTGCTCGATCATTTCGCTCTGTGTGCTGAGCGGCATCAGCAGCACCCTGAGCTTTTGCGCCATCAGTTCCCAGCGCTCGATGCGCGCTTCGGCCTGCTGCCGGTATGCCCGGCGCAGCCCCTCATCCAGCGTGTCCAGTTCCAGCTGTGCCCCCCGTTGGGCGAACCTCAGCAGACCGGCCGCCGGCAAGGCATGGTCGAGCGGGTCGGATACCGGCATCAGCAACAGGTCGCAGTGACGAGACAACATGGCCAGGTGCTGCTCGCACTGGGGCGTCAACGAGCGTTCATCGCAGATCACGATGGCCAGGCTGCCAGGCCTCAATACTTCACGCGCCCTGCGCAGCGCCAGGCCGAGGCTGTCGGCTTGCGCAACGCCTTCGGTGTGCAGCGACTGGTTGACCTTGGCCAGGCGGTTGAGCAGCTGCAGCAGGCTTTGCTTGCTGCGCCTGGGCTTGATCTCGTGAGGGTCGTTGTCACCGAATACCAGCCCACCGATCCGATCGTTGTGCCCCAGGGCTGCCCAGCCGAACAAAGCCGCCGCCTGCGCTGCAAGCACCGACTTGAATACCAGCCCGGAGCCGAAGAACAGCCGCTGGCTCTGCTCCACCAGAATGAAGATGGGCCGCTCGCGCTCCTCGTGAAACAGCTTGGTATGAGGCTCCTGGGTGCGGGCGGTCACCCGCCAGTCAATGTTGCGTACATCGTCACCGGCCTGATAAACCCGCACCTGGTCGAAGTCCACGCCCCGACCTCGCAGTTTGGAATGGTGCAGGCCAACCAGCGGGCTGCGTTGCCCAGGGTTGGAAAACAGCTGGATCTCGCGCACGCGATGACGCATGTCGATGAGTTCGGCGAGGGTGACACGGATACCAGGCTCGAGCAGCGGGGCGCTGGACATGGGGTCAGGCAACGGCAACGACGTCGAGGATACGCTGGACTACCCGGTCCTGGTCGACCCCAGCCGCCTCGGCTTCGAACGAAAGGATGATGCGGTGACGCAGTACATCGAACAGCACCGCCTGGATGTCCTCGGGGCTGACGAAATCACGCCCGGCCAGCCATGCATGGGCGCGGGCGCAACGGTCCAGGGAAATCGAACCGCGCGGGCTGGCGCCGTAGGCGATCCAGTCGGCCAGTTCGCTGTCGAACTTGGCCGGCGTGCGCGTGGCCATGACCAGTTGCACCAGGTATTCCTCCACCGCGTCCGCCATGTACAGGCCGAGGATCTCCTTGCGCGCGGCGAAGATGGCTTGCTGGCTGACCCGCCGTTCGGGCTTGGTTTCACCGCCCAAGGCCTCGCCCCGCGCCTGGGCCAGAATACGCCGCTCCACGGCGGCATCGGGAAAGCCGATCTTGACGTGCATCAGGAACCGGTCGAGCTGGGCTTCGGGCAGCGGGTAGGTGCCTTCCTGCTCGATCGGATTCTGCGTGGCCATGACCAGGAACAGCGGCGACAGGTCGTAGGTGCTGCGCCCTACACTGACCTGGCGCTCGGCCATGGCCTCGAGCAGCGCCGACTGCACCTTTGCCGGCGCCCGGTTGATTTCGTCTGCCAGCACCAGATTGTGAAAGATCGGCCCCTGCTGGAACACGAAGCTGCCGGTTTCAGGGCGATAGATCTCGGTACCTGTGATGTCGGCGGGCAGCAGGTCAGGGGTGAACTGGATACGGTGGAATTGCGCCTCGATGCCCTCGGCCAGTTCCTTGATGGCCTTGGTCTTGGCCAGGCCCGGCGCACCTTCCACCAGCATGTGGCCGTCGGCCAAAAGCACGATCAGCAGCCGCTCGACCAGTTTTTCCTGGCCCAGGATCTGGGAAGAGAGAAAGGTGCGCAGCGCGATCAGCGCCTCACGGTGTTCCATCGGCGACGGTTCCTGATAAAGGACCAGGCGACTGATGGCAGCGGCCCGGCAAGGGTTGATACTTTAATCCATCCGAGGGGGTGGCGACCAATGGCGGCTTGGAAATTTATCCACCCCGTGTGTCGACCTTTTGAAATTTCCTGCCTCGAAACGGCCGTTGCCTGATGGCCGGACAGCTTGCCGTGGCGCTTGCTTGTGCTTTTCAGCCAGGCAGGTATGACCACGATGAAAACCAACACCACCAGCAGCCAAGGGCAAGATGCAGTAGAGATACGCTTTGGCCTGTTCTTCGACGGCACGGGCAACAACCAGCACAATGCGACGGTGTCGCAGGGTAAAGGCGGCAGCTACGACAATGTCATGAGCAACGTCGCACTGCTGCATGACCTCTATGGTCAGCAGCAATCAGGCGGCGATGGGCAGCGGGTCGTGCTGAGGCTGTATGTGCAGGGCATCGGGACGCAGGCGGGCGAGGTCGACGATGCCTATGCCTCGGCCACCGGTGGGGGACGGACAGGTGTTCAAATGCGAATCGACGAGGCCTTCGCGCAGATCGCCGAGCAACTGTGCGACTGGCAGCAACGCCACCCTGGAAAATGCATTGAGCGGATCGGTTTCGACCTGTTTGGCTTCAGCCGCGGCGCGGCGGCTGCCAGGCACATGGCCAATGTGTTACGCAACACGCCCGAGCGCGTACCCACCCGGTGTCCGATCCTCATCCCTTTCATCGGCCTGTTCGACACGGTGGCGGCCATCATTGCTCCACTAGAAGGGGATTTCGACCCTGCCGACAGCCGCCAGGGTGGGCTGCAGCTCGGGTTGCCAGATGCAATCGCCACCCAGCTCGTACAGTTGGTGGCAGGGGATGAGCAGCGGCACAACTTTCCCTTGATACGCAGTGGTCACGACGTCGTGCTGCCCGGCGTGCATTCGAACATTGGCGGCGGCTACCCGGAGGTGTTCGACGAGGAAGTTCTGCTTTGCAAGCCTCAGTCCCAGCGGGTAGCGGCTACGGTGCCAGCGCAGCAGACCGGGGTCTATACAGCCGTTGCCGCGTTGTTGGCCACCGGGTTCAAGGACATCGGTCAACCGCCAGCGCACTTGCTGAGCTGGGAAAACCCAATGCCCGGCGGCGACCCTCGTGAGCCGCTCAAGCAGGTCTACGTCGCCATCAGCCGTAGGCGACAGGTGGCCGGGCAGCTGTCGCGGGTGTACCTGAGCATCATGCGCGAGTGCGCGGCGAGGGCAGGCGTGCCCTTTGCAGCCTTGGGCGCCGACCGGCAACACGCCATCCCCGATGAGCTGAAGGAAATCAGCGACAAATTGCATGCATTTGCGTTAGGCGTCAGTGCATCGCCCAACCTGACAGACCAAGAGCAGTGCCTGCTGCGCGAGCGTTACATTCATACTTCGGCGCACTGGAATGCGCTCAAGGGTCTGCGCAGCAGTGCACTGGACGTGCTGTTCATCAACCGGCCGGGCGTAGCGGGGCGGGTGGTGCATCCTAATCCTGTTTAGGGTGTTCGGGTGAAGAGTGGGGCTACCTTGCACCAAATTTGTAGGCTATCGAATTTCGCGGTGGGAGCCTAGTGCCGCGATGGGCTGCGCAGCAGCCCTGGCAGTATGGGCAGCGAAGCTGAAATCCTAGGGCCGCTGCGCGCCCCATCGCGGCGCAAGGTGCCCGCGAAAGGGCCGGCTCAGGCAGTAGAGAGTTATCAGGGGATCGAACAATGACGACAGAAGACACCCAATTCACCGTCGGCAAAACTGCTTTTTACCAGGGCGAAAACGGCAACCACCCGTTGTTCCGCATCGAGCCCGGTATCCCGTGCAGAGACGCCCGCGAACAGTATTCGGAGTTGATGGGGTATGTGCGCGAACTGACCATCACCGGGCTGATGGATGAGAAGCCGATGATGATCTGGGCTGCCCATTACCTGAGTGCTATGGCCAAGGCGTTGATGGATGATGCTGAGTTGGGGATGAAGCAGTGAGGGGTTGGCTTTAGATTGCATGAAGGCCGGCAGGTGTTCGCCGTAGCAATTTCAGCGCCTGTGAGATCGAGCGCCGCCCGCGCGGCGCATCGCGGGGCAAGCCCGCTTCCACAAGGAGTCCCGCCCACCTCTGGATCCTAAGCCCTGCACGCTATCGATCACAGCGATAACTACTATCGAGCCACCGGGCTCTCGCCTGCCAGCCCGGCCTCTTTATACTCGCGGCCTGATTTAGCCTCTGCGCGCCTGTTTCAGGCGCCCTGTCATGGAATTGTGCACAATGCCAAGCGTTAGCCCGACCCCTCGTGGTCTGCCCGAACACCAACGGCAAAGCCTGCTTCAGCAGTGGCTGGCCATTCTTTCAGTGGCCGTGGGCGCGTTTGCCTTGGTGACCAGCGAGTTTCTCCCGGTCGGGGTGCTGAACGATGTCGCCAATGACCTGGGCATCAGCGCAGGCCTGGCCGGGCTGATGGTTACCTTGCCAGGCATCATGGCGGCCCTGGCGGCGCCGACCATATCGGTCGGTGTCGGCAACCTGGACCGGCGCTATCTGCTGATCGGCCTGACCTTGATCATGATCCTGGCCAACGCCATCGTCGCCTTTGCCGGCGATTTCCACCTGTTGTTGCTCGGGCGCGTCCTGCTCGGGGTGAGCATCGGTGGGTTCTGGGCAACCGCCATCGCCTTGAGCAGCCGCCTGGCGCCCGACGGCGTCGGGGTGGCCAAGGCCAATTCGATCATCATGGCCGGTGTGACCCTGGCCACGGTGATCGGTGTGCCTGTCGGGACCTGGCTCAGCGGGTTGATGGGGTGGCGGATGACCTTTCTGGTCACGGCGGTGGTCGGCGTGCCGGTGCTGTTGGCGCAGGTCTTACTGCTGCCTCGGTTGATGCCGGAAAAGGCGATTCGCATCAGCGACCTGGCGGCCTTGTTCATCAACCCACAAGCCCGCGTGGGCCTGATTGCGGTGTTGCTGATCGGCCTGGCGCATTTTGCCGCCTATACCTATGTGGCACCGTTCTTCAAGCAAAGCGCCGGCTTCGACGGCCCGACCATTGGTTCGCTGTTGCTGCTTTACGGGGTTGCCGGCTTCATGGGTAACATCTTCGCCGGGTTCGCGGCCAACCGCAGTGTGCGGCACACGTTGCTGCTGGTGGCATTGCTGATTGCCGTGAGCACGGCGCTGTTCCCGCATTTCGCCACCGGCATGACGGGCGCTGCGATGCTGATCGCGTTGTGGGGCTTTGCCTTCGGTGCCTTTCCTGCCTGCGCCAACATCTGGATGTTCGTGGTCGCTCCCAAGGATGTGGAGCGCGGCATGCCGCTGTTCGTCGCCATGTTCCAGGTCATCATCGCCGTGGGCTCGTTCTTCGGTGGGCAGGTGGTCGACCACCTTGGCACCGGCGTGCTGCTGAGCATGGCCACTGCGCTGGTAGGTTGCGGCTTCGTGACGGTATTGGTGCTCGGGCGCAGCGTCAGCAACGCGCTGGTCAGCCAGCCGGGATGAGCCCTGCCGGTGCTGGATGCATCCGCATGCCCGGTTGGGGGGTGGGATCAGAGTGAACGCAGCGGCTGGAAAACCGGTCGCATGTTCACACCCTCCATGTAAGGAAACCTGCAATGAAAGCGATGACTCGACTGTTCACCGGCTTGGCCCTGGTTGGCGCGATGGGGGCTTCTGCTGCCTGGGCCGATCAGCCTGGCGCCGATTGGAAAGTGAACAAGGATCAGGCAGAAGCAGCGCTCAAAGGCGCCGGCTATACCCAGATCACCAAGATCGAAGCCGATGATGGTCACTGGGAAGGCGAGGGGATCAAAGCGGACGGCAAGCAGTACGAGTTCAAGGTCGATCCGCGCGACGGCCGTATCGTCAAGGATGAACTGGACAACTGAGTTCAGCCTTTGTCTTGAAGCGCATCAGGCCCACGCAACCGCGTGGGCCTGATGCATTCGGTCAGCGGCGCAGCAGGCGCGATACCACCATTGCCAGTGCGGCACCGATGGCCACGGCAGCGAACGGCTTTTCCTTGACGAACGACGAGACGCAGTCCACGGCATCACCGTAAGTCTTGGTCACCTGGCCCGCAGCCTGACGGCCTTCGCCTTCGGCCTGCAGGGCCGGATCGTCGATCAGACGACCTACAGCGCTCTGGGCTTTACCGGCAATGTTCTCAGCTACACCTTCGATCTGTTCGCTTTTCATGTTGGGTCATCCTTTCGCTAACGGCTTGGTTAAATAGCAAAAGGTTAGGGCGCAGGCATTGCGGATTGGTTCCAACGAAAGCTGTCCCACTACTGCTGCACCTGCAACCTGATCGGCGCCTGCATGCCGATGAAGCGATCAACTGCCCTCACGCAGGCGCCGCTGCAGAATTCTCGGCCCGCTGCCTTCATCGCCCAGCACGTCGCGGGGATTGCGCAGCGGGCATTCTTCCAGGGACAGGCAGCCGCAGCCGATGCAATTGTCGAGGCTGTCGCGTAACGCCTGGAGCAGGCGAATACGCTGATTCAGGTCTTCGCGCCACGCACTGGACATCTCGCTCCACTGGGCAGCCGTGAGCTTGCTATTGGGCGGGTAGCGTCCCAGCGCCTGCTTGATTTCATCGAGGGCGATACCGGTGCGCTGTGCCACTTTGATGATAGCCAAGGTACGCAGCACCAGCGACGGGTAGCGGCGTTGGTTTCCGGCCGTGCGCGTGCTGGCGATCAGGCCTTTGCTTTCGTAGAAATGCAGCGCCGATACTGCGATACCGCTGCGACGGGCCACCTCGCCAACGCTGAGCATTCGGGTTTTTTCTGCTGCCATGCGGTTCGATCTCCAGAAGGGTGTGCTGCCGAGCGTCTCAGGCCGATGGCAATGCCGGTGCGGCACTGGCGGGTGTGCGGTCGCGACGTAGCTGGCTGACCAGGCTATAGCGATCTGCCGGATAAACGCTTTCGCAGACCACCATCAAGTCGCCATTTTCCTCGCGGTAATGCTGCAGCACGCACAAAGCCGGTGAGCCGGCCTCGGCACTCAGTTCCAGCCCCTGCCCGGAGGTGAGCGATCGGGCCTGAACCTGCTGGTCGATCACGGCGATGACCCGCTCGTAATGCTGTTCGATGAGGCGGGCGATCAATTGCTCGGGGTACGCCCTGGCCAGCTCGATCGCATGCGCATAGTCATACTGGGCATAGACGGCGCTCACGCACAGTGGCAAGGCGTGGCCAGCGGACGCGCGATGTACCGCCTCGATGCAGAAGTAACGCTCGCCCGGCACGAGCCCCAGTCGCTCGGCCTCTTCAGGGGCCGCCACGAATTGACGGACGTCGCGAATGTCCCGCATCGGCGCTTGCAGGTGATGGGACAGGTCGGCAAGGCTTGCCACCGACTGCCGGTAGCCGACCTGGGGACGGCTGGCTTCGACCCGTGTTCCGACCCGTTTGCGCCGTGACACCAGGCCCAGGCCCTGCAACTGCTCGATGGCCGCGCGAACCGTGTGCCTGCTCACCCCATACAGCGCGCACAGCTCGATTTCGGTCGGCAGCAGGCCACCTACCGGGTAGCGGCCGCTGGCAATCGCCTCGATCAGGTCCTTGGCCACGGTGGCATAGCGAGGTTGGTGCATGGGTGAAGCCTGTCTTGCCGTCGTTCAAAGGCGGCAGTGTACCAGCCGCCCATCGCTTCCGGACGATGGGCAGCGCCATCGCCTTATCGCCCCTGGCTCGGCCTCAGCAGCAACGCCGCCAGCGCACAACCGAGCAGCGCCAGGCAGGCCAGGTAGAACGCATCGCTGTAGGCCATCAGGTAAGCCTCGCGGCGTATGGTGGCTGACAGCCCCTCGAGCCACTGCTGCGGATGCGCCAGCCACGTCTGCATGGCCGGGTCCAGGCGGGCCTGCAGTTGCGGTTCGAAGACCGTCACGTGCTCATGGATGCGGGCGCTGTGCATACGCTCGCGCGAGGCCACCAATTGGGTCAGACCGGCCGTACCGATGGCGCCCCCCAGGTTGCGCAGCATCGAGAACACCGCCGAGGCCGACCCGGCCTCGCGCTTGTCCAGCCCGGCCACCGCCAGGACGGACAATGCCACCATGATGAACGGCTGGCCGATGCCTCGCACCACGGTGGAGGGGATGATGACGTTGTCGGCGCTGTCGGCAGTCAGGCTTGCGCCCATCCAGCAGCCCAGCGCCATGATCAGGAACCCGCTGGCGACCATGAATTTGGCGCTGGTCATGCGCATCAGGCGCGGCATCAACGGCGCGAGCAGCAACTGCACGACGCCGTAGGCGATCAACGCCACACCCACGTCCCGTGCACTGAAGCCCTGCAGTTGCGAGAGGTAGTTGGGTACCAGGAACACCAGCCCGAAGGTGGCTGCGCCGAAGATGAACATTGCCAGGCTAGCCACGCCGAAGTTGTATCGCGCTAGCAGCCGCAGGTTGATGAAAGCCCGCGGGCCGAACAACTGGCTTGTCACGAACAGCACCAAGGCGAGCGCCGAGACCACGCTCATGCCCGTGATGAACGACGACCCGAACCAGTCCAGCCGGCCACCTTCTTCGAGCACGATCTGCAGCCCGCCCAAGCCGATCACCATGGCGGCGATGCCCAGCCAGTCGCCGTGGCGCAGCAACTGCAGTTTCATCGGCTTGGCGTCTATGGACCAGGCGATGGCACACAGCAAGGCGATGCCAGGAAACAGCTGCAGGTAGAAAATCCAACGCCAGGAGTAGGCATCGGTCAACCAGCCGCCGATCGAGGGGCCGGCAGCCTGGGCCACGCTGTTGGCCAGGCTGAACAAGGCCATCCCCATGGCCATCCGGCTGGCCGGCAGCTGCGTGATGATCAGCTGGAACGACAGCGGGATCAGCACTGCACCGGCTGCGCCCTGGATCACCCGGATCACGATCATGGTTTCAAGGTTCGGTGCCCACGAACAGGCTACCGAAGCGATCAGGAAAATCAGCGAACCTGTCCACATCACCCGGCGCAGCGAGAAGACCTCCACCAGCCAGGCCGTAAGCGGAATCATCACGATCTCGGCGACCAGGTAGGCGGTGGATATCCACGAACCTTCCTCGAAGCTGGCGCCCAGAGAGCCCCGTATTTCAGGGAGCGCGGCACTGGTGACATGCACGTTCATGCCGGCCATGAAACAGCCGAACAGACCGCCGAGCACCGCGACCCAGGCGCGCAGCGACACAGGTTGCTCAGGGCGCATCAGCAGGCTCCAGCGGGCGGGTATCGACCGTGGTCACGACCGACATGCCGGGCAGTACCTGCGCCCCCGGCACGGGCTGATCGAGCAGGATGCGCACGGGGAAACGCTGAACGATCTTGGTGAAGTTGCCCGTCGCGTTGTCGGACGGCAGCAGCGCGAACACATTGCCCGATGCCGGTGAGAAACTCGCCACGTGACCCTGCAGTGCATGCCCTGGGAAACTGTCGACATGGACCTGCACCGGCTGCCCCGGCCGCATGCGGGTTAGCTGGGTTTCCTTGTAGTTGGCGACGATGTAGGCCTGCTTCACCGGCACCACGGCCAACAAGGGCTGGCCCGGCACCACGTATTGCCCTGTGCGCACCCGGCGCTGGCCCACCACGCCTGAAACCGGGGCGCGAATCACAATGTCCTGGGCGTCTTGTTCGGCCAGTCGGCGTTCAGCCTTGGCGCGTTCGAAGGCAGCCTGGCGCTGCTGCAGGTCGGCCTCTGCCTGGTCCGCGCTGGCCTTGGCCATCAGCTCCCGTGCCTGCTGCTCGCGCCAGGCCGCCCTGGCCCCTTGCTCGGTGGCTTTGGCCTGGCTGGCGGCAGCCACAGCCTGTTCCAGCCGTTGGGTGGTGGCTGCTTCATCGCGCACCAGGCCTTGGTAGCGCTGCAAGTCAAGCTGGCTGCGGCGGCGTTCGGCGTTGGCACTGTGTACGGCAGCCTCAGCTTTGAGGGTCGCCTGCGCCTGTCGATGGACCTGCTGAGCGGCGACCTCGCGGTGCGCACGCGCCGCCTCAATGGCCGCCCGCGCCTGGCGTTCGGCGGCGCGGGCGCGGTCCACGCGGGCCTGGTAATCACGATCCTGCAACCGCACCAGAACCGCTCCGGCTTGCACCGGTTGGTCGTCCTCCACTTCCACCGTGGCCACGTAACCTGCCACGCGTGAACTCAGTGCGACCCAATCGGCGCGGATGTAAGCGTCATCGGTACTTTCCAGGTAGCGACCGGTGGTGAACCAGTAGCCAGCCAATGCCAGCAGCGCCAGCACGCCCAGGCCTGCGCCGCCGACGTAGACCCGCCGGCGCCGGGCGCGAGTGCCGACTTGCTCGGCATCAGCGGTTGAGGTGGGGGTTTCTACGGCAGCGTTCATGACAGGGTTCCATTGTCGGGTGATGGCGGTTGTTCTTGGCGAATGAGCGGGCGGTGCAGGCGGCGGGACAGGTTCACCAGCCTCCACCGAGCGCGCGGAACAGCTCGATCTGCGCACTGGCCACCTTGCCGCGCGCTTCGATGTGCTGGTCATGCAGTGCGATCAGCTCGCGTTCGCTGTCCAGCAGGGTCAGGCCGTCCGCCGTACCGGCGCGATAGCTGGCCTGTGCCAGGGCAAAGCTGCGCTGGCTGTGCTCCAGTGCAGCCTGCAACGCAGCCAGGCGCTGCTGGACCCCGGCATAGCGCGCCAGGGCCCGACGGACATCCTCCAGCGCCTTGAGCGCGACGCTGTGGTGACGGGCACGCTGGGCCTGCTGCAAAGCCTCTGCCTTGCTCAACCGGGCACGGTTGGCTTGCAGGTTGGGGAACTCCCAGCTGATCAGCGGGCCGATTCCGAAGGTGATGGCGCGGCTGCTGCCCAGGCCACTCAGATGCTGATCGGAGGTGCCCAGGCGGGCGCCGAAGCGAACTTTGGGGTACAGGTCGGCGCAGACGATGGCCGACTCCAGGCCAGCGGCCTGCAACTCACGTTCGGCTTGACGCACGTCCGGACGCCGCTGCAGCAGATGCCAGCCATCGCCTGTGGGCAGCGGTGCCTTGAGCGAGGGAATGCTGGCGCAGGGTTGATCGTTCGCCACCGCCGTTTCGCCGGCCAAGGTACTCAGTTCAAACAGCGCGATCTGGCGCCGAACCTCGAAGGCGGGTATCCGGACCCGCACCTGTTCACGCAGGCCGAGCAGGCGTTCGCTGTCCAAGGCCGTGGCGACGCCAGCCTGGCGTTGCCGGTCGCTCAAGCGCGCGCTGCGGTCGAGGCTGCGCAGCGCTTGCCTGGCCTGGTCCAGGCGGGCGGTGTAGACGCATTGGTCGATGTAGGCGCGGCTGGTTTGCGCCGCTACCTGCAAGCGAACCCTGTCGTATACGGCGGCAACGGCCTGTGCTTGTGCCTTGGCACGCTCGATTTCGGCTTGGACCTGCCCCCACAGGTCCACCTGGTAAGCCAGCGTCACGCTCGGGTTCAAGTGCCAGGTGGAAGCCGCATGGGTATCACGGGCCTGGGCCAGGGTCTGATCGTCACTGTCCTTGCCGTAGGTGGCAGCAAAGCCCAGCGATGTAGCGGGCAGGCGCTGCGCCTGGAATTCGCCGATGCCTGCCAGCAGTGCACGCACGTTGGCTTCGGCTTGAGCCAGGTCCTGGTTGTTGGCCAATGCCCGCTCCACCCAGTGCTCGAGCTGCCGGTCCTGATACAGCCGCCACCAGCGGGTGGGCATGGGCTGCGAGCTCGTTCCGGGTTGTCCGGTGGTCAGGGGGTTGACGCGCAGGGCTGCCGGGGGCGTGACCGGGGCTGCGGAGTGTGTGCAACTCGCCGTCAGGCCAAACATCAGCACAGCGCACAGGCGCAGGGGGGAGGGGAACAGGGGTGCAGTGGGCATCATGGAAATCACTTGGAAGTCATGACGCAACGTTAGCGGGGCGGATCGCCCAAGGCTGCCGCAAGCGGGACAACCCTGCGCGTCATCCGGACAAACCAGGCGGCTTCAGCGGTGGCGTTCGCTGGCGTCCTGCCAGTCGCTGGGGGCGTATCCCAGGATGCGCTTGAACATCGCGGCGAAGGCGCTGGGGCTCTGGTAACCATGATCGAGCGCAACATTGATGATCGGTTGACCTGCTGCCAGGCACTGCTGGCTCAGCATGACGCGCGCCCGCGCACGCCACTGGCCGTGGGACATGCCCAGCTCCCGCTGGAACAGCCGGGCAACGTTACGCGTGCTCATGTTCAGCGCGATGCCGCAGCCCTCGAGCGAATGTTCCTCGCCGGGGGTTCGAAGCATGCGCTCGCACCAGGCCCTGAGCCGCGCATGCGTTGGCAGTGCGATGAAGGTGTCGACACGTCTGGCGTGCTCGAGCTCGCCAAGGATGAGCGCCCGCACATGCTCGCCCTCCTGGACGCCAAGCAGGCGCGAAGCTGCCAGGATCAGCTCGCGCAGCAACCCGGTCACCACGATCACCTGGCAGCTTTCGACACGTGGCTCCAGCAACAGCGAGCGTATGCAGACGACGCCTTGCATGGCGATGGCATGGTTGACGCCAGCCGGCACCCATAACGCATTGCCCCCATGGATGACCCAGCTACCTCGGTCGGTACTTACGCGTACTACACCGCTGGCAGCGTAGATGAGCTGATCGTGGGCATGGCTGTGACTGGCGACCTGTTCGCCAGGGGCGTAATCCATTTCCAGTGTCTGCATAAAAGATCCTTCCTGCGAATGGATCCAATTGTAATGAGCGATTCCGTATGTAGGTTGCAAAGATGGGGTCACTACACATGCATGGCGAAACGAAATTGCGCTTAAACGTCTAATTGAGGTATTTGTTTGCTCAAGTTGTGCGTGATTTGACTTTCGATTCCAATGATTGGCGGCGAGCGAGTCTTTTCGAGCTAGGGTATTTGCTGCTCGCAGCTCTCAAGTGGGTGCCTTGGAAATGCACGTTTACAGCGGCTCAGCTTGTCGCCGCCCATCCCATTGAAGGGTCGCCTT
>CAURYQ010000029.1:0-40397 GCA_963529135.1 uncultured Pseudomonas sp. | reverse complement strand
AACGGCATGGCAGCGAACACGCACACCAACACCCAACTGCACACCGTCAGAAGGTACATGTCTCGCGGGCGCAGGTGTACATGCTCGGGCCGGCCTGGCACCACGAGTACCAGGCCCGCCACGAAGGTGATCAGGCTCGACCACAGAAAGGAGGGCAGGTCGCTGGTGTGATCGAAGATCACCAGGGTGGCCATGGGTACGGCCATGCCCACGGCGAGCGTGATGAGGAAGATGCCGATGATGAAACCAATGATTCTTAAGGTCGGCAACGCCATGTGTTCTGCTCGGGCTCGAAACGGAAGGGCGCCATTCTACCTGTGGGACGCAAAGGCTCAAGGCCAAGCTGCATCCTGACGCGTCGGGTTCGCGCTGAGGCCGTGCTTGCAGCGCAGGGCCTGCCCCTTGAGAATGGCCGCACATTCATGTTTCAGGAGGGTAGCCGATGGAGGCTCTCGACGCATTGCTCAACCGGGTTTCAGTTCCGCGCCTTACCGACCCTGCGCCCAACGATGCCCAGCGCGAGGCCTTGTTCCAGGCTGCGCTGCGCGCCCCGGACCATGGCCAGTTGCGCCCCTGGCGCTTCCTGACCATCGAAGGCCAGGCGCGCGAGCGGCTGGGTGAGGTGTTCGCCAGCGCAGTGGACAAGCGCGGCGATGCCAGCGAGGCTGCATTGAGCAAGGCTCGCGCCATGCCACTGCGCGCGCCTTTGCTGATCGTGGTGATCGCACGTTTGCAGGACCATCCAAAGGTGCCGGTACTCGAGCAGCAACTGGCGGTGGGGTGTGCCGCCCACGGGATACTGATCGCCGCGCATGCCCAGGGGATCGGCGCCGTATGGCGTACCGGCGACCTGGCATTCGACGCCCATGTACATCAAGGCCTGGGTCTGGCCGAAAACGAGGAGCTGCTGGGTTTCCTGTATGTGGGCACGCCCATGACCGAGCCGCGTACAGCGCCTGTGCTCGCCACCGACGACTTCGTCAGCGCCTGGGGCGACTGACCCCTTGGCCCGCAGCTGGCGAGCCGGGCCATTGGCCACTGCGCAGCGCGGGCAACGGTTGCTAGCTGCCAGGTGCTTCAGTCACCGGCAGCTCCAGCGTGGCGATGAAACCGCCCTGCGGATGGTTGGCCAGTATCAATCGGCCGCCATGGCGCTCTGCTGCCTTGCGTGCAATGGCCAGCCCAAGGCCATGTCCCGGGGCCTGCTGGCCCGGCGCGCGGAAGAACGGCTCTCCCAGTTGCGCCAGGTGCTCGTCCGCCACACCAGGGCCCTTGTCACGGACACGTATCATGATCAGGTCCTGGTCGCGGCGTGCGCTCAGCTCCACCGGCTGGCCCGCCGGGGTGAACCGCAGGGCATTGCGCAGCAGGTTGTCCACCGCGCGCTCAATCAAGGTGGGCCAACCCTGCAGGGTCAAGCCTGGCTGGGCTTCCAGACGCACGTCATGCTCCGGTGAGCTGAGCCGCGCGTCCTTGCGCACGCTGCCCAGCAGCGCGTTCAGATCGACCGTTTCGGGATGGGCCTGATCGGCATCCACCCGGGCCAGGGTCAAGATTTCGCTGATCAGGTCCTCCAGGCGATCGCATTCGCGGGTCAGGCGCGGCCACAGCGCCTGGCGTTGTTCAGGCTCGGCCCGTTCGGCCAGGGCCAGGGCAATGCGCAGCCGTGCCAGGGGCGAGCGCAGCTCGTGGGACACATCGCGCAGCAACTGACGCTGGCTGGCGATGGTGCTCTGCAAGCGGGCGCCCATCTTGTTGAAATCCTTGGCCAGGACACCGAATTCATCACGTCGCCCAGCCAGCCGCGCCAGGCTGTTCTGCTGGTACGTGCTCTGGCCCAGGTCGTGCACCGCGCCACGCAGACGGCTCAGCGGGCGGGTGATCGACAACGTCACGAACAGGCTGAACAGGGTCAGCACCACCAGGGCGATGCCCAGTGCGCTCAACGGCCACAGCAAGCTCTCGCGGTGCCAGGCATCGAGGGCAGGGTGGGGGATACGGTAGATCAGCAGGTAGGAAGCATTGCTGTCGGGGCTGGTGTATTCCTCGGTCAAGCGCCGCCATGGCAGGCGTCGCTCATCGTTGTGCTGGCGAGCTTCCAGGGCTGCGGCGCGGCGGGGAAAGGTGCCTGGCACCACTGCATCGCCGCTGTCGTCCAGCACTTGCACGTCGATCTTGTAGCGCTCCTTGCGCCTTTCCAGAAAACGCTGCGCCGCAACAGGGCCTTCCTGTTCGTAATGCCTGGCCCATTGGCTGGCCAAGGTATTGAGGCCTGGGTGACGGCTGAGAATCCAGGCGTCCTGGTTCAGCGTGTGTGCCAGCAGTATCGACAACCCCGCTACCAAGGCAATGGCCAGCCAGAAGCTGGCCAGAATGCGCCAGAACAATGAACGCACGTAGACCTCCCCAAACGATGAAAGCCCGCCGCACACCAGGCAAACCTGGCACACGACGGGCGCTGACGCTGAAGCTTACTGGGACTTGCCGGCTTTTTCAGCTTTCCACGCCTGGAACTCCTGCCACTCTGCTTTCTTGGCGGCGCGTTCCTTTCGCAGTTCGTCGAACTTCTTCTGCTGGTCTGGCTTGAGCAGGTTGCGCACCGCGGCGTCGGTCTTGTCGCGGCTGGCCTGCATTTCTTCTTTCATGGCTTTCTGGTCGGCGGCTGGGAGTTTGCCGAGGTAGCGTTCGGTGATATCACGGCGCTGCTTCATCTGATCGCCCATCAGCTTGCCGATCTGGTCGCGCTGTTCGCGGCTCAGGTCCAGTTCGTGAAATGCTGGGCCGCCACGGTGGTGCGGGCCATCGTGACGCGGACCGCCGTCGGGCATGGCCATGGCAACGGTGGGCAGGGCGGCGGCGAACAGCAGGGCGGTGAGGGTCTTGCGCATGGTGTCTCTCCTGTCATGGGCCGGTGATCACCGGATGAGCACAGTCTAGGGAGATGATCGTCAAGCGCCGTCAGGGCACGGTAAAGGGAACGTAAAGCCATACACCCGCACAGCGGCACAGTGCCGCGCGGCTACAGGCAGTAGTAGTAGCCGCGGCTGCGCAGGGCGACGATGCGCGGACGCCCGTCGGCGTGCGGGCCGATCTTTTTACGCAGGTTGCTCACGTGCATGTCCAGGCTACGGTCGTAGAGCGTCAGGCGACGGCCAAGGCCGATCTGCGCCAGTTCCTGTTTTTCCAGGGGCTCGCCCGGTTGGCGCAGCAACGCTTCGAGAATGCGGCTTTCAGACAAGGTCAATGTCATCTCGCGGCCGTCGATGCTGGCTACGCCGCGCGCAGGGCTGTAGACCAGGTCGCCCAGTTCCAGCTGGCTCGTAGCGGGCACTGGGTGGCTGCGGCGCAATACCGCGCGCAGCCGCGCGGTCAGCTCGCGCGGATCGCACGGTTTGGCGAGATAGTCGTCGGCGCCAAGCTCCAGGCCCAGGATACGATCCAATGGCTCGCCTCGTGCCGACAGCATCACCACGGGCAAGTCGGCGTGCTCGCCGCGCAGGCGCTTGAGCAGTTCAAGCCCGCTGCCGTCAGGCAGCATCACATCCAGTACCACGGCCGCTGGGGCACGCTCGGCCAGGGCCTGGCGCGCCGCCTGGCCATCATGGCAGGCTCGTACCGTAAACCCTTCCTGGGTCAGCCAGCTGCTGAGCAGCTCGCACAGCTCCTGGTCGTCATCAATCAGTAACAGCTCGCTCATGACTCACTCAATCCAACCATTGACGGCGACTCGTTGGTCCGCCAGCCGGAAAGATACCCCAGTCTTGAGGTTAGCTGCCAACTGGCGATGCCGAGCATGCCTTCTAGGCGACGTGTTTCAAGGCAGCACCTGCTTGAATGGCTTGACCACTACCTGATCGTAGACGCCCGCAGCGATGTACGGGTCGGCATCGGCCCAGGCCTGGGCAGCGGCCAGGGAATCGAACTCGGCCACGATCAGGCTGCCGCTGAAGCCGGCCTCGCCAGGGTCGTTGCTGTCGATGGCGGGGTGCGGGCCGGCCAACACCACGCGGCCTTCGGCCTTGAGTTGCTGCAGGCGCTCGATGTGCGCCGGGCGCGCAGCCAGGCGTTTTTCCAGGGAATTGGCGACGTCGCTGGCAATGATGGCGTAGAGCATGTCAGTCCTTGGGCTTGGAGGCAGAGGAGGTATCTTGCAGGTGGCGCGACAGGTACAGCCCTTGCGCCACCAGGAAAAGCACGGTCATGCCCAGGCTGCCGAACACCTTGAAGTCCACCCAGAACGCTGGGAAGGTGAAGGCGACGAACAGGTTGGCGGCACCGCAGAACAGGAAAAACCCGATCCAGGCGAGGTTCAGACGCGTCCAGATGGCATCGGGCAAGGTCAGCGCATGACCCATGATGCGCTTGATCAGCACCCGGTCACCGATGAAATGGCTACCGGCGAAGGCCAGGGCGAACAACCAGTTCACCACCGGTGCCTTCCACTTGAGGAAGGTTTCGCTGTGGAAGGTCAGGGTGAGGCCACCGAACACCAGGCAGGCCACCAACGTCAGCCATTGACCCTTCTCGAGCTTGCGCTGGCGCATGAACAACGCGCCATAGACCACCAGCGAGCTGATGATGAGCATGGCGGTGGCGCTGTAGATGCCCCCGACCTCGAAGCTGTGCCCACCCAGCTCGACAGGCCGTGGGTCGAGCTTGTAGACGATGAAGAACAGCAACAGCGGGATGAAATCGATGAATTGTTTCACAATGGCAGCCAGAACCGGGATGTGACGGCATAATAACAAACATCGAATCCAGCGAAAGCGCTACTCCATGAATGTTGATCTGCACTGTCACAGCACGGCCTCCGATGGCGCCCTGTCGCCTTCGGCCTTGGTCGCCCGGGCCTTCGAGCATGGGGTGCGTACGCTGGCGCTCACCGACCACGATACCCTTGAAGGCCTGGCCGAGGCGCGCCAGGCCTGCCGCGAGCGCGGCATGCAATGGGTCAGCGGGGTAGAACTGTCCTGTACCTGGGGCGGCGCCACCATTCATATATTGGGTTACAACTTTCCCGTGGATGCGCCGCCGCTGCTGACGGCGATCGAGGCCCTGCATCGCGGCCGCTGGCTGCGTGCCGAGGAAATAGACAAGCGCCTGGCGGCCAAGGGCATGCCTGGCACACTGGCGGGGGCCCGGCAGGTTCAGCAAGAACTGGGTGACAGCGGTAACGCGCCAGCCCGGCCGCATTTTGCCGAGTACCTGGTGCGTGCCGGACACGTCAAGGACCGCGGCGATGCGTTCCGCAAGTGGCTGGGTGCAGGCAAGCTGGGTGACGTCAAGCAACATTGGCCCTCCCTCGAGGAAACCGTTGCCACCCTGCGCCAGTCCAACGCTTGGGTCAGTCTGGCGCATCCCATGCATTACGAGTTGACGCGCAGCAAGCGCAGGCGGCTGATTGCCGACTATATTCAGGCAGGCGGGCAGGCGCTTGAAGTGGTCAATGGGATGATGCCGGCCGAGCAGGTGGGCACCATGTCCATCCTCACCCGCGAGTTCGGGCTGCTGGCAAGTGCTGGCAGTGACTTCCATGGCCCCGGCACCTGGGGCGAAATCGGTGCCTATCGGCCTTTGCCCGAGGACCTGCCACCTGTGTGGCACCGTTTCAGCCATGAACAGCCATTGCCGGTTTGAACAGGACGACGACGTGAGCCAATTTTTCCAGATTCACCCGGAAAACCCGCAGCCGCGGTTGATCCGTCAAGCGGTTGAAATCATCCGCAAGGGTGGGGTAGTGGTCTACCCGACCGACTCGGCTTATGCGCTGGGTTGCCAGATCGGTGACAAGACGGCCATTGAGCGTGTGCGCCGTCTGCGTGGGCTCGACAAGACCCACAATTTCACCCTGATGTGCTGCGACATGTCGCAACTGGGCTTGTACGCCAAGGTCGACACCGGCACCTTCCGCTTGCTCAAGGCCCATGTGCCAGGGCCCTACACTTTCATTCTCAACGGCACGCGCGAAGTGCCACGCCTGCTGCTGCACGAGAAGCGCCGCACCATCGGCCTGCGCGTGCCGGACCACGCCATCACCCTGGCACTGCTCGCCGAGCTGGGCGAACCCTTGATGAGCGTGAGCCTGATTCTGCCTGGCGACGACGAACCGATGACCGATCCCTATGAGATCCGCCAACGCCTGGAGCATCATGTCGATCTGGTGATCGACGGCGGCTACGGTGACCTCAAGGCCTCGACCATCATCGACCTTTCCGGCGACGAACCGGAACTGATCCGCGAAGGCTGCGGCGACCCTGCTCCGTTTCTGGTCAACGCGTGACCGCCGAGCATTCTGCCCAGGTAGTGGCCGAGCCGGCCGGAATGCCGGGTCAGCTGCAGCTGGCCTTGGTCTATGGGGAGGCAGTGACCGAGCTGCCGTTGGATCTCTACATCCCGCCTGATGCCCTCGAAGTCATTCTCGAAGCGTTCGAGGGGCCGCTGGACTTGCTGCTGTACCTGATTCGCAAGCAGAACATCGACATTCTCGACATTCCAGTGGCAGACATCACCCGCCAGTACATGGGCTATGTCGAGTTGATGAAGAGCGTGCGCCTTGAGCTGGCTGCCGAATACCTGGTGATGGCGGCCATGCTGGCCGAAATCAAGTCGCGCATGCTGCTGCCGCGCAGCGTCACGGTCGAGGAGGAGGAGGGCGATCCGCGCGCGGAGCTGATCCGCCGGTTGCAGGAATATGAGCGTTTCAAGGCGGCTGCCGAAGGCCTGGACGGGTTGCCCAGGGTCGGCCGTGACCTTGTCGTGCCCTGCCTGGAAGCGCCCCAGGCCAAGGTGCGCAAGCTGTTGCCCCACGTCAGCTTGCCAGAGCTGCTGTCGTCCATGGCCGAAGTCATGCGGCGTAATGACCTGTTCGAAAGCCACCAGATCAGCCGTGAGACCCTGTCGACACGCGAGCGCATGGGGCAGGTGCTGGAGCACCTGAAAGGCGGTGGTTTCGTGGCGTTCATCGATCTTTTCGCGGCGGATGAAGGCAAATTGGGCGTGGTGGTGACGTTCATGGCCGTATTGGAGCTGGTGAAGGAATCCTTGGTCGAACTGGTGCAAAATGAAGCCTTTGCCGCCATCCATGTGCGGTTACGCCCTGCTCCTGCCGAAGATGCCCATGAACCTGAATGACCCTCGCGACCTGGCGCCACTGATCGAAGCCTTCCTGCTGGCTTCTGGCAAGCCGCAATCCCTTGAACGCCTGTATGAATTGTTCGAGGAAGCCGAGCGGCCTGAGCCTAAGGCGTTCAAGCGGGCGCTTGAGGTGTTGGGCAAGTCCTGCGCCGGTCGGGCGTTCGAGCTCAAGGAGGTGGCCAATGGTTATCGCCTGCAGATCCGCGAAGACTACGCTCCTTGGGTAGGCCGGCTGTGGGAAGAGCGCCCGCAGCGCTACTCCCGGGCGCTGCTCGAAACCCTCGCGTTGATCGCCTACCGCCAGCCCATCACCCGCGGCGAGATCGAGGATGTGAGGGGGGTGGCCGTCAACAGCAACATCGTCAAGACGTTGATGGAACGTGAGTGGATACGCGTGGTGGGCCACCGGGAAGTGCCCGGGCGCCCTGCCATGTTCGCCACGACCAAGGCGTTTCTGGACCATTTCAACCTCAGGAGCCTGGACGAGCTACCAGCCCTGGCCGAACTGCGTGAGATGGAGCCGGAGCCGTTGCTCGACCCGGATGACGCGCCGGTGCCAGCCCACCTGCAGGCCCTGGCCGATGCCAGCCTGGGCGAGGACGAGGAGGTTGAGCCCGCCAAGGACGAGACCAGCTTTCGCAGCCTGCTGGTGGAACTGGACGCCATGGAACAGGGCCTCAAGACCGATTTTGACGATGTGCTCCGGCAGGACGCTGGCGCCGAAGCCCCATTGGAAGGAGAGCGCAGCGAGCATTCTTGATCGCCGTTCGCCGCATGTGATCCCCGCTGCGCCCGCTGCTGCGGGCATGCGCAAGGCCATCGACCAGCCCCGCCTGGCAGAAAGTCGTGGCAGAGGGTGGAAAAGCTTCTACCCTCCCATGCATTCATGCGGCGAACCACGTATGATGCGCGGCCTTTTGGCGCGTTCGTCGCCAGAAACCTGTTTTCATTCCTACACCGGGAGGTGCCCAGATGAGTGAGCAAGACCTGCAAGATACCCAGATCACCCCACCTGTTGGCGAAAAGCTGCAGAAAGTCCTCGCGCGCATTGGCGTGGGTTCGCGCCGTGACGTGGAAGCCTGGATCAGCCAGGGCCGCATCAAGGTCAACGGCGTTGCAGCCACCCTTGGCCAGCGTGTCGACCTGCACGATGCGATTGCCGTCGACGGCAAGCTGATCAAGCGTGAAGAAGCGGCCGAGGCGACACGCCGGGTGATCATGTACAACAAGCCCGATGGCGAGATCTGCACCCGCGACGACCCGGAAGGGCGCCCGACCGTGTTCGATCGCCTGCCGCGTCCCAAGGAAGGTCGCTGGATCAACATTGGTCGTCTGGACATCAATACCACCGGGTTGCTGCTGTTCACCACCGATGGCGAACTGGCCAACCGCCTCATGCACCCGTCCTACGAGATGGACCGCGAATACGCCGTGCGCGTGCGTGGCGAGGTGGATGACGAGATGCTCGAGCGCCTGAAGGCGGGTGTCATGCTCGAAGACGGCCCGGCCAAGTTCACCGACATCCAGAAAGCACCCGGTGGTGAAGGCTTCAACCACTGGTACCACTGCGTGGTGATGGAAGGCCGTAACCGTGAGGTGCGTCGCCTGTGGGAATCGCAGGGCATGGTCGTCAGCCGCTTGAAGCGCGTGCGCTTTGGTCCGGTGTTCCTGAACTCGGACCTGCCCATGGGCCGCTGGCGGGAGATGACCCAGGGTGAAATCGACATCCTGGCCGCCGAGGTGGGTTTGCAGCCTGTGGCACTGCCTGCCATGAAGCTCAAGGCCAAGGACAAGATGGAGCGCCTGCAGCGTAAATCGACCCGTCCACTTGGTCGTGGCGAGCGCGTCCGCAGTTTGCGCCCGGCCCAGGACGGGGCAGCGGCGGCCGATCGTCCAGCACGCCAGGCGCGTGAAGAAGCGCCGCGCAAGGGCAGCCGGGGCAGCGCCGTGGCCGAGCGGCCCAGCGACATGCGCAAGCGCCCCGCCAAGCCTGACGGTGACAAGCCAGCAGGCCGTGGTCGCGGCAAGCCGCGCGGCTGATGTGCCGGGGCCGCCTTCGCGGCCCCAACGCTGCGCTGGCCGTTATGCGCCTCTGGTCACAACAC
Organism: uncultured Pseudomonas sp.; assembly: GCA_963529135.1. GTDB lineage: Bacteria > Pseudomonadota > Gammaproteobacteria > Pseudomonadales > Pseudomonadaceae > Aquipseudomonas. Next base: position 31,158 of record CAURYQ010000029.1, on the reverse strand, counting down.
GACCCAGTCCTCATCCTAGCCATGTATCCGCACCGCTACGAGCGCTCGTTTCCATCGAGCGCCCGCGCTTAACCCATTGAGCGCAAAGCCTTTCCGCTAATCTGGCAACTAAATCTTCCACCTTGTAAGGCTTTCTTTACAAGTCGGATCCGTTTTATTGCGCAAATCGGAAAAATTCCCCGTACGTAAAGAAAACTTGCCGTGTCTTGCGCGTCCACTTGCGCCTTCGACCATTTCTCACTATTGCCTAAACCCCCGCCTCACGGTGTGATAGCCCCCATTGCCACGTGCAACAGCCCGCCGCAGAGCCGGTTGATAAAACAACAAATGGAGGCGCCATGTACGCCGATCAGTTCGCCCATGAAGGCCAATCCCCCAGGAACGCTGCGTTTTTTCCGCCGGAAAACACGCAACGCGTTGACGCCTGCGCGCTTGCAGGGTTATACAGTGCGCCGCGTTTTACCTGTGACCCCCTTGCGTACCGCGCACTCCTGACCCCGCCCGGTTGACTCGACCGTGCAGTTGCATCCTCAGGAAACAAGGTGACCACCTTGCCCATTCCGCTGCGCCACGAGCGCGGTGGGTCCGATTCCGTCACAGATAAAAACAATGCAGGTGACTTCGTTCATGAGTGGACACGACAAGCATTCAGGCGAGCTCAAGCGGGGCCTGAAAAACCGCCATATCCAGTTGATCGCGCTGGGAGGTGCCATCGGTACCGGCCTGTTCCTGGGTTCGGCCGGCGTCATGAAATCCGCCGGGCCATCGATGATTCTGGGCTACGCCATTTGCGGCTTCATCGCCTTCATGATCATGCGCCAGCTGGGTGAAATGATCGTCGAAGAGCCGGTGGCCGGCTCGTTCAGCCATTTCGCCCATACCTATTGGGGCGGCTTCGCCGGCTTCCTGTCGGGCTGGAACTGCTGGGTGCTGTATATCCTCGTGGGCATGTCCGAATTGTCTGCCGTGGGCAAGTACGTACATTACTGGTGGCCGGAGATTCCTACCTGGGTCACTGCCGCTGCGTTCTTCGTGCTCATCAACGCCATCAACCTGATGAACGTGAAGTTCTTCGGCGAGGCTGAATTCTGGTTCGCCATCATCAAGGTGGTGGCCATCGTCAGCATGATCGGCCTGGGTGCCTACCTGCTGACCAGCGGCAGTGGTGGGCCTGATGCGACCGTGGCCAACCTGTGGTCGCACGGTGGTTTCTTCCCGCACGGGGTCAGTGGCCTGGTCATGGCCCTGGCGTTCATCATGTTTTCGTTCGGTGGGCTGGAAATGCTGGGGTTCACGGCTGCTGAAGCCGACAAACCCAAGACGGTGATCCCCAAGGCCATCAACCAGGTCATCTACCGCATCCTGATCTTCTACGTTGGCGCGCTGGTAATTCTGCTGTCGCTCACCCCGTGGGGCACCCTGGTCGCCAGTATTGATGCCTCCGGAGGTAGCTACGGCAGCAGCCCGTTCGTGCAGGTGTTCTCTCTGCTGGGCAGCGATGTGGCCGCCAACCTGCTCAATTTCGTGGTCCTGACGGCGGCCCTGTCGGTGTACAACAGCGGCACCTACTGTAATGCCCGCATGCTGCTGGGCATGGCGGAGCAGGGTGATGCGCCTGCCGCCCTGGCCAAGGTCGACAAACGTGGCGTACCGGTGCGTTCGATTCTGGTGTCGGCGGCCGTGACCCTGATCGCCGTGCTGCTCAACTACCTGATGCCGTCCAGCGCACTGGAACTGCTGATGTCGCTGGTCGTGGCCACCCTGGTGATCAACTGGGCCATGATCAGCTACTCGCACCTCAAGTTCCGCCAGCACCTCAACCGCACGGGCCAGACACCCCTGTTCAAGGCGCTGTGGTACCCCTATGGCAACTATGTGGTGCTGGCGTTCGTGGTCCTGATCCTGGGCATCATGCTGCAGATCCCCGGCATCCAGGTGTCTGTCTACGCCATCCCTGTCTGGCTGCTGTGCATGTTCGTCACGTACGTAATCAAGTCGCGTCGCAAGGGCGCCACTGTCGAAGCGGTCGGCAGCGCCGCCAAATAGGGCCCGCGCAGCGCACCCCAAACCCGAAGCGTATACCGCTTCGGGTTTTTCATGTGCGCCTCAGATCTGTTCCAGCAGCCAGGCCCTGAACGCCCGCAACGACGGCAGGGCTTCGTTGCGCGGTGGGTAGATCAGGTAGTAACTACGCTGACTGGCAAAGGCCGCCCCTGGGCTGAAGAGCTCACCTTTGGCCAACTCATCTTCCACCAGTACGCGCGGCACCAGGCCCACCCCGATACCCGCTTGCACGGCCTGGATCAAGTGCGAGGTCAGCTCGAAGCTGGGCCCCAGGCGCATGCTGCGATGGGGTAGGCCATGGTGCGAGAACCATTCGCCCCATGCGTGCGGGTTGTTGGCCACGTTCAACAGCAGTTGCTCACTGATGCGGGCGGGGCTCCAGTGCGCTTGCTCGTTTCTGGCCTGTGCGGGCAGGATCACCAGCAGTGCCTCGGCATGCAGGCGATGGCTCACCAGGCCTGGCAGATCACCGCTGGCCACGCCAATGGCCGCATCGATCTCGCTGGTGGCGAAGTCGATGGCTTCGATACGCGAATGCACGTGTACCAGCATGCCGGGGTGCGCCTTGTAGAAGTCGTTCAGGCGCGGCAGCAGCCACTTGGAGCCAAAGGTGGGCAAGGTCGCCAAGCGCAGGGTGCCGACCCCGGACTGGTAAGCCAGCGCCTGCAGGGTCGCGCTTCGAATACGCCCCAGCGCCTCGCTGAGCTCCCGCTGGTAGAGCCGCCCGACGTCGGTCAGCTGTACCTGGCGGCCCTCGCGGCGAAACAGGGTCAGGCCCAGCTGCTGTTCCAGTGCCTGCACTTGCCGGCTGACCGCGCTCTGGGTCAGCGACAGCTCAGCGGCAGCGCGGGTATAGCTCTGATGCCGAGCGGCCGCTTCGAATGCCAGCAGCAATGACATGGAGGGAGTCAGGTGACGATAATTCATTCATGAAAGTCATCGATAGCGGCAGGATTATCCGTTTGCCCCGCAGGCCAAACTACAGGAACATGGCCACAGACGTCACGCTTGCCGGCCTCACTCATGCCGGTACGGCATTCATCCCGTGAATCAGCCATTACTCCGAGGCCATCCTTCGATGATCGCCCAGCTGCCTACTCTTGTACCTGATGCCGACTACCCGGCATTCCTCCAAGCCCTGCGCGACAGCGGCTTCCGTGGCCAGATCAGTGCCGACTACGGCACCCGAACCGTCCTGGCGACCGACAACTCCATCTATCAGCGCCTGCCGCAAGCGGCAGTGTTTCCTCTGGATGCCGACGATGTGGCGCGTGTCGCCACGCTGATGGGCCAGGCGCGCTTCCAGGCCGTCAAGCTCACCCCGCGCGGTGGCGGCACCGGGACCAATGGTCAGTCGTTGACCGATGGCGTGGTCGTGGACCTGTCGCGGCACATGAACGGCATTCTCGAGATCAATGTCGAACAGCGCTGGGTGCGGGTCCAGGCTGGGGTGGTCAAGGACCAGCTCAACGCCGCCCTCAAGCCCCACGGGTTGTTCTTCGCGCCTGAGCTGTCCACCTCCAACCGGGCGACCATCGGTGGCATGATCAACACCGACGCCAGTGGGCAGGGCAGCTGCACCTATGGCAAGACCCGCGACCATGTGCTGGAGCTGCACAGCATCCTGCTCGGGGGCGAGCGCCTGCACAGCCTGCCGCTCGAACAGGATGCGTTGCAGGCGGCCTGTGCCGCTTCCGGGCGCATTGGCGAGGTATACCGTACGGCCCTGGAGATTCACGAGACCCAGGCAGAGCTGATCGGCACAATCTTTCCCAAGCTCAACCGCTGCCTGACCGGCTATGACCTGGCACACCTGCGGGACGCGCAGGGTCGCTTCAACCTCAACAGCGTGCTGTGTGGCGCCGAGGGGTCGCTGGGTTATGTGGTCGAGGCCAAGCTCAACGTATTGCCGATTCCCAAGTACGCGGTCCTGGTGAACGTGCGCTACAGCAGCTTCATGGACGCGCTGCGCGATGCCAATGCCTTGATGGCGCAGCGCCCGTTGTCCATCGAGACGGTCGACTCCAAAGTGCTCGGGCTGGCGATGCAGGACATCGTCTGGCACAGCGTTGCCGAGTATTTTCCGGCCGACCCCGAACGCCCCACGTTGGGCATCAACCTGGTCGAGTTCTGCGGGGACGATCCGGTCGAGGTCAACGGCAAGGTGCAAGCCTTCGTCGATCACCTGCGCGCCGACACCAGCGTCGAGCGGCTGGGGCACACGCTGGCCGAGGGCGCTGAAGCGGTGACCCGTGTCTACGCCATGCGCAAGCGATCGGTCGGCCTGCTGGGCAACGTCGAAGGAGAGGTACGGCCGCAGCCCTTCGTCGAGGACACGGCGGTGCCGCCGGAGAAACTGGCCGACTACATCGCGGAGTTCCGTGCGTTGCTCGACGGCTATGGGCTGGCATACGGCATGTTCGGGCATGTCGACGCCGGCGTGTTGCATGTGCGTCCTGCACTGGACATGAAAGACCCTGCGCAGGCTGCCTTGGTCAAGCCGGTTTCCGATGCGGTAGCGGCCTTGACCCGCCGTTATGGCGGCTTGTTGTGGGGCGAGCATGGCAAGGGCCTGCGCTCGGAATACGTGCCGGAATATTTCGGTGAGCTGTATCCGGCACTGCAGCGTCTCAAAGGTGCATTCGATCCGCACAATCAGCTCAACCCCGGCAAGATCTGCACGCCCCTCGGCGCCACGGAGGGACTGACCAAGGTCGATGGCGTCACCCTGCGTGGCGAGTTGGACCGTACCATCGATGAGCGCGTCTGGCAGGCCTACGGCAGCGCCGTGCACTGCAATGGCAACGGTGCCTGCTACAACTACGACCCCAATGACGCCATGTGTCCGTCGTGGAAGGCGACCCGTGAGCGTCGCCACTCGCCCAAAGGACGCGCCTCGCTCATGCGTGAGTGGCTGCGCTTGCAAGGCGAGGCGGGGGTCGATGTGCTGCAGGTGGCGCGCAAGCCGGCGTCCTGGATCAAGGGGCTGCCAGCGCGGTTGCGCAACGAGCGGGCTCGACGCCAGGGTCAGGAAGACTTCTCCCATGAGGTCTACGACGCCATGGCGGGGTGCCTGGCTTGCAAGTCCTGCGCTGGGCAATGCCCAATCAAGGTCAACGTGCCCGATTTCCGCTCGCGTTTTCTCGAGCTGTACCACACCCGTTACCAGCGCCCGCTACGCGACTACCTGATCGGCTCGCTGGAGTTCACCATTCCCTACCTGGCCCACGCCCCTGGCCTGTACAACAGTTTGATGGGCTCCAAATGGGTCAGTAGCCTGTTGTCCGAGCAGGTGGGCATGGTCGACAGCCCACTGATCAGCCGTTTCAACTTCCAGGCGACCCTGACGCGCTGTGGCGTTGGCACGGCCACGGTGCCGGCCTTGCGCGAGCTGACGCCCGCCCAGCGCGAACGCAGCATCGTGTTGGTACAGGATGCGTTCACTCGCTATTTCGAGACGCCGTTGCTGTCGGCGTTCATCGACCTGGCGCACCGCTTGGGCCACAACGTCTTCCTGGCGCCGTACAGTGCCAACGGCAAGCCGCTGCATGTCCAGGGCTTTCTTGGCGCATTCGCCAAGGCAGCCGTGCGCAACGCCACCCAGCTCAAGGCGCTGGCCGATTGCGGCGTGCCGCTGGTGGGCCTGGACCCGGCCATGACCCTCGTCTATCGCCAGGAATATCCGAAAGTGCCTGGGCTCGAAGGGTGCCCCAACGTGCTGTTGCCTCAGGAATGGCTGCTCGGCGTTCTGCCTGAACAGACGGCAGAGTGCACCTCCACCTTCCGGCTGATGGCCCACTGCACCGAGAAGACCAACGCTCCTGCCAGCACCCGGCAATGGGAGCAGGTATTCCAGCGCATGGGGCTCAGGCTGAGCACCGAGGCTACCGGATGTTGCGGGATGTCCGGCACCTATGGGCACGAGGCGCGCAACCAGCAGACCTCGAAGACAATCTTCGAGCAGTCCTGGGCTTTGAAACTGGACAAGGAAGGGGAGCCATTGGCGACAGGGTATTCCTGTCGCAGTCAGGTCAAACGCATGGCCGGCCGGCAGATGCGTCATCCCTTGGAAGTGGTGTTGCAGTTCGCCAAGCGCTGAATCGAGGCTTGCGTTACCGAGCGGTGTGAAAGCGTGCTGAAGCGGCTGGCCGCGAATCAGCCGTTTTCACACAGCCGGTATGCGCACTCTATTCCTGATCGGCGCAGGTTGGGTCCTCACCATCCTGCTCGCGCGCAGGTGCCGATTCAGCGTGGGAGGTAACGGTGGGCTCTTCTGGGTTCAGGCTTGGGAAGGGAAGATTCGGGATCTCATGCATCTCGTCGTTCCTCGCAAGTGTGAGTGAAAAGGCTGCGCCAGGCGCGTGTGAAGCTTCAAGAAGCTGGGGCAGGATACACAAGTCTGGATGACAGTTTGGCTTTTTTCCTACAGGCCATTAGCGCAACTCGTCGCTCGGTACAGGTCATGCTTCAGGCTCGAGGCTGTTCGTATCGCACACTTGGGCAGGCCAAGTGTGCAACCTTGCGGTGATGCGATGGGCGTCTTACTTGCGCCCTTCGGCAGTCTCGGCCACCTTGTCGGTGCGTGCGCACATGATGAAGTCGTTACGGTGCAGGCCTTTGATCGAGTGGCTCCACCAGGTCACGGTCACTTTGCCCCACTCGGTCAGCAGCCCTGGATGGTGGCCTTCGGCCTCGGCGATTTCACCGACAGCATTGGTGAACGCCAGAGCGTGCTTGAAGTTCTTGAACAGGAACACGCGCTCAAGCTCCATGTGCCCATCACGCACTTCGATGTTCCAGTCCGGTATCTCGCGAATCAGCTCGGCCAGCTCCTGCTCGCTGACTTTCGGTGCATCGGCGCGGCAGGCTTCGCAGTGGGCTTGGTTCAAGGCATTCATACAGTGTTATCCATGTGACGTTATTGTTGGCAAGCAGCGTTCAAGCGGCAACCTTGGGTGGAAACTTCGGCGCATGCAACCCCAGCTGTTGCGCTTGGACGACCATGCCCATGATGTCCTCGTGCGCCAGGTCGAACAGGCGCTTGAGGTCAGGCAGCACGAAGTACACCGGCTGCAGGATGTCGATCCGATAGGGGGTGCGCATGGCTTCGATAGGGTCGAAGGGCTGTTGCTCAGGCTCGCCGGACAGGCTGTAGACCGTCTCCTTGGGCGAGGAGAGAATGCCTCCGCCGTAGATCTTGCGCCCGTTGGGTGTGTCCAGCAGGCCGAATTCGATGGTCATCCAGTAAAGGCGGGCCAGGTAGACGCGCTGCTCCTTGGTGGCGGCCAGGCCCAGCTTTCCATAGGTGTGGGTGAACTCGGCGAACCAGGGGTTGGTGAGCAGCGGGCAGTGGCCGAAGATCTCGTGAAAGATGTCAGGTTCTTGCAGGTAGTCCAGCTCTTCCGGCGTGCGGATGAACGTCGCGACCGGGAAGCGCTTGCTGGCGAGCAATTCAAAGAACGTCTGGAACGGGATGAGCGCCGGCACCCGCGCCACCTGCCAGCCCGTGGTAGCCCCCAGCACCTTGTTGACCTCGCCTAATTGTGGAATGCGGTCATGGGGCAGCTTCAACTGCTCGATGCCGTCGAGGTATTCCTGGCAGGCACGCCCTTCAATCACCTTCAATTGCCGGGTGATCAACGTGTTCCACACGCCATGTTCATGCTGCGGGTAATCGATGAAACCCTGCGCATCAGGTTCGCGTGCCACATATTGGGTGTGCTTCATGGGGGTCTCCTGATCAAGCTCTTGTCGTTATGTACAGGTATGCATCAGAAATAACCCTTTACGGCCCGGTACGCATCCAGCCTGCAGCCGGTAGACAGCGGTACGTCTTGGTTTTTTGTAAGGATAATTTTACAAGCACAGGGATTTGTCCCAATATCGGTGCTGTACGAGCATGGCATTCGGTCATTTCGTAAGGTTTTCTTTACAAGTTTTCCGCCAAGGCGGAAGTTTTCGTTGAGCGTGACCCTATGCGTATCAAAGTTCACTGCCAGAACCGTATCGGTATCCTGCGCGACATCCTCAACTTGCTGGTCGAGTACGGCATCAACGTGCTGCGTGGCGAAGTGGGCGGGGACCACGGCAATGCCATCTACCTGCATTGCCCGAACCTCATCAACCTCCAGTTCCAGGCCTTGCGGCCCAAGTTCGAAGCCATCGCGGGCGTGTTTGGCGTGAAACGCGTCGGGTTGATGCCCAGCGAGCGGCGCCACATGGAACTCAATGCGCTGCTCGGCGCCCTGGAGTTTCCAGTGCTGTCGATCGACATGGGCGGCAGCATCGTGGCGGCGAACCGCTCGGCCGCCCAGTTGCTGGGCGTGCGTGTCGACGAGGTTCCTGGGCTGCCACTGGCTCGCTACGTCGACGACTTCGACCTGCCGGAACTGGTGCGGACCAACAAATCGCGTATCAATGGCCTGCGTGTCCAGGTCAAGGGCCACGTGTTCCTGGCCGATATCGCACCGCTTCAGTCCGAGCACGACGACAGTGAAGCACTGGCTGGTGCGGTACTTACGCTGCACCGCGCCGATCGAATCGGTGAGCGTATCTACAATGTGCGCAAGCAGGAGCTGCGGGGTTTCGACAGCATTTTCCAAAGCTCACGCATGATGGCTGCCGTCGTGCGGGAGGCGCGGCGCATGGCGCCGCTGGATGCTCCATTGTTGATCGAAGGGGAGACGGGCACTGGCAAAGAACTTCTGGCCAGGGCTTGCCACCTGGCAAGCCCCCGCGGGCAGTCGCCGCTGATGGCGCTCAATTGCGCTGGCCTGCCCGAATCGATGGCCGAAACCGAATTGTTCGGCTACGGCCCGGGGGCTTTTGAGGGCGCTCGCGCCGAAGGCAAGCTGGGCCTGCTGGAGCTGACTGCCGGCGGCACGCTGTTTCTGGACGGTGTGGCCGAGATGAGCCCACGGTTGCAGGTAAAATTGCTGCGTTTCTTGCAGGATGGTTGCTTTCGACGGGTAGGCAGCGACGAGGAGGTCTATCTGGACGTCCGAGTGATCTGCGCGACGCAGGTGGACCTGTCCGAACTCTGTGCCCGCGGCGAATTCCGTCAGGACTTGTATCATCGGCTCAATGTGCTGTCGCTGCACATCCCGCCCTTGCGTGAGTGCATGGATGGGCTCGATGGGCTGGTGCAGTATTTCCTTGACCAGGCCAGTCGTCAGATCGGATGCGCCATGCCCCGCCTGGCGCCAGCGGCGATGGAAAAGTTGGCCGGCTATGATTGGCCCGGTAATGTTCGCCAGTTGGAAAACGTTGTGTTCCAGGCTGTTTCATTATGTGAAAGTGGTGTGGTCAAGAGCGAACATGTGCGTTTGCCCGATTATGGTGTGCGGCAGCCCTTGGGTGATTTTTCACTGGACGGTGCATTATCCGATATTGTTGGGCGCTTTGAAAAAGCTGTATTGGAAAGTTTGCTCAAAGAGTTTCCGAGCAGCCGGGCGTTGGGTAAGCGGTTGGGTGTTTCGCACACGACCATTGCCAATAAGTTGAAAGATTATTCATTGGGCAAATCGGCGGGATATTGAGCAAGCGTTGGCGGGTTCAGTGTCGGATTGAGCGTGACTTCGATGTTTCACCGGCCTGCAGAGGCGCCGCGAAGGGGGTCATTGGGCCCCCTTGATCGCCAGGCTGTCAGCCGTTCGAGCAGCCATTGCCCATCACGCGGTACTCCAGTACGTGGGTGCGGCCTTGTGAGTCGGCGTAGGTCATGCGGGCTGGCACCACGCCGCATACATTGGGGATTTCGCTCATGGAGATGACGTGGTCGATGTCCAGGTGTTGCGAGTAACTGTACTGTTCAACCGGCGCCTGCTCGGCGGCCTGAGCTTCGTCGGCCAAGGCCGATCCGCAAAGACTGCCCAGAACTACTACCCATAACGCTTTCATGTTTAGTTCACCTGTTCGGGGTTGTGAGTGCGCGCGCCGTGCGGGTGCACCACGACAACAATTAATGTATTGATCAAGTTGCAGAGGATTGACAGTTGCCTTCGTGGGGGCGGTTAAAGGATGTCGATCTTCTTGCCGTTGTTGGCGAGATCAATTCTAGAGCTGTGGGCTGGGTGGAAACAGTGGGGCTTTTGATAAAGTCTGTTGGCAAAATCAGTAACAATCCCCGGGCGGGTGCCGGGGTGGTACGCAAGTGCCTCCGGCTGTGCTGATACGACCCGGCCGACGGGCAAATTACTACCAACGTCGAATGGCGGTTATCGCTCTGGTACAGTTACATCGGTCCCATACAAAAACAACTATTACACCGAGGTAAACACGATGAGTGCGGCTCCACTGTATCCCGTTCGTCCCGAGATCGCGGCCACTACCCTGACAGACGAGGCCACCTACAAGGCCATGTACCAGCAGTCGGTGATCAACCCGGACGGCTTCTGGCGTGAGCAGGCCCAGCGCATCGACTGGATCAAGCCGTTCACCAAGGTCAAGCAGACCTCCTTCGACGACCATCACGTCGACATCAAATGGTTTGCCGACGGCACTCTGAACGTTTCCTCCAACTGCCTGGATCGTCATCTCGACGAACGCGGCGATCAGCTGGCTATCATCTGGGAAGGCGACGATCCTTCCGAACACCGCAACATCACCTACCGCGAACTGCACGAACAAGTCTGCAAGTTCGCCAACGCCTTGCGTGGCCAGGACGTGCATCGAGGCGATGTGGTGACCATCTACATGCCGATGATCCCCGAGGCCGTGGTTGCCATGCTGGCATGCGCCCGTATTGGCGCCATCCATTCGGTGGTGTTCGGCGGGTTCTCGCCCGAAGCGTTGGCAGGGCGCATCATCGACTGCAAGTCGAAGGTGGTGATCACCGCTGACGAAGGCGTGCGGGGCGGGCGCCGTACACCGCTCAAGGCCAATGTCGACCTGGCCCTGACCAACCCTGAAACCAGCAGCGTGCAGAAGATCATCGTATGCAAGCGCACCGGCGGCGACATCGCCTGGCACCAGCACCGCGACATCTGGTACGAAGACCTGATGAAGGTGGCTTCCAGCCACTGCGCACCGAAGGAGATGGGGGCTGAAGAGGCGCTGTTTATCCTTTATACCTCTGGTTCCACGGGCAAGCCCAAGGGCGTGCTGCACACCACTGGCGGTTACCTGGTATACGCGGCGCTGACCCATGAGCGCGTGTTCGACTACCGTCCAGGCGAGGTGTACTGGTGCACCGCCGACGTCGGCTGGGTCACCGGTCACAGCTACATCGTCTACGGCCCGCTCGCCAATGGCGCCACCACGCTGTTGTTCGAAGGCGTGCCGAACTACCCGGACATCACCCGGGTGTCCAAGATCGTCGACAAGCACAAGGTCAACATCCTGTACACGGCGCCTACGGCCATTCGCGCCATGATGGCCGAAGGGCAGGCTGCCGTAGAGGGTGCCGATGGGTCCAGCCTGCGTCTGTTGGGCTCGGTGGGCGAGCCGATCAACCCGGAAGCCTGGAACTGGTACTACAAGACCGTGGGCAAGGAGCGTTGCCCTGTGGTCGACACCTGGTGGCAGACCGAAACCGGCGGCATCCTCATCAGCCCGTTGCCGGGTGCCACGGCGCTCAAGCCCGGTTCCGCCACACGGCCGTTCTTCGGCGTGGTGCCGGCCCTGGTGGACAACCTTGGCAACCTGATCGAAGGCGCGACCGAGGGCAACCTGGTGATCCTCGATTCGTGGCCAGGCCAGTCGCGCTCGCTGTACGGTGACCATGACCGGTTCGTCGATACCTACTTCAAGACCTTCCGCGGCATGTACTTCACAGGTGACGGCGCGCGCCGCGACGAGGACGGTTATTATTGGATCACCGGTCGTGTGGATGACGTGCTGAACGTCTCGGGCCACCGCATGGGCACCGCCGAGATCGAGAGCGCCATGGTGGCGCATGCCAAGGTGGCAGAGGCCGCCGTGGTGGGCGTGCCGCACGACATCAAGGGCCAGGGCATTTATGTCTATGTCACCCTCAATGCCGGTGTCGAGCCAAGTGAGCAACTGCGCCTTGAGCTGAAGAACTGGGTGCGCAAGGAAATCGGCCCGATCGCCTCGCCGGATGTCATCCAGTGGGCACCAGGGCTACCGAAGACCCGTTCGGGCAAGATCATGCGCCGCATCCTGCGCAAGATCGCGACAGCCGAGTATGACGCGTTGGGAGACATCTCGACGCTGGCAGACCCAGGCGTCGTGCAGCACCTGATCGACACGCACAAGGCGATGAACCTGGCTACGGCTTGAAGGCATCAGAGCGGCCGAGCCCTGAGCCCGACGGCACAGGTGCTCAACGCCGCTGCAGCCCCGCTAGGCGCCTTTCTCTGACCCCGTTCGGTTAACCCGGCGGGGTTTTTGCTTTGGAAAGAGGGTGAAACTGTTACCTAGCAATTATTGGTTACTTTTTTGACACCCTCAATGTGCCGTAGCGGGGCGCCTGGAAACACTTCGCTCCGTTTGAGTGCGTCGGAGCGTCATATTCAGCGGTCCGGCACGCTACACTTGCCGTCCCACAAGGGTTTGCCAATAATAGGCCCAGGATTTGCTAGATTCATGGGTTAATTTTCCTGCGCTTTTGCATATTTTGCATTGGCTGTCAACATCGCCCGCAGTGGTTTCAGGCGCTTCTGTAAGTAGTTGTCGCTTTGAAGAAATTTCGACCACCGGGCTGCCGTTAAAATGCCATTCACTCGCTCGTGGTCTGCGACCTTGGTCGAACCCTGCGCGGCTCGCGTTGTAACCATTCGCATATCGGGCAGCTGTTACCTGCCTTGTATTGCCCCGTACCGATGGAGTTACCTGATGAAGAAGCTCGCACTGCTTGGCGCCCTGGCGCTGTCCGTGTTTTCCCTGGTATCGCAGGCCGATGAAAAACCGCTGAAGATCGGTATCGAAGCGGCTTACCCTCCGTTCGCTTTCAAGCAGCCCGATGGCAGCATCGCCGGTTTCGACTACGACATCGGCAATGCCCTGTGCGAAGAGATGAAAGCCAAGTGCACATGGGTCGAGCAGGAGTTCGACGGCCTGATCCCTGCGCTGAAAGTGCGCAAGATCGACGCCATCCTGTCGTCCATGTCCATCACCGAAGACCGCAAGAAGTCGGTGGACTTCACCAAGCGTTACTACCTGACCCCAGCGCGTCTGGTCATGAAGGAAGGTACCGCGGTCACCGACAGCCTGGATGAGCTCAAGGGCAAAAAGATTGGCGTGCAGCGTGGCTCGATCCACGACCGCTTCGCCAAGGACGTGCTTGCGGCCAAGGGCGCCACCGTGGTGCCGTACGGCACCCAGAACGAAATCTACCTGGACGTGGCGGCCGGTCGCCTGGACGGTACCGTGGCCGATGCAACCCTGTTGGAAGACGGCTTCCTCAAGACTGATGCCGGCAAGGGCTTTGCTTTCGTAGGCCCGGCCTTCACCGACGCGAAATATTTCGGTGACGGCATCGGTATTGCCGTGCGCAAGGGCGACAAGGCCAACGTCGACCGCATCAATGCGGCCATCGATGCCATCCGTGCCAACGGCAAGTACAAAGAGATCGAGAAGAAATACTTCAACTTCGACATCTACGGCCCTGACGCGAACTGAGTCAGCGGTCATCCCTGTGCAATGGTGCAAACAGCAGAAGCGCTGAGGTTTGCACCATTTTTCATTCTCTAGGTCGAGGACCTCAAACATGTTGAAAGGCTACGGGGCAGTCATCCTCGATGGGGCGTGGCTGACGCTACAGCTCGCCCTTTCGTCGATGGCCCTGGCCATCGTGCTCGGCCTGATCGGCGTGGCGCTGCGCTTGTCGCCCGTGCGCTGGCTGGCCTGGCTGGGCGACCTGTATTCCACGGTCATTCGCGGCATACCGGATCTGGTACTCATCCTGCTGATCTTCTACGGCGGGCAGGACATCATCAACCGCGTGGCACCGCTGGTGGGTTACGACGACTACATCGACCTGAACCCGTTGCTGGCGGGGATCGGCACGCTGGGCTTCATTTTTGGCGCCTACCTTTCGGAAACGTTCCGGGGCGCATTCCTGGGTATTCCAAAGGGCCAGGCCGAGGCAGGGGTTGCCTACGGCATGAATGCCCGGCAGGTGTTCTTCCGCATCCAGGTGCCGCAGATGATTCGCCTGGCCATTCCAGGCTTTACCAACAACTGGCTGGTGCTGACCAAGGCGACCGCGTTGATTTCGGTGGTCGGCCTGCAGGACATGATGTTCAAGGCCAAGCAGGCGGCCGACGCCACGCGTGAGCCCTTCACCTTCTTCCTGGCAGTGGCTGCCTTGTACCTGGTGCTGACCAGTGTCTCGCTGCTGGCGCTGAAATATCTGGAGCGCCGCTATTCGGTAGGTGTCAAGGTGACCGAACTATGATTTTCGACTACAACGTGGTCTGGGAAGCATTGCCGATGTACTTCGACGGCCTGCTCACGACCCTCAAGCTGCTGGCGATCTCGTTGTTCTTCGGCCTGCTGGCGGCCATTCCGCTGGGCTTGATGCGCGTCTCCAAGCGCCCGCTGGTCAACCTGCCGGCGTGGCTCTACACCTACGTCATCCGCGGTACGCCCATGCTGGTGCAGCTGTTCCTGATCTATTACGGCCTGGCTCAGTTCGAGGCAGTGCGGGCCAGCGTGTTCTGGCCTCTGTTGTCCAGCGCCACCTTCTGCGCATGCCTGGCCTTTGCCATCAATACCAGTGCCTACACGGCCGAGATCGTGGCCGGCAGCCTCAAGGCCACGCCGCACGGTGAAATCGAAGCGGCCAAGGCCATGGGCATGTCGCGCATGAAGATGTACCGGCGCATCCTGCTGCCGTCTGCGCTGCGCCGGGCGCTGCCGCAGTACAGCAACGAAGTGATCATGATGCTGCAAACCACCAGCCTGGCGTCGATCGTGACCTTGATCGACATCACCGGTGCGGCGCGCACGGTCAACGCCCAGTACTACCTGCCTTTCGAGGCCTACATCACGGCGGGCGTGTTCTACCTGTGCCTGACCTTCATCCTGGTGCGCCTGTTCAAGATGGCCGAACGCCGCTGGCTCGGCTACCTGGCGCCGCGCAAGCACTGACCGCTCTGTGAGAATCGACAGCATGTACAAACTCGAAGTCCAAGACCTGCACAAGCGCTACGGTAGCCACGAGGTCCTCAAGGGCGTTTCCCTGGCGGCCAAGGCAGGCGACGTCATCAGCATCATCGGCTCCAGCGGGTCGGGCAAGTCCACCTTCCTGCGCTGCATCAACCTGCTGGAGCAGCCTCATGCTGGCAAGATACTGCTCAACAACGAAGAGCTGAAACTCACCCCCGGCAAGGACGGCGCCCTCAAGGCTGCCGATTCGCGGCAGCTGCAGCGCATGCGCTCGCGCCTGGCGATGGTGTTCCAGCATTTCAACCTGTGGTCGCACATGACGGCGTTGGAGAACATCATCGAGGCGCCGGTGCATGTGCTTGGGGTCAGCCGCAAAGAAGCGCTGGAAAAGGCCGAGCACTACCTTGAAAAGGTCGGGGTGGCCCACCGCAAGGATGCCTTCCCAGGGCATATGTCCGGCGGGGAGCAACAGCGCGTCGCTATCGCTCGGGCCCTGGCCGTGGAGCCTGAGGTCATGCTGTTCGACGAACCGACCTCAGCGCTGGACCCTGAACTGGTTGGCGATGTGCTCAAGGTGATGCAGGCGCTGGCCCAGGAAGGCCGGACCATGGTGGTGGTGACCCACGAAATGGGCTTTGCCCGTGAGGTTTCCAACCAGTTGGTGTTCCTGCACAAAGGCCTGGTGGAGGAAACCGGTTGCCCGCGCGAAGTGCTGGCCAATCCTCGCTCGGAACGCCTGAAGCAGTTCCTGTCCGGCAGCCTCAAGTAAAAGCTGCTTTTCTGCACCACGATAGGGCATGCTGCGTGTCATGCGCAGCCTGACCCGGCGCATCGAATCGAACGATCTCAGGTTTCGGACCTTACCCTATGACCACCCAGCGAATCGGTTTTCTCATCTGGCCCAGCACCCGGCCACTGACCCTGGCGCTGGCCGAAGAAGTCTTGCAGGTGGCACAGCGGGTCCACCCTGATGTGATGTACGAAACCCAGTTCCTGCAGGCTGAGGCCCCGGTCGAAGGCAGTTGGCGCATGCCCGGCGAGCCCTGGAACGGGCGCCTGGAAGGGTGCCACAAGCTGTTTCTGATGGCCGATGAAGCACCGGCCAGCATAGGGGCGGCCCTGTCCACGGCGCTCAAGCAGTTGGCCCGCAGTGGCTGCATGATCGGCGGGTTGTCTGCCGGTGTCTATCCACTGGCCATGCTGGGCATGCTCGATGGCTATCGCGCGGCCGTGCACTGGCGCTGGCAGGACGACTTTGCCGAGCGCTTCCCCAAGGTCATCGCCACCAGTCACCTGTTCGACTGGGATCGTGATCGCCTGACCGCCTGCGGAGGCATGGCGGTGACCGACCTGCTGCTGGCAGTGCTGGCGCGCGATCATGGTGCGGAACTGGCGGGCGCGGTGTCCGAAGAGCTGGTGGTCGAGCGTATCCGCGAAGGCGGTGAGCGCCAGCGCATCCCGCTGCAGAACCGTCTGGGGTCGAGCCATCCGAAGCTGACCCAGGCGGTGCTGTTGATGGAGGCGAACATCGAGGAGCCGCTGACCACCGATGAAATTGCCCAGCATGTCTGCGTGTCACGCCGGCAGCTCGAACGCATCTTCAAGCAGTACCTGAGCCGTGTGCCGAGCCAGTATTACCTTGAATTGCGCTTGAACAAGGCACGGCAGATGCTCATGCAGACCAGCAAGTCGATCATCCAGATCGGCCTGTCGTGCGGTTTTTCCTCGGGCCCCCATTTTTCCAGCGCCTATCGCAACTTCTTCGGCGCCACCCCCCGTGAAGACCGCAACCAACGCCGTAACAGCAGCCCGTTCGAACTCAGTTCTGCACCGGCCGAAAAAGGCTAGTGGCCAGGCAGCCACGCCTTGGTTCAACAAGCAGGTGAACACCCGTTCACCCAGCTTCCTCTCTCCCGTACACTGCGCGATTGCGACAGTGTTTGTCGCATTGCCGAAAGCCTGCTTCAAAGCCGGTTTTGCGCTGTAACAAGTTGTCGCTTGGCCGCAAGGCCACGCGCAGTTCAGTCCTTACAATCCCTCCATCGCTCGCCACGTCCAGGCCAGCGATCCTCTTCAGGAGACTCAGATGTCCGTTGAGCAAGCCCCGGTGCTACGTGCCGATTTCGATCAGGTTATGGTCCCCAACTATTCACCGGCGGCCTTCATTCCTGTACGAGGCGAGGGCTCCCGTGTCTGGGACCAGACCGGCCGTGAATTGATCGACTTTGCCGGTGGCATTGCCGTCAATGCGCTGGGCCATTGCCATCCGGCGTTGGTCAAGGCACTGACCGAGCAAGCCAATACCTTGTGGCATGTGTCCAACGTGTTCACCAACGAACCGGCCCTGCGCTTGGCGCACAAGCTGGTGCAGGCTACGTTCGCCGAGCGAGCGTTCTTCTGCAACTCCGGCGCCGAGTCCAACGAGGCGGCGTTCAAGTTGGCCCGCCGCGTGGCGCATGATCGCTTCGGCCCCGAAAAGCACGAGATCATCGCAACGCTCAACAGCTTCCATGGCCGCACGTTGTTTACCGTGAGTGTGGGTGGCCAGCCCAAGTATTCGGACGGTTTCGGCCCGAAAATCACCGGCATCAGCCATGTGCCCTACAACGACCTGGACGCGTTGAAGGCGCAGATTTCCGACAAGACCTGCGCCGTGGTGATCGAACCGATCCAGGGCGAAAGCGGCGTGGTGCCGGCCGACAAGGCCTACCTCGAAGGCGCGCGCGCCTTGTGCGACCAGCACAATGCCCTGCTGATTTTCGATGAAGTACAGACCGGCGTCGGTCGTACCGGGTCGTTGTACGCCTATCAGCACTACGGTGTAACGCCCGACATCCTGACCAGCGCCAAGAGCCTGGGCGGCGGCTTCCCGATCGGCGCCATGCTCACCACCAGCGAACTGGCCAAGCACCTGGCTGTCGGCACCCACGGTACGACTTACGGCGGTAACCCGCTGGGCTGCGCAGTGGCCTGCGCCGTGCTGGATGTGATCAACACGCCGCAGACCTTGGCAGGCATCAAGGCCAAGCATGAGCGTTTCAAGTCGCGTCTGGAGCAGATCGGTCGCGACAACGGGCTGTTCAGCCAGGTACGAGGCGTGGGGCTGCTGCTCGGGTGCGTGCTTTCCGAGGCTTGGCTGGGCAAGGCCAAGGACGTGCTGAACGCCGCCGAGAAGGAAGGCGTCATGGTGCTGCAAGCCGGGCCAGATGTGGTGCGCTTCGCACCGAGCCTGGTGGTTGAGGATGCCGATATCGACGAAGGCCTGCAGCGTTTCGAGCGTGCCGTGCTCACCTTGACCCAAGGCTAATCTGGCTTGCGGGTTGGCGCCGCGCCGGTCGCAAGGCCGGTCGGTGACCGCGGATTTCAACGCAGGCGCCTGGCGCCTGCCTTATTCACGCGTTGCGATGGGCGGCGCGTTTTCCAAGGAGTGACACCATGCTGGTGATGCGCCCCGCGCAAATGGCTGATCTGAACGAAGTGCAGCGTATGGCTGCAGACAGCCCCATTGGTGTCACCTCGTTGCCGGACGATAGCGCTCGGCTTGGCGACAAGATCGCCGCTTCCGAAACCTCTTTCGCCGCCGAGGTCAGCTTCAACGGTGAGGAGCGCTATTTCTTCGTGCTCGAAGACAGCGAGACCGGCAAGTTGGCTGGCTGCTCGGCCATTGTCGCCTCGGCAGGCTATTCCGAACCCTTCTACAGCTTTCGCAATGAAACCTTCGTCCACGCCTCCCGGGAACTGAAGATCCATAACAAGATTCACGTCCTGTCGTTGTGCCACGACCTGACTGGCAACAGCTTGTTGACCAGCTTCTACGTCCTGCCCGAGTTGGTGGGCAGTGGATGGGCCGAGCTCAATTCGCGGGGTCGTCTGTTGTTCATGGCATCGCACCCGGAGCGCTTCGCCGAGTCGGTGGTGACGGAAATCGTGGGGTTCAGCGACGAGCAGGGCGAGTCGCCTTTCTGGGACGCCATCGGGCGTAACTTCTTCGACCTGAGCTATGCGGACGCCGAGCGCCTCTGCGGTCTGAAAAGCCGTACGTTTCTGGCCGAGCTGATGCCCCATTACCCCATCTACGTGCCCCTGCTGCCCGACGCGGCGCAGGAAGCGATGGGGCAAGTCCACCCGCGGGCCCAGATCACCTTCGATATCCTCATGCGCGAAGGCTTCGAGACCGAGCATTACATCGACATCTTCGACGGCGGCCCGACCCTGCATGCCCGTACCTCGGGCATTCGCTCGATCGCGCAAAGCCGGGTGGCGCCGGTGAAGATCGAGCCGATAGCGGGACGCGGCACCCGGCCTTACCTGGTCTGCAATGGCCAGTTGCAAGACTACCGTGCCGTGCTGGTGGAGCTGGACTGGGTGCCCGGCAAACCCGTCAGCCTGAGCCAGGACGTGGCCGATGCCCTGGGCGTGGGCGAGGGCGACAGTGTGCGACTGGTCGCAGCCTGAACGCCGGCCGCCACCTTGCAGGATTAGCAGAGTTTCGCGCCGGTTGATGCCGCCGCACAAGGAGATAGCATGATCGTTCGTCCTGTACGCAGCAGCGACCTGCCTGCGTTGATCGAATTGGCACGCAGCACCGGCACCACGGGGCTGACCACGCTGCCTGCCAACGAGGAACGCCTGGAACATCGCGTCGGCTGGGCGGAAAAGAGCTTTCGCGGTGAGGCCGAGCGAGGTGATACCGACTACCTCTTCGTGCTGGAAAACGACGAGGGCCTGGTGGTGGGCATCAGTGCGATCGCCGGTGCCGTAGGCCTGCGTGAACCCTGGTACAACTACCGGGTCGGGCTCACCGTCAGTGCGTCGCAGGAACTGAAGATCTACCGCGAGATCCCCACGCTGTTCCTGGCCAACGACCTCACCGGCAATTCCGAACTGTGCTCGTTGTTCCTGCGTCATGACTACCGGTCAGGGCTCAATGGCCGCCTGTTGTCCCGCGCGCGCATGCTGTTCATCGCAGAGTTCCCCGAACTGTTCGGCCAGAAGATCATGGCCGAAATGCGTGGCATGTCCGATGCCCAAGGGCGTTCGCCGTTCTGGGAAAGCCTGGGTCGTCACTTCTTCAAGATGGAGTTCAGCCAGGCCGATTACCTGACCGGGGTGGGCAACAAGTCGTTCATCGCCGAGCTGATGCCCAGGTTCCCGCTCTACACCTGCTTCCTCTCCGAGGCGGCGCGCAGCGTGATCGGCCGGGTGCATGCCGACACGGAGCCGGCACTGGCCATGCTCAAGCAGGAAGGCTTCACTTACCAAGGGTACGTCGACATCTTCGACGCAGGACCTGCCATCGAATGCGACACGGCCAAGATCCGTGCGGTGCGCGACAGCCAGACGCTGGTGCTGGCCATTGGTACCCCTGGCGACGATGCTACCCCGTTCATCATCCATAACCGCAAGCGCGACGACTGCCGCATCACCGCCGCCCCGGCCCGACTGGCTGCGGGCACGCTGGTGGTCGACCCGCTGACGGCCAAGCGCCTGCGCATGGGCGCTGGCGACAACGTGCGGGCCGTGCCCCTGTCGGCCGCCCGGGAGGGCCAGTAAATGAGCACGCATTACATCGGTGGCAACTGGGTTGCAGGGCGTGGCGAGCGTCTTGAGTCGCTCAACCCGGTGAGCCAGGCGACCGTATGGCAAGGGCAGGGGGCCGACGTGGGCCAGGTGCAGGCCGCCGTCCAGGCCGCGCGCCAGGCTTTTCCCGCCTGGGCGCACTTGAGCTTGCAGGCGCGGATCGACGTGCTGGAACACTTTGCCGCGCAACTGAAACAGCATGCCGACGCGCTGGCCTATTGCATCGGTGAGGAAACCGGCAAGCCCTTGTGGGAATCGGCTACCGAAGTCACCAGCATGATCAACAAGGTCGCGATCTCGGTGCAAAGCTACCGTGAACGCACAGGCGAGAAAAGTGGCCCGCTGGCCGACGCCACGGCAGTGCTTCGCCATAAACCACACGGCGTGGTCGCGGTGTTCGGGCCTTACAATTTTCCCGGGCATCTGCCGAACGGGCATATCGTGCCAGCGTTGCTGGCCGGTAACTGCGTGGTGTTCAAACCCAGCGAGCTCACGCCCAAGGTGGCCGAGCTGACCGTCAATTGCTGGATTGCCGCCGGCCTGCCCACCGGGGTCTTGAACCTGGTACAAGGTGGCCGTGATACGGGTGTGGCGCTGGCCGCCGACCCTGGCATCGATGGGCTGTTCTTCACAGGTTCCAGCGGCACTGGCCACCACTTGCACCAGCAGTTCGCAGGCCGTCCCGACAAGATCCTGGCCCTGGAGATGGGCGGCAACAATGCGCTGGTGGTAGATGAGGTCCAGGATCTGGACGCTGCGGTGTACACGATCATTCAGTCGGCCTTCATCTCAGCAGGGCAGCGCTGTACCTGTGCGCGCCGATTGCTGGTGCCGCAAGGCCCGTGGGGTGATCGGTTGCTGGCTCGCCTGATCGCGGTCTGCCGCACACTCGAGGTGGGCGCGTTCGACCAGCAGCCGGCACCGTTCATGGGCTCGGTAATTTCTCTGCAGGCGGCGCAGGCACTGCTGGCAGCCCAGGCTGAACTGATCGCCGGTGGCGGTGTGAGCCTGCTTGAGATGACGCAGCCGCAGCATGATGCTGCATTGCTCACGCCGGGCATCGTCGATGTCACTGGCGTGGCGCCGCGCAAGGACGAGGAGTTCTTCGGGCCGCTGCTACAGGTGCTGCGCTACGCCGATTTCGAGGCTGCCATCGCTGAAGCCAACAATACCCGCTACGGCCTGGCCGCTGGGTTGCTCAGCGATTCCCAGGCGCGCTACGAGCACTTCTGGGCGCACAGCCGCGCCGGCATCGTCAACTGGAACAGGCAGCTTACCGGCGCCGCCAGCAGCGCGCCGTTCGGTGGGGTGGGTGCCAGTGGCAACCATCGTGCAAGCGCCTACTACGCGGCCGACTACTGCGCCTACCCGGTCGCGTCGCTGGAAGCCAGCAGCCTGACCTTGCCGGCGAACCTGGCGCCGGGCGTCACTCTATAACGAAGGTCGGAGCCTTGCCGATGAAAGCATACGAAGTGAATTTTGACGGCCTGGTGGGGCCGACCCACAACTACGGTGGCCTGTCCTACGGGAACGTGGCCTCCCAGAGCAACAGCCAGCAGGGGTCCAACCCGCGCGAAGCGGCGCGCCAGGGGTTGGCGAAAATGAAGGCATTGGCCGACCTGGGCTTCAAGCAAGGCGTGCTGGCTCCCCAGGAGCGGCCCGATGTGGCCGCGCTGCGTCAGCTTGGCTTCGCTGGCACCGACGCCCAGGTAATCCAGCGCGCAGCGCGCGAAGCCATGCCGCTGCTGGTCGCCAGTTGCTCGGCGTCGAGCATGTGGGTAGCCAACGCTGCTACGGTCAGCCCCAGCGCCGACACGGCCGATGGCCGGGTGCACTTCACCGCCGCCAACCTCAACTGCAAATACCACCGCAGCATCGAGCACCCCACCACCAGCCGGGTGCTGGCGGCCATGTTCGGGGACCAGGCCCATTTCAGCCACCACCCGGCCTTACCAGGCGTCGCTCAGTTCGGTGATGAGGGGGCCGCCAACCATACGCGGTTCTGTCGCGATTACGGCCAGGCTGGGGTGGAGTTCTTCGTGTATGGCCGCAGTGCCTTCGACAGCCGTTACCCCGCACCTCAGAAATACCCGGCCCGGCAAACCCTCGAGGCGTCCCAGGCCGTGGCCCGTC
Source organism: uncultured Pseudomonas sp. (assembly GCA_963529135.1). GTDB lineage: Bacteria > Pseudomonadota > Gammaproteobacteria > Pseudomonadales > Pseudomonadaceae > Aquipseudomonas. Next base: position 8,307 of record CAURYQ010000029.1, on the reverse strand, counting down.
TTCATGGGCTCAGTGCCGACGCAGTGGTCTATGCTCAGCAGAACCCTGCGGTGATCGACCAGGGGGTGTTTCACAACGATGTGATCGCGGTCGGCAATGGCGAGGTGCTGTTCTACCATGAGGATGCATTCCTCGACACCGAGGCGGTGCTCACCGAACTGCGCACCAAGCTGGCGGCCAAGGGCGGCGAGTTGCAGGCCATCTGCGTACCTCGCGCCACGGTATCGGTCGAAGATGCCGTACGCTCCTATCTGTTCAACAGCCAACTGCTCAGTCGGGATGATGGGTCGATGCTGTTGGTGGTGCCGGAGGAGTGCCGCAACAACGAGCGCGTCTGGGCGTACTTGCAGCAGATCACCCGCCAGGGCACGGCGGTGCGGGACGTTCAGGTGTTCGACCTCAAGCAAAGCATGCAGAACGGCGGCGGGCCGGCGTGCCTTCGCCTGCGTGTGGCCTTGAACGAAACGGAACTGGCGGCGGTGAACCAAGGCGTTATCATGAGCGCCCCGTTGTACAAGACCTTGCTGCAGTGGGTCGACCGGCACTACCGCGACCGTCTGGTCGACGCCGATCTGGCCGATCCACAGTTGCTGCAGGAGTGCCGTACGGCACTGGACGAATTGACCCAGATACTCAAGTTGGGCTCGGTATACCCGTTCCAACGCCAACCTTGAAGAGAGAATTGCAATGACCGACGCCCTGCGCCTGATCCTGGAAGACGAAGACGGTACCCAGCTGGAAACCTCGTGCACGCGCTTTGCCGTGATGTGGCAAGGCAAGGAAGTATGGATTCAGCAGGACGGCCGCGGCCAGCTGTTGATCGGGGTGGACGTGGAGGAAGGCGATGCCGAATATGCCAACCTGCTGCTGCGCCCTCTGGCGACCAACCTGGTGAGCCTGCAGCTGGAAATGGAGCCGGCGGACGCAGGCGAAGACGACGACCACGTTCACGGTCCGGACTGCGGCCACCACCACTGAGGACGCCCCTATGCTCGCCCTTGGCAAACTGCTTGAGCTGACCCTTACCGGCCATGAGCCGGCCGAGAAGACCCAAGTGACGTCCAAGGGCGTGCGCCTGCGCTGGCTGGGGGAGGGTGCGCTGGAAGTGCGCCCTGGCGCTGCTGACGACTGCGGCCTGGACCTGCTGCTTTCTGCCGGCATTCACGGTAACGAAACAGCCCCGATCGAATTGCTCGAACGCCTGCTGCATGGGGTGGCGCGCGGGGACATCGTGCCCAGGGCGCGGGTATTGTTCCTGTTCGGCAACCCGGCGGCCATCATTAAGGGCGAGCGGTTCATCGAGCAGGACATCAATCGCCTGTTCAATGGCCGCCACGAGCAGTCCAGCGGCCCGGAAGCCTTGCGTGCTGCCGAGCTTGAGCAGTTTGCGCGGGTCTTTTTCAGCCAGCCTGATCGCCGCCGCCTGCACTACGATCTGCATACCGCCATTCGTGGATCCAGAATCGAACAGTTCGCCCTGTATCCCTTCAAGGAAGGGCGTGCGCATTCCCGACGCGAACTGGCTCGCCTGGCCGCAGCGGGCATGGAGGCGGTGCTGCTGCAACGCAAACCTTCGATCACCTTCAGTGCCTTCACGTACGAGCAGCTCGATGCCGAGGCCTTTACCCTCGAGCTGGGCAAGGCCCGCCCCTTTGGTCAGAATGACGAAGTGAACCTCGACCGGCTCGAAGCCCGATTGGTGCGTATCATTCAGGCCACGGAGCCTGAAACCGAGCACTCGCTCAATGGGTTGCAGTTGTTCAGCGTGGCACGTGAAATCATCAAGCACAGTGACGGTTTCCGCCTGCACCTGCCGGCCGATGTCCAGAACTTCTCGCCACTGGACAAAGGCTACCTGCTCGCCGATGACCTGGCCGGCGTACGCTGCGTGGTCGAAGAGGAAGGCGCCCGGATCATTTTCCCCAACCCCAAGGTGCGCAATGGCCTGCGGGCGGGGATCATCGTCGTACCCGATGACGGCCAAAGCCTGGCCTGACGCCTCGTATGTGGCGCCAGCACGCCAGGCTCAGCGACCTGGTGACGCATCTGATAACTGTCGTCAAGCCATCCGGCATGCGGCAAATCCGGTTACGGATAGGTCTGGCGGGCCGGCAAGCCAAGCTCCAGGCGCAGCGCATTTTCGTTGAAAGGGAACGGGTTGCTCAGGCTTGGTGGCGTGGTTGGGTCGTCATCGTAGTCGAAGCCCTGGGGTCCCGCCTCCAAACCGACGACCTGGCGCTCAGGCTCATCTGTGACGCTGCCAGTCACGAAATTCCAGACATGGCATAGCTCGTGATAGAGCATGACCAGTGAAGGTGTATCTGGACGCTGAGCCAGCGGGTTGTAGCCGATGCTGCAATTGAGTACTCGTGCGCCGCGGTTACCGCCGCGAATCCTTGGGTCGCCCTGGCCTGGTTCATGATCGGCGTAGGCGTTGTCCAATGCCTCGATGGGGGAGATGACCACCCGTGCGTTTCTGGCCACCAGGTCAGCCAGCAATACCGAGGCGGTCGGGCTGGCCCGGAGCATGTTGAGTTGACGGTGCACCTTCTCGATGTAGTGGGCATCCCCCTGCACGAGGAACGTCCTGAGATAAGCGGCAGGCAAGTCGGTGTCGGCTAGGTCATGGAGCACAGGTGCAGTGAAGCCGTCCTCTGGTGTGATCGTGCTCGCGTCTGCGTAGAGGCGGTCGTCCAGCATGCCGGTGGTGAGGCGGTTGTGCCCGTAGAGCGCCTCGATCACGGCCCGGCCTTCAACAACCTTGATGGCGTCTTCACCTTCCCCTGCATGGACAATGGCATGGGCTGCACCGCTGTACACAGTATCGTTGCCAGCCCCTGCGTCGATCTCGGCCTGTTGCAGGCCGGTGGTTTCGATCAGGTCGTTACCTGGTCCGGCATCGATCACTACCCGACCGATGGCCTGTGCCCCTGCCGTGCCGAGGCCTTGCGCCTGGATGATGTCGTCGCCGGCACCGGTTTCCAGCACGATCTGATTGATCACATCGGTGGCGACCTGCACGCGGTCATCCCCTGGGCCAGTGCGTATGTGCAAGATGTCATCGCCGGCCAACGGCAGCTCGTAGCGGAAACCGTCGCTGCGCAGAACGACACCACCGACCTGGGCGTGGACGGACAGGGCAATGCTCGAACGCAGCGCCTGCACCCGTAAGGTTCGATTTTCGCGATTGATCATCCAGTCCTGGCCCTGATACGGCAGCGGATGCTGCTCGATCGAGCCGGCGGGGTCGTGTACCACGATAGTGGATTGAGGCATTGGCGGTATCCCTTCTGATGACGAAGAAGGCACCCTAAGCCTCAAGCGGGCCCGTGGCGTGGTAGTGAGCTACCGCCCTTTGCCTTTTCGGTCAGGGGTATTCGATCAACATGCTAATCACGGCGCGTGCAGGCGGCGTGTTCAGGTGTTGCCAGCTGGGAAGCCTGGGCTTTAGCATCGGGCCCATGAATGTTCAGTGCGCTGTGACGCTGCCAATGGCCGATTCGGCGACTTCAATCGCATAAACACACTGCATCAAGCCTGCAGGCCCGATATAATGCGGCCCTTTGCCGTCGTTTCGTCGACGCTTTGCCCTGATGGGCCGCCGTTTCCGTGGAAGATCCTATGAAAAGCGCAGAAATCCGTGAAGCCTTCCTTCGCTTCTTCGAAGAACAGGGGCATACCCGAGTCGCGTCCAGTTCGCTGATTCCGAACAACGACCCGACCCTATTGTTCACCAATGCCGGCATGAACCAGTTCAAGGACTGTTTCCTCGGAGCGGAGAAGCGCGCCTATACCCGTGCTGTCAGCAGCCAGAAATGCGTGCGCGCCGGTGGCAAGCACAACGACCTGGAAAACGTCGGTTACACCGCACGTCACCATACCTTCTTCGAAATGCTGGGCAACTTCAGCTTCGGTGACTATTTCAAGCGCGACGCCATCACCTTCGCCTGGACCTTCCTGACGTCGGAGAAGTGGTTGAACCTGCCCAAGGACAAGCTCTGGGTAACGGTCTACGCCACCGACGACGAAGCCTACGATATCTGGACCAAGGAAGTGGGCGTGCCCGCCGAGCGTATGGTCCGCATCGGCGACAACAAGGGTGCCCCTTACGCGTCCGACAACTTCTGGACCATGGGTGATACCGGGCCGTGCGGGCCGTGCACCGAAATCTTCTATGACCACGGCGCAGACATCTGGGGCGGCCCGCCCGGCTCGCCGGAAGAAGACGGCGACCGTTACATCGAGATCTGGAACAACGTGTTCATGCAGTTCAACCGAACTGCCGACGGCGTGCTGCACCCGCTGCCGGCACCGTCGGTGGACACCGGCATGGGCCTCGAGCGCATCAGCGCCGTGCTCCAGCACGTGCACTCGAACTACGAGATCGACCTGTTCCAGAACCTTCTGTCCGCGGCCGCTACCGCCATTGGTTGCAGCAACGAAGGCCAAGCCTCGCTCAAAGTGGTGGCCGACCACATCCGCTCCTGCGGCTTCCTGATCGCCGACGGCGTCCTGCCGTCCAACGAAGGCCGTGGCTATGTGCTGCGGCGCATCATTCGTCGTGCTTGCCGTCACGGCAACAAGCTGGGCGCCAAAGGCAGCTTCTTCTACCAGATCGTTGCCGCGCTCGTGGCGGAAATGGGCGAAGCATTCCCGGAGCTGGCCAACCAGCAGGCGCACATCGAGCGTGTCCTCAAGGCTGAAGAAGAACAGTTCGCCAAGACCCTCGAGCAGGGCCTGCGCATCCTCGAACAGGACCTGGCCCAACTGCAGGGCGACGTGGTGCCGGGCGACGTGGTGTTCAAACTCTACGACACCTACGGCTTCCCGATGGACCTGACTGCCGATATCGCCCGTGAGCGCGAGCTGACCATCGACGAGGCCGGGTTCGAGCGTGAAATGGAAGCCCAGCGCGAACGTGCACGTTCGGCCAGTGCGTTCGGCATGGACTACAACAGCCTGGTCAAGGTCGACACTGCTACCGAGTTTCTGGGCTATGAAGCCACTGAGGGCGCGGCCAGGATCATCGCGCTGTACCACGATGGCAAACCGGTCGATCAGTTGGGCGAAGGCCAGGAAGGGGTGATCGTGCTCGATCGCACACCGTTCTATGCCGAGTCCGGTGGCCAGGTGGGCGACTCGGGCTACATTCAGGCAGGCCCGGCACGTTTCGATGTGCGTGATACCACCAAGACCGGTGGCGCCTTCCTGCATCATGGCGTGGTCGCCACCGGCGCCCTGGTCATAGGCTCTCCCGTGCAGACCAAGGTCGATGCGGACGTGCAGCACGCCACTGCGCTGAACCACTCCGCTACCCACTTGCTGCATGAAGCCTTGCGCCAGGTCCTGGGTGAGCACGTACAGCAGAAAGGCTCGCTGGTCGACAGCCAGCGCCTGCGTTTCGACTTCAGCCACTTCGAGGCGGTCAAGCCAGAGCAAATCAAGGCCCTGGAAGAAATCGTCAACCGCGAGGTGCGCCGCAACACCCCTGTGCAAACCGAGCTGACCGACATCGAAACGGCCAAGGCCAAGGGCGCCATGGCGCTGTTCGGCGAGAAGTACGGTGATACGGTGCGCGTGCTGACCATGGGTGGCGACTTCTCGGTGGAGTTGTGTGGTGGCATTCATGCCAAGCGCACCGGTGACATCAGCGTGTTCAAGATCATCAGCGAAGGCGGCGTGGCCTCGGGTGTGCGTCGTATCGAGGCCGTGACTGGTGCAGCAGCGTTGGCCTACCTGAACGCTGCCGAGGAGCACGTCAAGGAAGCGGCGCAATTGGTGAAAGGCAACCGTGACAATCTGATCGACAAGCTGTCGGCTGTGCTCGAGCGCAACCGCCAGCTGGAGAAGCAGCTCGAGCAGCTGCAGGCCAAGGCCGCCAGCGCCGCCGGGGATGATCTCTCCAACGCGGCTGTGGAGGTCAAGGGCGCCAAGGTGCTTGCCGCCCGTGTAGACGGGCAGGATGGCAAAGCCTTGCTCGCCCTGGTCGATCAGCTTAAGAACAAGCTCGGCCATGCAGTGATCCTGCTGGGCAGCGAGCATGAGGGCAAGGTCGTGCTGGTGGCCGGCGTGACCAAAGACCTCTCCAGCCAACTCAAGGCTGGCGATCTGATGAAGCAAGCCGCTGCGGCAGTGGGTGGCAAGGGTGGCGGGCGTCCGGACATGGCGCAGGGTGGCGGCGTCGACGTCGCGGCCTTGAACCAGGCCCTGGCGCTCGCCGTGCCGTTCGCAGAGCAGGGACTTTGAGATGAAGGGCAGGGCGGCCTGAGCGCGAGCAGCGCTCCCAAGCCTTCTTGGGTGGGCCACCCTGTCCTTCAGGTTGGATTGTATTTTGGGGCCCTGTATGGGCTGAGGCACCATTGAAATGGCGTTGATCGTACAGAAATTTGGCGGCACCTCTGTCGGATCCATCGAGCGGATCGAGCAGGTTGCCGACAAGGTCAAGAAATTCCGTGAGTCGGGCGACGACCTGGTGGTCGTGCTGTCGGCCATGAGCGGTGAAACCAACCGGTTGATCGAGCTGGCCAGGCAGGTCACCGAGCACCCGGATCCGCGCGAACTCGATGTGATCGTGTCGACCGGCGAGCAGGTCACCATCGGCCTGCTGGCCATGGCGCTGAACAAGCGTGGCGTCCCGGCGGTGTCGTACACCGGTGCGCAGGTCCGCATCCTGACCGACAGTGCGCACAACAAGGCGCGCATCCTGCAGATCGACGACCAGAAGATCCGCGCCGACCTCAAGGCCGGGCGCGTGGTCGTGGTCGCCGGGTTCCAGGGTGTCGACGAGCAAGGCAACATCACCACGCTGGGCCGTGGCGGTTCGGACACCACCGGCGTGGCCCTGGCGGCGGCGCTGAAGGCCGACGAATGCCAGATCTACACCGACGTCGACGGCGTCTACACCACCGACCCGCGGGTCGTGGCGCAGGCGCGTCGTCTGGAGAAGATCACCTTCGAAGAGATGCTGGAAATGGCCAGCCTGGGTTCGAAGGTCCTGCAGATCCGCTCGGTGGAGTTCGCCGGCAAGTACAATGTCCCGCTGCGCGTGCTGCACAGCTTCAAGGAGGGTCCGGGGACCCTCATCACCATCGATGAAGAGGAATCCATGGAACAGCCGATCATTTCCGGTATCGCCTTCAACCGCGATGAAGCCAAGCTGACCATTCGTGGCGTACCGGACACCCCGGGCGTGGCGTTCAAGATCCTCGGCCCGATCAGCGCCTCGAACATCGAAGTGGACATGATCGTGCAAAATGTATCGCACGATAACACCACCGATTTTACCTTCACCGTGCACCGCAACGAGTACGAGAAGGCCCTGTCGGTGCTGCAGAACACGGCGCGCGAGATCGGCGCCCGCGAGACCACCGGCGACCTGAAGATCGCCAAGGTGTCCATCGTCGGCGTCGGCATGCGTTCGCACGCCGGTGTCGCCAGCCGCATGTTCGAAGCGCTGGCCAAGGAGAGCATCAACATCCAGATGATCTCCACCTCCGAGATCAAGGTCTCGGTGGTGATCGAGGAGAAGTACCTCGAGCTGGCGGTACGTGCGCTGCACACGGCCTTCGAGCTGGACGCGCCATCGCGACAGAGTGAGTGAAGGACGGCCTCAAGGGGCGCGGCTTGCCGCGCCCTTCGTGTTTCTGGCCATCGGGGGCGACTCATCGCCCATGACGGCCATGTTTCGGCCATGGCGAGCCCCTGACCAGGGGCGGGCATGGCCACAGCGTCAAAGACTGTTATCCCTGAAATGATTTGCGTGAGGAAAGCGTATGTTGATTTTGACTCGTCGGTGCGCCGAGAGCTTGATCATTGGCGACGGTGAGATCACCGTGACCGTCCTGGGTGTCAAGGGCAACCAGGTACGTATCGGGGTCAGCGCACCCAAGGAAGTCGCCGTGCACCGTGAAGAAATCTACCTGAGAATCAAGAACGAGAAAGACGAAGAACCAACCCTTTAATTTTTCTCGGTTTTTTTTCAAAAAAGGGTTTGCAAACGGGGAGGGGTCTGGTTATTATACGCCCCGTGTTGCGGTGAGGTGGCCGAGTGGCCGAAGGCGCTCCCCTGCTAAGGGAGTATACCTCATAAGGGTATCGGGGGTTCGAATCCCCCCTTCACCGCCATTATTCGCTTAGGTTGCTGTAAGTTGTAAGAATGCTAAGTCGTTGATTTTAAACGAAAAAGTTCTTGCAAAAATGTTTCAGCAACCTATAATGCGCGGCAAGACACGGACTCATAGCTCAGCTGGATAGAGTACTCGGCTACGAACCGAGCGGTCGCAGGTTCGAATCCTGCTGAGTCCGCCA
>CAURYQ010000028.1:0-41613 GCA_963529135.1 uncultured Pseudomonas sp. | reverse complement strand
CCGCCGAAGGGTTCATGCCCAACGGCATCACCACGGTCATCGGTGCCTTGCTCGGGGTGATGTTCGCCTTCCTGGGGGCCGAGATCGTGACCATCGCTGCCTCCGAGGCCAAGGACCCGGCGGCGCAGATCGTCAAGGCCACCAACTCGGTGGTATGGCGCGTATGCTTGTTTTACGTGGGCTCGATCTTCCTGATCGTCTGCCTGGTACCGTGGAACGATCCGCACCTGGGCGTTTCCGGCTATGGTGCCTACCGCCGTACCCTTGAGCTGCTGGGCGTGCCCTATGCCGAGTTGCTGATGAACTTCGTGGTATTGACCTCGGTGAGCAGCTGCCTGATCTCGGGTCACTACACCGCATCGCGCATGCTGTTCTCCCTGGCCCAGCGTGGCGATGCCCCGTCGTTCTTCAAGATCACCCGTGCCGGCACCGGCGTGCCGGTGTACGCGATCATGGGCTCGTGCGCGGTGGCGGTGGTGTGTGCGCTGATCAACTTCAGCGAGACCCTGCGGCCCAAGGACGTGCTCGATACACTGATGAACACCACAGGCATGATCGCACTGCTGGTGTACCTGGTGATCGCCTTCTCGCAGTTGCGTATGCGCCGCAAGCTGATTGCCGAAGGCAAAGAAGTGCGCCTGAAGATGTGGCTGTTTCCTTGGCTGACCTACCTGGTCATCGCGTTCATCGTGGCGGCTTTGGTAACCATGGCGTTCATGCCTGACTACCAGATCCTGGTGATCTCCACAGGTATCGCAGCGGCGTTGGTGGTGGCGATGGGGGTTGTGCACCAGATGCGCAGCGCGCGCCGACACTAAGCGTCACCTGCTCTGCGAAGCGGCCGGCTCCCCCGAGGACCCGGCCGCTTCGCGTTTTCCACGGCAGATGGCATATGCTGGACGGCATCGCTCATCGGAGAACGTTGCCATGTCCTGGTCTGCCACCCAGTATTCCTTGTTCGAAGACGAACGCACCCGAGCGGTGCGTGACCTGCTGGGGGCGGTGCCGCCGCGCCCGGTGCGACATGCGACCGACCTGGGCTGCGGGCCCGGCAACTCCACCGAGGTGTTGCTGCAACGCTGTCCCGATGCCCAGGTGACCGCCCTGGACAGCGACCCTGACATGATCGAAAAAGCCCGAGAACGCAAGCGACTGTGCATCCCCCGCGTGCACTTGGTCACGGCGGACATCGCAGGCTGGTCCGCCCCCGAACCTCAAGACCTGATCCTGGCCAATGCCTCGCTGCAATGGGTGCCCGACCATGGCCGTCTCTACCCGCACCTGGTGCGCCAGCTGAGCGAGGGCGCCAGCCTGGCCGTACAGACGCCTGACAACCTGGAAGAGCCAGCGCACACTGCATTGCGCGAGATCGCCAGCCGTGGCCCGTGGGCGACCAAATTCGAGGACTTCCAGCTGCCGCCCCGGCACGGCGCGGCGTACTACTACGACCTGCTGAGCCCGTTGTGCGCCCGTGTGGAGGTGTGGCGCACGACCTACCACCACCCGTTGGCCGACGGCGCAGAAGGGGTGGTGCAGTGGTTCAAGGGCTCAGCCTTGCGGCCTTACCTGGCGCGGCTCTTGCCGCACGAGCAGGACGATTTCCTGCAGATGTACCTGCAGGCGATGCAAAGCGCCTATCCGCCCGCCACCGACGGCAAGGTGCTGCTGCCGTTTCCGCGCTTGTTCGTGGTGGCCACCCGCTGAGCGACCCAGGTACGCAACAGCGCGTTGGAGGCCGTGCAGACGGTTGTCGATCTGGCGCCATAGGCGTATAAACTGCTCCCACTTTTTGTGCCGGTCGCTTCCTGAACCGGCCGCTGAAACAAGAGAGTCGACATGGGCGCACAGTGGAAAGCCAAACATAAAGAAGCCGCGGCCAATGCCAAGGGCAAGGTCATGGGCAAGCTGTCCAAGGAAATCCAGATCGCTGCCAAGTCCGGCGCCGACCCGGACATGAACCCGCGCCTGCGCCTGGCCATCGAGCAGGCCAAGAAGGCGTCGATGACCCGCGAAACCCTGGAACGGGCCATTCGCAAAGGTGCAGGCCTTGATGGCGATGCCGTGCAATATACGGCTGTCAGCTACGAAGGCTTTGCCCCGCATCAGGTCCCGCTGATCGTCGAGTGCCTGACCGACAACGTCAACCGCACGGTGGCGCAGATTCGCGTGCTGTTTCGCAAGGGCCAGCTTGGCGCCAGCGGCTCGGTCGCCTGGGACTTCAACCATGTCGGCCTGATCGAGGCCACCCCCAATGGTGACGCCGATCCCGAGATGGCCGCCATCGAAGCCGGTGCCCAGGACTTCGAGGAAGGGGACGAGGAGGGGTCTACCCTGTTCATCACCGACACCACCGACTTGGACGCTGTGCAGAAAGCCTTGCCTGTGCACGGCTTCACCGTCACTTCCGCCAAGATCGGCTATACCCCGAAAAACCCGGTGCCTGCTTCGACCCTGAGCGCAGAGGCGCTGGCCGAGGTCGAGGCGTTCCTCGAGGCCATCGATGAAAACGATGACGTTCAGAACGTCTACGTTGGTCTGACGGCCTAAGCGTTCGTCCCCCGTCTGACGCGCCTGCCCGGTTTCATGAGCTTTGGCCAGGCGCTGCGTGGACAGGTCTACCGCGGGGCTGCGGCCTCGCCCGGGCGGGAACTGACATGAACCCTGCATTTTCGTCGCTCAGCCTGGCTCATCTGCGCACGCTCGATCATCTGCTGCAGGTGAAGAACCTCAGCCGGGCGGCAGAACGCCTGGGCGTCAGCCAGTCCGCCCTGAGCCGTCAGCTGGCCCAGCTTCGCGAGGCGTTTGGCGACCCGCTGCTGGTTCGCCAGGGCAGGGGGTACGTGCTGAGCGAGCACGCCCGGACGCTGGTGGAGCCTTTGCGTCAGGTGCTGGATGAACTCCAGGCGCTTCGCCAGCCTGCGGTATTCGAGCCAGCCCGCTGCCAACGCCGCTTCTGCCTTGCCGCTTCGGATTATGTCGCCGAGCACATGCTGCCGTTGCTGGTGGCTGCGCTGCAGCAGGAAGCGCCGGGCATCAGCCTGGAATACCGCACCTGGCAAGCCGGCCAATATGCGCTGCTGGCCAGTGGCGAGATCGACCTTGCCACCACGCTGTTCGACGAATCGCCGCCCAATGTCCATGGGCGTCTGCTAGGCGAAGATCGGGCGGTGTGCCTGATGGCCCTGGATCACCCGTTGACGGCCCATGCCGCAATCGCGCAAAGCGACTACCTGGCGTGCAGGCACGTGCGCATTTCCGGCGGTGGGGACAAGGACAGCTTCATCGACCAGCATTTGCGCGCGCAGGGCTTGCAACGCCGCATCAGCCTGCAAGTGCCGTTCTTCTGCGCCACGGTGAAGGTGGTTGCCACCAGCCAGGCAGTGGCCACCGTGCCCGAACACATCGCCCGACAACTGTGCCGCCTGCACCCGCTGGCTTGGCGACCGCTGGGTTTCATCGAGCACAGCCAGCGCTATTGGGTGGTGTGGCACCAACGCTTGCACGCTTCGGCCGAGCATCGCTGGTTTCGCAACCGGGTCTTCGAGCTGTGGCGCCAGTCGCAGTTCGGCGTGCAGGGCGGCCTTGCGCTTTTGCCATAGCAGGTATGCGCAAGGCGCGGTTCCTGGGGTGAGCGGCGCGCCCTACACTGCCCTGCAGCCAACGCCGATGTGGACAGCCCACGATCACACGGTGCGGCGCCCACCATAGGAGCATGCGCATGACCCCCGAAGCATTCCGCCAATACGGCCATCAGTTGATAGACCTGATTGCCGACTACCGCCAGACAGTGCACGCGCGTCCAGTCATGGCTCAGGTCGAGCCTGGTTATCTGAAGGCGGCGCTGCCACCGGCGGCGCCGCAACAGGGCGAGTCATTCGACGCGATTCTCAAGGATGTCGATGGGTTGATCATGCCGGGCCTGTCGCATTGGCAGCATCCTGATTTCTACGGCTACTTTCCGTCGAACGGGACGCTTTCCTCGGTGCTGGGTGACTTTCTGAGTACTGGACTCGGCGTACTGGGGCTGTCGTGGCAATCCAGCCCGGCGCTGAGCGAACTGGAAGAGACGACCCTGGACTGGCTGCGCCAGATGCTCGGCTTGTCGCCACAATGGAGCGGGGTGATTCAGGACACGGCCTCCACCAGCACCCTGGTCGCGCTGATTTGCGCCCGTGAACGCTCAAGCCGTTACGCACTGGTCCGTGGCGGGCTTCAAGGCCAGGGCAGACCCTTGATCGTGTACGTCAGCGCCCATGCCCACAGCTCGGTGGACAAGGCGGCGCTGCTGGCAGGCTTTGGCCGCGACAACATCCGCCTGATCGCTACCGATGACGCCTTTGCACTATGCCCAGCCGCGCTTGCGCAAGCCATCGAGCAGGACCTGGCTGCTGGCAATCAACCGTGTGCCATCGTGGCCACCTGTGGCACCACGGCAACCACGGCCCTCGACCCGGTGCGCGCCATCGGTACCCTCGCCCAGCAGCATGACCTTTGGCTGCACGTGGACTCGGCCATGGCCGGTTCGGCGATGATATTGCCCGAATGCCGTTGGATGTGGGATGGGATCGAGCTTGCCGATTCGGTGGTGGTCAACGCGCACAAGTGGCTTGGGGTCGCCTTCGATTGCTCCGTCTATTACGTGCGCGACCCGCAGCACCTGGTGCGGGTGATGAGCACCAACCCTAGCTACCTGCAGTCCTCGGTCGATGGGCAGGTCAAGAACCTGCGCGACTGGGGCATCCCGCTGGGGCGCAGGTTCCGTGCGCTGAAGCTGTGGTTCATGCTGCGCGCAGAGGGTGTCGAGGCGTTGCAGGCACGGCTGCGCAGGGACCTGGACAACGCCCAGTGGCTGGCCGAACAGGTGCGTGCCACAAGAGGCTGGCAGCTGCTTGCGCCTGTGCCCTTGCAGACGTTGTGCCTTCGACACTGCCCTGAGGGCACAGAAGGTGAGGCGCTGGATGGCCATACCAAGGCCTGGGCCGAACGCCTGAACGCGTCGGGCAACGCCTATGTGACCCCGGCCGTGCTCGATGGCCGCTGGATGGTGCGCGTCTCGATCGGTGCCCTGGGTACCGAAAGGGCCGAGGTGGAGCGCCTTTGGGCCAGGCTGCAGGGGGTGGTAGAGGGCTGAGTGGCCACGCTTGCGGTTCGCCGCCCTCAGGCAAAAGGGCGCTGCGCTGATGATTGAACTTCCGCACTCCCGGTATCTCTTTTAGAATCCTGCTGCCACGCCCAGTCGGTGCGTGCGCGCGGCTTCATAATGGCGCAGCGCGGTTTTTGCGTCCACTTCGAGAGAGCCATGAGTTCCAGTACCCCGCTGTCCGGCGTCAACCAACCGCTTCGCGGCATCGTGCTGGTCGTGTGCGCCACGTTCATGTTCGCCAGCCACGATGCCCTGTCCAAGTTCCTGGGTGGGCTGTACCCGGTGGTCATGGTGGTATGGGCGCGGTACGTGGTGCATACGTTGTTGATGGCTGGCATCTTCCTGCCGCATTCAGGCCTGAACGTGCTGCGCACACGGCGCCCCCTGCTCCAGACCTTGCGCGCCTTGAGCCTGCTCAGCACCAGCCTGCTGTTTACATCGGGGTTGCAGTACCTGCCGTTGGCCGAAGCGACGGCTGTCAACTTCCTCGCGCCGGTGCTGGTCACCGCGCTGTCTGTGCCGCTGCTCAAGGAGCGGGTCACGGTGGTCCAATGGATGGCCGTGGTGTTGGGGTTTGTCGGGGTGCTGATCGTGGTGCACCCAGGCGGGGCGCTGTTCACGCCGGCCATTTTGTACCCGTTCGGCTCGGCGCTGGGGTTTTCCTTCTACCAGCTGTTGACCCGTATCCTGGCCGCGCACGATAGCCCCACCACCAGTAACTTCTATGCCGGCCTGTGCAACACCTTGGCCATGAGTGCGCTGGTACCGTTTTTCTGGGAAACGCCGCGCTGGGACCATGCGTTGCTGATGCTGGCGTTGGGTGGTTTCGGCATGACGGCCCATCTGTTGCTGACCCAGGCCTTCCGTTTCGCAGCGCCGGCGCTGCTGGCGCCGTTCAGCTACTGCCAGATCGTCTTCGCCGGCCTGCTGGGCCTGGTGTTCTATAGCCAGACCCCTGATACGCTCAGCCTGGTCGGTATTTCCGTGATCTGCCTCAGTGGTCTGGGGGCGGCCTGGATGCAACGGCGGCGGTGAAGCGCGTGTGTGTGCTGCTTTGACAACGGGGTAGTGCCTGCCCTGGGGCATTGGCCGGCTTCGCTGTGGCGATGACGGGAGTGCTGCTGCCAATTCGAGGTCGCCTGGGTGCAAATGTGAGACGCAGAAGCATGCTGCAATGCTTTCAGGCGGCCGGCCTGGTTTGCGTGCTCACTACCCCAAGGAATCACGATCATGCACATGCCCGATACCCTCAGGATTCGCAACGGTGAGAAGGTCGCAGCGACGTTCTCGGCTCAGGAATACGCCCGCCGGCACGCTGACGTGCGCGCCCTGATGCGTGCCCAGCAGCTCGAGGCGATCGTCTTCACCTCCTATCACAACGTCAATTACTACAGCGATTACCTCTATTGCGCGTTCGGCCGTGCCTACGCGGTGGTTGTCACCCATGACCAGGTCATCCTGATCAGCGCCAACATCGACGGCGGGCAACCGTGGCGTCGCTCGGTGGGCACCGACAACATCGTCTACACCGACTGGCGAAAGGGAAGCTTTTTCACTGCCCTGCGTCAGGCACTGCCCCAGGCAAGGCGCATTGGGGTGGAAGGCGATCACCTGACACTGCACACCCATGCCGCGCTGGCGGCTTGCTACCCACGTGCAGAACTCGTGGATGTCAGTACCGGGTGCATGCGCCTGCGGCTGATCAAGTCGCCTGAAGAGCAGGCCTTGATTCGCCAGGGGGCACAAGTAGCCAATATCGGCGGTGCTGCGATGATCGAGGCGCTGGCCGACCAGGCGCCCGAGTTCGAGGTGGCCCTGCATGCCACTCAGGCCATGGTCCGGGACATTGCCAGGCGCTACCCCGACAGCCAGCTAATGGATACCTGGACGCTGTTCCAGTCCGGCCCCAACACGGACGGTGCCCACAACCCGGCGACCAGCCGGCGTGTAAGCAAGGGCGAGATCCTCAGCCTCAACTGCTTCCCTATGATCAGCGGTTATTACACGGCGCTGGAGCGCACACTGTTCCTCGACCATTGCCCGGACGAGTACCTGCGCTTGTGGCAGGTGAACGTCGACGTGCATGAGGCAGGTCAGCGCCTGGTGCGTCCGGGGACGCGCTGCTGCGATATCGCATCGCAGCTCAATGAAATCTACCGGCGCTACGACCTGCTGCAATACCGCACCTTCGGCTACGGTCATTCCTTCGGCGTGCTCTGTCACTATTACGGGCGCGAAGCCGGCCTGGAATTTAGAGAGGACGTCGACACCGTATTGGAACCGGGCATGGTGGTGTCGATCGAGCCCATGATCATGTTGCCGCAGGGGTTGCCAGGGGCGGGCGGCTACCGTGAGCACGACATTTTGATAGTGACCGAGCAGGGAGCCGACAACATCACCCAGTTCCCCTATGGACCGCAACACAATGTCATTCGCAAGTAGCTGCCAGGCGCGGTTGGTCATTGCAAGGCCGCTTGGCGGCGCTGGGCGGAAGGTGAAAGACCGAACAGCCGGCTGTAGGCCTTGGAGAAATGCGCCGCCGAACTGAAGCCGCAGGCCATTGCGACATCGCCTACAGGTGTGTCGCCCTGCAGCAGCAACTGCCTGGCGTGGGACAAACGCAGCGTCTGGTAATACCGGGTTGGCGTATGTTGCAGATGGTGCTTGAACAAGCGCTCCAGCTGGCGAACGGTCAGGCCGTTGAGGCTGGCCAGCTCCTTGAGCGCCAAAGGCTCTTCGAGGTTGGCTTCCATGATCGCCACGATCTGGCTGAGGCGGGGCTGGGCAGTGCCCAGCAGGGTCCGCAACGACACCCGCTGGCGCTCGCCCTCGCTACGCACACGATCGCACAGCAGCAGTTCGGCAGCTTTGGCAGCAACGGCCGGGCCGTTCTGCTCGCGAGCCACCAATTGCAGCAGCATGTCGACCGCGGCGATGCCGCCTGAGCAGGTATAACGGTCGCGGTCCAGCTCGAACAGCTGGTGGGAGCTGATGATGTGCGGGAAGCGGGCCTGCAGGGTCGACAGGTCTTCCCAATGGATGGTACAGCGGTAGCCGTCGAGCAAGCCTGCCTTGGCCAGCAGGTAACTGCCCGTGCAGATGCCACCTAGCGGCAGGCGTTGCCTGGCCAGTTCGCGTAGCCAGCGGATTTGAGTTCGGGTGCCAGGGCCATGTTCGATGGGGTTTGGGCCTACCACCAGCAGCACGTCCAGCGCTGGCGCGTCATCGATGCTGTGGTCAGGCAGCACGCGCATCCCGTTGCTGGCAGTGACGGGCCCGTCTTGCGCTGCGATCAGTACGCTGCGAAACAGTGGCCTGCAGGCGGCCAGGTTGGCCATGCGCAAGGTTTCCACCGCCGACGCCAGGCCGATGGTAGTGAAGTTGGGCATGATCAGAAAACCAAATGTCTTGACCGTGGCGGGCGACGGATTTACCGAAGCGGGGTGGACCATTGGGCGATTCCTGTGCAAGCTGGGGCATAGTTTGCCGAGAAGGTGGCTGCAAGTGAACCCTGAAAACCTGCTGGCCCAGTTGCCAGGCTACCCGATGGCCGCCAAGGCGATAGAAGTACTCCCGGATGCCCAGACGTACAGGGCCTGCCTGCTCGAACGCATTGGCACAGCTACTCGGCGTATCGTCATCGTGGCGCTGTACCTGCAACATGACGAAGCCGGCCAGGAGGTACTGGATGCGCTCTACCAAGCCAAGGCAGCGCGGCCAGCGCTTGAGATAACGGTCGTGGTGGACTGGTTCCGGGCCCGGCGTGGCTTGCTGGGGGCGGGCAGGCAGCCTGGCAACGCGGCCTGGTATCAGGCCGAGCGTCAGAGCCGCCAGCTGGACATCGCGATCTTTGGCGTGCCCGTGCAGACCCGTGAGCTGTTCGGGGTGCTGCACCTCAAGGGCAGCATCATCGATGACTGCGTGATCTACACCGGAGCCAGCCTCAATAACGTCTATCTGCATCGGTTCGACCGCTACCGCCTGGACCGCTATCACCTGTTTCACAGCAAGGCCTTGGCAGACTGCATGGTCGAACTGGTCTCCCGGTCGCTGCATTCGGTGGCCACGCCACGCCTTGATCTTCCAGCGCCATCCACTGCCGATTTGCGTGGCGACATCCGCCGCTTGCGGGCGCGGATGCGGCGGCTGGCGTATGCGCCAGGCCCTGCTACCGAGGATGGGCAGCTGCGGGTCATTCCTTTGGTCGGCGTCGGCAGGCGCAACGCGTTGAACAAGGCCGTGTGTGCACTGCTGGCCGTGGCCCGTGAACGTATCGTCATCAGCACCCCGTATTTCAACCCGCCCCGCATCGTGATGCGCGAGATCGACGACGCGTTAGCACGTGGGGTGCAAGTCGAATTCATCGTCGGCCACCGCAGCGCCAATGATTTCTATGTGCCTCCAGGTGAGCCGTTCCATGCCAGCGGTGCATTGCCTTACCTGTACGAAGACAACCTCAGGGCCTTTGCGCGTCGTCGTGAGCCGTTGCTGGCCAGTGGTCAGCTGCAGATCAGATTGTGGAACGATCCGGGGCATACCTTTCATGCCAAGGGTGTGTGGATCGATCAGCGTTATTGCCTGTTGACCGGCAACAACCTCAACCCGCGCGGCTTCAATCTGGACCTGGAGAACGGCCTGTTGATCGATGACCCGCTTGGGCAATGGCAGGCGCCCAGGGAGGGGGAATTGAACGCCTTGCGTGAGCATGCTCCGGCTATCGTTTCGGCGCAGGCTCTGGGTGCCAAAGCCGAGCATCCCAAGCCAGTGCGCAAGCTGTTGCGCAGGCTACGCTATAGTCGGTTGGAGCCGTTAATAAAACGGGTTCTGTAGGCAGAGGCGGGCACTGCGCCGCTCGGCGATCGATTGCATTGATCGGCCAGGTTCGCTGCCGATCCACCTCGTGCATCCAGGCAATAGGCGTTCAAGGAATGGAAGCAGCTTTTGGCAATGACTCGCCGCGCAGCCGCATGGTGCGGCATTTGGTGCTGGCTTTTTCAGGCTTGCTTTTGCTGGCGATGATCCTGGGGCTGGTATCGCTGTATCGCATCGCCGTGTCGCTCGATCAACGCGAGTTGGAACAAAGCCGTTTTCACGCGGGGGCGGCCTTGGCCCAATTGCACAAAGCCGAGCGCAGCTACCTGTGGACGCATGCCTCCTGGCAAGCTGCCTATGATCATCTGGCGCGGCCAGCAGACCGGCAGTGGGCCTTCGACGAGGGCAACGTCGGCGCCACGCTCTACAGTGACGATGGCTATGCGGGGGTTTTTGTCCTGGATGATCAGGGCACCCTTTATGCCGTGGTCCAGGGGCGCCTGAGCGACCTTGGGTTCGAGCATTATAGCCCCGAAGGGGCTCGTCTGGTGAAACAGGCCCGCCAGGCCATGTTGCAGCAACAGCCGGCGTCGGGCTACGTGCTGTTCGCCGGCCAGCCTGCGGTCTTCACCAGCGCGGTGATACGCCCTCCAGGCCTGGCAGCGAGCATGGCTGAGCACAATTCGGTCATGGTCTTCATCCGGCCGATTGAAACCACCCTGCTCGGACAGATGGGTGAATCAACCGGCCTGACGAGCCTGGATGTCACGGCAAGCGACTCCATTTCGGACGACAGGGGGCACTTGCCCCTCGAAGGCACCCCCTACCGGCTGACCTGGCACATCGAGCAGCCCGGCAGCGATCTGCTGCAAGCCGTGTTCACACCGCTTGCGGTAGCGCTGTTGATCATCGTGGTGCTCATGGTGCTGCTCGCCCGTTACGCCATGCGGACCAGCGCCGACCTCGACCGTGGCTACCATCAGCTCACTGCCTCCAAACGGGCTCTGGAAGCCAGTGAAGCACGCTTCAAGGCCGTGGCCGAAGCTGCGTCCGACTGGATCTGGGAAACCGATGCACAGCAGCATCTGATCTACCTTTCCCCGCGCTTCGCCGAGCTGACTGGGCACGATGCCGAGCACTGGTTGAATCAGCCTGTCTGCATGTTGTTCGATTGCGAAACCGGGCACGTCGAGACCTGGCTGCACGGCCTTGGCGCCAGTGAGTCCACCGGCACTCTGCGCTGCCAGTATCTGGACAATGCAGGGCAACGGCGCGAATGCCGAATCGCGGCCAAGGCCATCATCGAGCACAAGATCTGCAAGGGCTTTCGCGGGACCTGTACCGACATCACCGACGAGGTGGCTGCCCATGCCCAGATCCAGCATCTGTCACAGCACGATGCCCTGACCGGGCTGCCCAATCGCAACAAGCTCTTCCGCTTTCTCGAAGACAGCGCGAAGGCCTCGCGTGCCGTGCTGATGCTCGATCTGGACAACTTCAAGCCCATCAATGACAGCCTCGGTCACCCGGCCGGTGATGCGGTGTTGATCGAAGTGGCCATGCGGCTCGGTCAAATGACCCGCTCCAGTGACCTGGTGGCCCGCTTAGGGGGCGACGAGTTCGTCATCGTGCTGATCGCACCGGGTACGCATGATGAGCTCGACCGGTTCTGCGCCAGGGTCATCGATACCCTCAAGCAGCCCATGGAGGTGGAACACCACAAGGTTCAGATAGGCGCGAGCCTGGGTGTGGTCATGTCCGACGATTATCCCGGCGGGCCCAGCGACCTGATCCGTTATGCCGATGTGGCGCTGTACGGGGCCAAGCAAGCAGGCAAGAACACCTGGCGTTACTTCTCCACGCAGATGAACGCAGCGTTGCTGGAAAAGCGCGTGTTGGAGCAGGAGCTTCGCGAGGGCATCCCCCGTGGGGAACTGCGGCTGCATTTCCAACCACGGTTCAAGGTCGACGGGGTCACGATCGCTTCCGCCGAGGCGCTGGTGCGCTGGCAGCACCCCCGGCTTGGCCTGCTGATGCCGGATGAATTCGTCGGGCTGGCCGAAGAAAGCGATGTGATCGTGTTGCTGGGCAACTGGGTGCTGCAGGAGGCCTGCACGCTGGCAGGGGCCTGGCCACTCGATGTGCTCGTGTCCGTGAACATGTCGCCCGCGCAGTTCAGCCGCAGCGACGTGGTGCGGGATGTGGCGGAGGCCTTGCGCACCACTGGGCTGCCTGCGCATCGGCTGGAATTGGAAATCACCGAGAACGTCATGCTCAATGACGTGGAGGGCGCGTTGCACACCATGAACGCCTTGAAGGAACTTGGGGTGCGGCTGAACATGGATGATTTCGGCACAGGGTATTCGTCACTGGGATATTTGCGTACCTACCCGTTCGACAGTATCAAGATTGATCGGCGGTTCGTGCAGTCGCTGGGCAAGAGCAGCAGCGACCGCAGTGTCGTGCAGGCGATCATCAGCCTGGGGAACGCGATGGGCATGACCGTCACTGCCGAGGGCGTGGAAACGGTTGAGCAACTGGCCTTGCTCAGTGATGACCAGTGCCATGAGGTCCAGGGGTATCTGCTCAGCCGACCGCTGGAGAACGACGTATTGACGACGTTGATGGGCTCGGCTGCGCAGCATGGCGAGCAGGCCGGCTAGGCCCCCTGCCGGCCAGTGGGGCCTTCGGGCTAACGGCCGCGACACATTGTCGCCTGTTCTGGATCGACCCGCTCAAGGTCGGCTGACCTGCCGGGCGATGCTGTGTGGCACCCCTCGTGGTATTGACCGACCGGCAGTGAGCTAGGCTTGTCCATCAGCGTCATGTCGATGTGGGTGCAGGTTCTCTATCCATCCCTCACAGACCATGGAAAGTCTCGCGCACGCGGTCGTCATTTGCTCTGAAAATTCATCGCGAGCGCATACAATCGCCGCCTTCACGGACCACTCGAATAGGCTACACCCGCCATGGCGCTTGACCCACCTACCATGCTCACCATCTCCATCGCCTTGGCGGCAGCCGCTGCACTGTACTTGGTGATCGAGTGGCGAAGTGTTCGCGAACCTTCACTGCTTTATTGGAGCGCCGGTTTCGCGACCATCACCGTCGGCTGCACCTTGGCCCTGTTGCGAGGCATTGGACTGCTGTTCATTGGCATCTGGTTTGCCAACGGTCTGCTGGTGGTGGCCCATGGTCTGTTCCTGATGGGCGTGCTGCGCTTCACCCAGGACCGGATTTCGCGTGCTTGGCTCTTGATCGTGCTGATCTGGTTCGCCCTGTTGCTGCTGCCTGCCGGTCCGCAGTGGTCGAAAGTCATGTTGATGGCCAACTCGCTGCTGGTCGCCGCCTTGACCCTCAAGGCCAGCACCTTGCTGCAGCCCCATGGGCAATCGTTGAGCGTGGGCGCGGTGCAGTTGCGGTATGTGCTGTTGGTGCATGGGCTTTTCTATGTGATCAAGGCGATCATCGCGATTGCGCCGGGTACTTTGATCGATCTGGCAACGTTCGGGGGCTTGATCATCCAGGTGTCCTTGGTGGAGGGGGCAATGGCGATCATGCTGATCGCATTGTCCATGACAGGCACGGTGCGCTACCGCCGCGAAGAACGTATCGCCCGGCTGGCGGCGCGGGATCCGCTCACAGCCCTGTACAACCGACGTGCCTTGGAAGTGAGGGCGGTGTCTTTCTTCAAGGAAGTCAGCAGCATACGGCCGGCCGCTTTGTTGTTGATCGATATCGATAATTTCAAGCTGGTGAATGACCTGCATGGGCATGCGGCGGGGGATCGGTTGCTGGTGGCATTGAGTGAAATGATTCGTGCAGTGTTGCCCGAGCGTGCCTTGGCGGCGCGGCTGGGTGGGGATGAATTCGTCATTTTGCTCAGTGGCGCGAACCGGGTGGGGGTGGTGGCGCTGGCCAGGGGGTTGCGGGAACAATTTCGGGGGTATGCCGGCGGGGCGGTGCCAACCCCTCAGGCGGTGACCTTGAGCATTGGGGTGAATGTATTTGATCAGGTCCCAGCGAGCTTGGCGGCGTTGATTGAGCAGGGGGATGTGGCGTTGTATGAATCCAAGCGCGGAGGGCGGGACAGTATTCGGTTTGTGGATCGGCAGGTGGTGGGAAATGAGTTTTCTTGAATGGGGTGGGTTGGGACTGAGTTTTGAGTGAGTTGAAGTTTCAAATATATCTCATCATTTTTTTTGCTTTGAATTATTGTGGCGCCCTAGTATTTACCAGCTTTGCCAGTATCAATAAAGACAACTAGGTCTATAAGGCAAACCCTGTAGGTCATACCGTCTTACATAGACTCGCAAATGAGTAAATCTTCTTTTGTGGGAGCGGCCTTGTGCCGCGATGGGCCGCGCAGCGGCCCCAGTTTTTTAAAAGATATAATTAAAATCTGGGGCCGTTGCACGGCCCATCGCGGCACAAGGCTCCCACAGGGGGTGAGAAACTTGATGATGTTATGTAAGGCAGTTGGATCGGCGTGAAAGATGCAACAGCGGTGCGCATAAGCAGGCGACAGTCATGATTACTGTCAACCGCTGGGGCCTAAGAGGAGGCCTGCAATGCAGGCCGTCCCAGATATATTCAGCTACCTCGTACAGGCCATCAGCGACACCGTCACCTGAACGCCGCCGCCAATCAACGCCTAAGCACCCCTACGATCAAGTCACCACCTGATAGCAAGGCACATAGGCCGCCCCACCGGGCAGCTTCATCCGGTGCTGGTCCACGAACGCTTGCAACAAGCGCCCTAGCGGGTCCAGCACAGCACTGTCACCGCGAATCTGATAAGGCCCATGCTCTTCGATCAGGCGGATACCCTTGTCCTTCACGTTGCCCGCCACAATCCCGGAAAACGCCCTGCGCAAATTCGCGGCCAATTCATGCGGCGGCAGCTCCCGACGCAGCTCCAGGTCAGCCATGGCCTGGTGGGTTGGATCGAACGGGCGCTGGAAACTCTCTTCGATCCGCAGCAACCAGTTGAAATGGAATGCGTCGTTGCGCTCACGGCGGAACTGCTTGACCTGCTTGAGCCCTTCGACCATGTGGCGTGCCACTTCAGCCGGGTCGTCGATGATGATTTCGTACAGTCGATGCGCCGCCTCGCCCAGCGTCGCGCCGACGAAGGCATGCAGTTGCTGCAGATAGGGCTCTGCACTGCGCGGGCCCGTCAGCACGACGGGGAAGGGCACATCCTGGTTATCCGGGTGCATCAGGATCCCCAAGAGGTACAGGAACTCTTCTGCCGTGCCTGCGCCGCCCGGGAAGATGATGATGCCGTGGCCGACACGTACGAAGGCCTCCAGGCGCTTCTCGATGTCCGGCAGGATCACCAGTTCATTGACGATCGGGTTAGGCGCCTCGGCGGCGATGATGCCGGGTTCGGTCAGGCCCAGGTAGCGGCTGCCCTGCATGCGCTGTTTGGCATGGGCAATGGTGGCTCCTTTCATCGGGCCTTTCATGACACCGGGACCGCAGCCGGTGCACACGTCCAGTTTGCGCAGGCCCAGCTCATGCCCGACTTTCTTGGTGTACTGGTACTCCTCGGTGCTGATCGAATGCCCCCCCCAGCACACCACCATCTTCGGCTCTACGCCGGGGCGCAGCGTGCGCGCGTTTCGCAGCAGATGGAAAACGTAGTCGGTGATGCCCTGGGAGCTCTCCAGGTCGATGCGCTGGCTGGCCAGCTCGCTTTCGGTATAGACGATATCGCGCAGGGCGCTGAACAGCATTTCCCGGGTGCTGGCAATCATTTCACCATCGACGAATGCGTCTGCCGGGGCGTTGAGCAGTTCCAGGCGAACGCCACGGTCCTGCTGATGGATGCGCACTTCGAAATCCTGGTAGGCCTCAAGAATGGTCTTGGCATTGTCGACGTGGGCGCCGGTATTGAGAATGGCCAGTGCGCACTGCCGGAAGAGGGTATAGAGGCTGCCGGAACCGGCCTCGCTCAGTTGCTGTACTTCACGTTGGGACAGCGTTTCTAGGCTGCCCTTGGGGCTGACGGATGCATTGATGACATGGCGTTGGGGCATCTAAGTCTTTCCTGTGCGGGTAAAACATTCTTCTTTCACCACACCATACCGAGAAATGGAAGCGGCAACGAGAGGCTGGCAAAAAAAGCTCGGCACATCCTGGCGTCATCACCAACACGTGCCGTGAAGCAATCATCCCAACAACCGCTGTACCCCGAGGGTGATGGCCAGGCCACCGCCGAGCAGCCACAGGTTGAGCACCGCCCCGGTCGCCAGAACCCGAGGCCCGGCGTGACGAATCTGCTCGAACCGGGTTTGCATGCCCAAGGCCGTCATGGCCATGGTCAGCGCGAAGGTATCCAGGTCGTTGACGGCCAGCAGCACCTTGCCAGGCAGAACCTGCAGCGAACTTACCGCCACCAGCGCCAGAAAACCAAAGGCGAACCACGGCACCGGGATGCGGCCCGTACCTTGGGCCAGGCCGGCCCGGGGCGCACGGCTGATCCAGAAGCCAACGACGAACAACACAGGCACCAGCAATATCACGCGCGTCATCTTCACGATGGTCGCCACATGGCTCGTCTCAGGGCCAAGGGTGCTGGCGGCGCCTACTACCTGGGCCACTTCATGGAGTGTGCCACCTAACCACAGCCCGGCCGTCTGGGCGTCAAGGTGCAGCCAACCCGCTTGGGCCAGGATGGGGTACAAGAACATCGACACCGTGCCGAACAGCACCACGCTGCCTACGGCCACCGCGCTCTTGTGCGGCGCGCTGCGCAGTGCCGATTCGAACGCCAATACGGCCGCCGCCCCGCAGATCGCACTGCCGGCGGCCGTCAACAGGGCGGTATCCCGGTCGAGCCCGAACACTTTCATGCCACACCCTGTGCCTATCAGCAATGTGCTGGTGACCACCAGTAGTGAAATGGCCAGACCGGGCCATCCCACCTGCGCTATTTCTTGCAGGCTAATCCGCAGGCCAAACAGTGCAATGGCTATACGCAGAAGGTTTCGGGCGCAGAACGCTACGCCTGGTGCCCAGCTTACCGGGATGCTGTCGCGCAGTACGTTGGCGTAAAGCGCCCCCGCGACGATGCCGAGGATCAGCGGGCTGAGCCCGAGTTGGGCGAAGACGGGCAGGGCAGCCATCTGGCTGACTGCAAGCGCGAACAGGGCAACGAACAGCACGCCATTGGGCGTTCTTCGCTTCGGTTCGGCAGGCCGACCGAGCCAAGCGTGGTGGGCAGGTGTCATGGCATCCTCCGGTGATAGGCATCGATGCGCATAACGTTAATTTGGTTATAAGCTTATGAAAAATCGTATTTTGAAATACGATCTATCCACTTAACTGATACTTTCCGCAGATGACCCCTGAACAACTGATAACGTTTGCCGTGGTGGCCGAGCATGGCAACATCAGCCATGCCGCCGTGGCGCTGCACTTGTCACAGCCGGCAGTCTCCGGCCAGCTCAAGCTTTTGCAGCAAGCGTTCGGCGAGCCCCTTTATCAACGGGCAGGGCGCGGTGTGCGCCTGACGGCTGCTGGCGAGCAATTACTGGCCCATGCCAACCGGCTGCGCGAGACCTTCGACCAGGCGCAGTCGTTGCGCGAAGCGATGCGCGGCCTGCAGCGCGGCACATTGCGAGTCGGTGCCAGCACCACACCTGCCAGCTACGTGCTTCCCTACCTGATCGCCCGGTTCAAGACACTGTACCCGCAAGTGACGGTTTCCACCGTCCACGGCAACACCGCTGAGATCGTAGCCGCCCTGGGTGATGTGGACATCGCGTTGATCGAAGGGTCGCCAGGCGCAGAGCTGCCCGCTGGGACTGGCGTCACCGAATGGCTGGAGGACGAAATCGTCGCCATCGTGCCTGCCGGCCATCCATTGGCCAGTGCAGCCGCTCAGCCCCTGGAGGCAGCGGCCGTTTTTCCGTTGGTGCTGCGTGAGCAGGGGTCGGGCGTTCGCCAGATTGTCGAGCGAGCGCTTGCAGCGTGTAACGTACAGGCGCGCATCGACCTGGAGATTGCCGGCGTGGAAGGGGTGAAGGAGGCGGTGCGTGCGGGCATGGGGGTAGGCTTCGTATCGGCCATGTCGATCCGGCATGGCGATGCGACTCTATGCAAGGTGCACATGGCGCAGCGATCACTGGTCCGGCGCTTTTCGATCCTGATGCCCCATGCGGGCGCGCCCTCGCGGGCGGCGGCCCGCTTTCACGCGCTCAGTCTCGCCTACGCTGAAACAAATGAGGCAGTTGGGCGAGGTCCAGTGGATCACACCGAATAAACGCCTAGCTGGTGCAAGGCCTGCCAGCAGCCCAATTTCGACGATATGTGCGATGGCTTGATCGGCAAATACCTGTGCAGTGTTAGCCCAGGCGTCACACCGGCGCATCCTTACCCCATCAGAAATCGTCGCGCGGGCTTTTCTTGAAGGTCCATTCGGTATGCTGGTGCGCCTGCTGGAAAGAGTTGCAGTTGGCGATGAACGTGTTGCGATTTGCCTCTTTGGACAAATCCGCCAGGATCTTCTTCTGCATCTGCGGCGTACAGTTGTCAGCCGTTGGCTCCGGTATTGTTTCTTCTTTGCAACCTGCCAGGCAAGCCGCCAATCCCAAAGCTGCGATCCATTTTGTCAGCGTGATGTCCATCTCGCGATCCTTCTCGTGAACGTTGAAAACAAGGTAGGGGTGAACTGGCCCGCATGATACGGCTCTGCGCAATGCGAGGCCACAGGCACGGGTTCATGCATCTACGTTGAACACGTGCCTCAGATAAGCCACAAAGTTCTCGTCCCGGCACTGCGTCTTGCCCGGGCTGTCCGAAATCTTGGCCACGGGTGCATCGTTGCAGGCTGTCATCTTGATCACCATGTTCATGGGCTCTACCCCGGGGATATCGCACGTCAAGCGCGTGCCGATCCCGAAGCTCACGTTGATGCGTTCGTGCAGGGCGCGGTAAAGCCCAAGCGCCTTGGGCATGTCCAGGCCGTCGGAGAAGATCAGGGTCTTGGTCTTGGGGTCGATACCCAGCCGGTGATAGTGGGCAATGGCTTTTTCCGCCCAAGCCAGTGGGTCGCCCGAGTCGTGGCGCAGGCCATCGAAGAGCTTGGCGAAATAAAGGTCGAAGTCGCCAAGAAACGCGTCCATCGTAATGCAGTCGGTGAGCGCAATGCCCAGCAGGCCGCGGTACTCGCGCACCCAGCACTCCAGGGCCGCTGCCTGGCTGTCGACAAGGCGCGGGCCAAGCTGCTGGTGGGCCATGAACCACTCGTGGGCCATGGTGCCAATAGGGCGCAGCTCGTACTCGCGGGCCAGGTGCACGTTGCTGGTGCCGACGAAGCGCCCTGGGAAGTCGCGTTTGAGGATGTGCACCACCTCTTCCTGCACGCGGTACGAGAACCGTCGCCGGGTACCGAAATCGGCCAGCTGAAAGCCTGCCAGCTCGTCACTGCTGGCCTCGGCCTTGAGCCAGTCGAGGTTGCGGTACAGCTGTTCGCGGACTTGTTCGATCACCACCTCGCGGTAGCGGTAACGGTTGCGCACCTCGCTGATGATCGCCAGCAACGGGATTTCGTAGAGGATGACGTGAAGCCATGGACCGCGCACGCGGATTGCCAACTGGCCGGCGTCGTCGAGGCCGACGTGGACGTAGCGCAGGTTGAAGCGGAACAGGCTCAGGAAGCGGATGAAGTCTGGCTTGATGAACGCGATCTTTTCCAGGTAGGCCAACTGGTCCTGGGTGACGGTGACCTCGGCGAGCTGCTCGATCTGATAGCGGATTTCCGCAAGATAAGGCGCCAGGTTCTCGCCGTTGCGGCAGCGAAATTCCCATTCCACCTCGGCGTTGGGGTAGTTGTGCAGCACCGCCTGCATCATGGTGATCTTGTAGAAATCAGTGTCCAGCAGGTTCTGGACGATTCGTGGACCAAATACGCTGTCACTCATGCCGATTGCTCCTTGATCAGGGCCAGTTGATGGTCGAGGGCTGCCTCGTCGCCACACAGTTTCACGCCCTCGGCGGCCAGGGCGCCGCAGGCCTCGATCGCGCCGGCCTGGGTCAAGGCGCGGCACGCCGGTAGGTACAGCAGCACGTCGAACCCCGCGTGGCGTAGTTGCCGGGCTGTGGTGCGCACGCAGTAGTCAAGCGCCAGGCCGCCGACGATCACGACGCCCACCTGATGCGCCTTGAGGTATTCGATGACGCCCGTGGAGCGACGTTCGGCCAGGTCGTGGTAACAGGCGCCATAAGGATGAAGGTCGGGCTCCACGCCTTTCCACACGAAGTAGTCGTATTCGATGGGGGCAGGCAGCCCCGGCAGTAATTCGAAACCAGGCGTGCCAGGAACGCAGTGGCTGACCCAGGTCAGGTCGGCATTGGCCAGGGTCAGGGGCCGCAACATCTGATCAGCCTCGGCCACCACCCATGCCGCATTGGCGGGGTGTGCGTCCTTGCTGCCCACGCGCAGGTCGGCCCGCTGTGCCATGGCGTTGAGGTCTGGCGCGATCTCGTGGCCCTCCGGTACCGGGAGTTCCTGCGGCGCATGGGACGTGAAGCCGATTTGAGCATCGACATCGAAGCTGGCAATTTTCATGGCGGTCCTCCTCGCTGGAATGGCTACATAGTCCACCTGGTAAACTATATGTGTCAAGCAGCCTTTTATAGGCGGTACAAAACCAATTTACTTATTCGCTCTGGTGGACTATAAAGCTCGAAACCAAGGAGTTCGTTTTGAGTACAGCTGAAGTGTTAGCAAGCGTCGACATCGTCGCGCTGCGCCTGTCGCCCGGCAGTGAGCACCTGCAGGTGCTCTTGCATCGCCGTGAGCGGGAACCGCACCCTGGGCAATGGGCGCTGCCCGGCGTGATCATCAATGGGCGTACTCCCGACACCAGCCTGGAAGACGCTGCCCACCGCGCCTTGAGCGAGAAGGCGCGCGTCCAGCCACGCTATCTGGAACAAGTCGGCACTGAAGGCAATGCGTTTCGCGATCCGCGCGGCTGGTCACTGAGTACCTGCTACCTGGCCCTTTTGTCTGCCCGGCAACAGGTTGATGATGAGCAGTTGGCATTTTTCGACCTCGCCAGCGTAGTGCAGCGCAAGATGCTGCTGCCATTCGATCACAACCTGCTGGCCCGCCAGGCCTGCGAACGGCTGGCGTCCAAGTCCGTCTACAGCAGCTTGCCGTTGTACCTGTTGGACAGCAAGTTCACCGTCCTCGATGCCCTTGGGGCCATGCAGGCCTGTCTGGGTCAGGCTGTGAACGCGACCTCCCTGCGCAAGCGCCTGGAGCGGCTGCGTGCTCTGGGCTGGGTGATGGACACTGGCGAAAAGAACCGTCCACCGATGGGTCGCCCTCAGCAGCTGTACCAGTACACACCGCCGCACGCCAAGCCTTACATGTTCGACCGTAGCTTGCTGCCAGAGGGCAGTTGAGCGTTCGATTTGGGGGGTTGCGCTGTACGTGAGGCGGATGTGCAGCGGGAAGTATCTGGGCTACCTTGCGCGTTTCTAGCGCCACAAGGAGGTGAGCGATGCCGAACAGCACCCACTCCTGTGCGCTCATGCAGGGGGCTGCGCAGCAGCCATGCCCCTGCCTTGCAGGCTGCGCGAAGGGCGATCGGTGCGGACATTGAATGACTGATCAATCTCGGCGGAACGAACGGAGAATCATCCCCTCTTATCCAGAGACGAATGGCCTGTGCCGCGGATTCCCCTGACATGAGATCGCTTCAAACCCCACTGATCGACGACCCGTCCACACCGCTGAGTTTCTTGCTCAATGGCGGTGAGGTTGGCCGTCTGCTGCAATCGATGAGCTGGGACGATTCTCAATTGGGGGCGCCTGAAACCTGGTCGCCGCATCTTCAGGCCGCCATGGCGACGCTGCTGCCGGCACAGACCCAGGTTGTCCTGTTCTGGGGCCCTGATTACGTTGCGTTGTACAACGATGCCTACGCGCCCACTATCGGCAACAAACACCCCCAGGCCCTCGGGCGCCCCGCGCGCGAGAACTGGCGCGAACTGTGGGACGACCTCGAGCCGCTGCTGCGTGGCGTGCGCGAAACCGGGCAAACGTTTTCGGCCAAGGACCGCCCGTTTTACATCGAGCGAAGAGGGCACGGTGAAACGGTATATTTCGATGTGTCCTATTCCGCCGTTCGCGAAGCGGACGCCAGTGTGGGCGGGGTCTTGTGCCTGGTTACCGAGACCACTGACCGTGTGCGCTTTCACCAACGCCAGGCCTTTTTGCTGGAGTTGAGCCGGACGCTGCCGGGCTTGGGGGACGCCGCTCGTATCGAGGCCTATGCGGTTGAGCGCCTGGCCCAGGAGCTCGGCGCAGCGAGGGTCTGTTTCGGTGAAGACAAGGGCGATGGCGTTGCCTTCAAGGTCAGTCATGATTGGAACGATGGCTTGGCACCGTGGGTGGGTACGCACCAGTACATGACATTCGGCAAAGGGTTGTATGCGCAATTGAGCGAGGGCCGGACCGTTCAGCACAGGTATGAACAGCCTGAACCCTCCGTGCCGGGTATTCGCACCACATTGCATGCCCCGGTGCTGCGTGGTGGCCGGCTGGAGGCGGTCCTGAGCGTGCATTTCAAGGATGCACGGGGATGCTTCGAGGAAGACTGCCAGCTTGTCGAGGAAACCGCCAAACAAGTGTGGGCCGCGATCATTCACGCCCGCGCGGAACGGGCGCTGCATTTGCTCAACCAGAGCCTGGAAGAGCGTGTCGCCACGGCCTTGGCCCAGCGCGAGTCGGTCATGCTGCAGCTGCATGAAGCCCACAAGATGGAAATGATCGGGCAATTGACCGGCGGTATCGCTCACGACCTCAACAACATGCTCACCCCGATTATCGGGTCGTTCGAGCTGCTGCGCCGCAACCCGCAAGCCGATCGCGCGCCTCGGCTCATCGAAGGCGGCCTGCAGGCCGCCGAACGGGCGCGCAACCTGGTGGCCCGGCTGCTCAGCTTTGCGCGTCGCCAGACGCTCAAGCCGCAACCTGTATCGCTGGCAGCGCTGGTGGAAGACATGCGCGAGCTCATGGCGCGTTCTCTCGGGCCCACGATTTCAGTGCACGTGAACATCGACCCTTCGCTGCCTTGTGTGGTAGTGGACCCGCACCAGTTGGAGCTGGCCCTGCTGAACCTGGTGGTCAATGCCCGCGATGCCACCGGCGACGCCGGGCAGCTGCAGATCATCGCCGGTGATGATACTCACTGCTTGACGCCACCTCGGAACCTCGCCGGAAAACCGTTGGTATGGATCCAGGTCAGGGACAACGGCTGCGGCATGGACGATGAACAGCTAAGAAGGTGCATCGAACCGTTCTTTTCCACCAAGGAGGTGGGCAAGGGTACGGGCTTGGGCTTGCCGATGGTCCAGGGGCTGGCGGTCCAGTCGGGCGGTGGCTTCGAGATACAGTCCAGGCCTGGGCAAGGTACCCAGGCAACGTTGTGGCTGCCTGCCAGCGATGCGGTGCCTGCCCATCGTGACAGCGAGGCTTGCGATGGGCCCGTGGCTGAACGTGCAAGCCGGGTGCTGCTGGTGGATGACGAGGAAATCGTGCGTCACGCGACGGCCTTGCAGTTGCGCGACCTGGGGTATGAAGTGACGGAAGCCGCCAGCGCCGTGGCCGCGTTGCGGTTGGTTGAGAAGGGGTGGTTGCCCGATGTGCTGGTGACCGACCATGTGATGCCGGAAATGACAGGCGTACGCTTCGCCCAGCAGATGCGCCTGCATCATAGCGAGCTGCCGGTACTGATCATCACGGGCTATGCAAACCTGACCCCGCGCCAACTCAGCGGCTTCGAAGTCTTGCGCAAACCTTATCGACGCGCCGAGCTTGCCCAGAGCGTCGCGCGCTTGCTGGCTGGCACCACGCCCAACCGGCGCTGATGGCTCAATCAGCCTGTTGAAGGCTGCATGCCCCTAAGTCTGCCATTACGGCAACCTGCGACTGTTGCGGCAGGTACAGCGTAAAGGTTGTGCCCTGGCCCTGAACGCTGCTCACCTTGATGTCACCTCCAGACTGCTTGGCGAAGCCGAACACCTGGGACAGCCCCAGTCCAGTGCCCTCGCCAGCGGGCTTGGTGGTGAAAAAGGGGTCGAATATGCGCTCGAACAGCTCCGTGCTGATGCCCATGCCAGTGTCGGTAACCGATATCGCGGCATAAGCGCCCGGTTGCGGCACTTCCTCGCGGCCGGCGGGCAGATGTTGGTGGGCGTCGAGGCGCAAGCGCACCACGCCGGTCCCGGCCATGGCATCGCGGGCATTGAGCAACAGGTTGATGATTGCCGTTTCCAGCTGACTGACGTCGGCGCGCACGTGACAAGGCGAGGCGGGCAACTCCAGCTCGACAATGATGCTGGCACCGGTTGCGGTATCGAACATGTCGGCCATGGCCTCAAGCCGCGCCACGGCATCGAACACCTGCGGGTTCAAGGCTTGGCGACGGGCGAAGGCCAGCAGTTGGCCGGTCAGCTTCGAGCCGCGTTCGACCGTCTCGACCATGGTGCGCAAATACCGCAGACGCCGATCTTCATCCAGGCCCGGCCGCTGCAAGAAATGCAGCGAAGCATGAATGATGGTCAGGATGTTGTTGAAATCGTGGGCCACACCCCCTGTAAGCTGGCCGATGGCCTCGAGCTTCTGGGCCTGACGCAGCTCCGCTTCGGTGTGCAGCAATTGGGTCGTGCGTGCCTGGACGCGCTGCTCCAGGCTGGCATTGAGCGTTTCAAGGGCCAGGATGGCAGCCTGGGTTTCGCCCATGGACTGGGCATGCTGGATATGCGCCCAACTGCGTTCGGTCACTTCGCCCAGCAACACCCGCTCATGGTCGGTCCACACCCGTGGGTGCGCGCTGTTGATGGCCATCAAGGCTGTGAGCCGTCCCCCCTTCATCAACGGCATGCAGCACGCGGCCGCAATGCCCAGGGCTGCAAATGCAGCCGCTTCATGTGCAGGAAGCTCGCCCTGGCAATCATTGAGTGCCAATACCCGGCCGCTGCGCAGCCGATCACTGGCCTGCTTGCCGAAGTCGCGCAGGCGATGGTCGCCCAGCAAGGACGGGGTAGCGCAGGTAACCGCCTCGCCGCTGACGGTGAAGGTGTCATCGTCGGCCTGCATGACCGCATACACACAGCTGGAAAGCCCGAGGTGCTCTGCGAGCATGCGTGTGGTGGTGGCCAGGATTTCCTGAGGTTCAACCGATTGCGCTACCGCCCGGCCGTGTTCGTCCAGAAACGCAAGGCGTTGGTTGCTCAGCACGGTCGCGGTCGTTTCGGTAACGGTATCGAGCATGCCAACTACATTGCCTTGCAAGTCACGTATGGGGCTGTAGCAGAAGGTGAAGTAGGCGCGCTCGGGCCTGTTGTTGCGGTCGATGACCAGCGGAAAGTCTTCGATGTAGACTGCGTCACCGTTCAAGGCTTTGTCCGCCATGGCGCGAATGTCGTCCCATGCCTCTTGCCACACCTCTGCAAACGGTACGCCCAGTGCCAAAGGCTTGCGCCCCAGGATCGGAAGGAACGCTTCGTTGTGAAAGGTGAATAACTGCGGCCCCCACAGAACAGCCTGCGGAAAACGCGAGGCCAGGCACAGCGCCAGGGTGGTCCTGAGGGTATCTGGCCAGGTTTCCAGCGGACCCAGCGGGGTGCGCGTCCAGTCATGCCCGAGGATGCGGTCGGCCATTGCGCCACCGCCTGCTAGCCACTTCGCCATCTGCTTTGCCGATCATTGAAATACGGGGCCTTAAGGGTGCACCTTGAGCTCGGTGTTGGCGAGCTTTTTATGGCGCTTGGCCAGTCAGCGAATGAAGTGCACCTTACCTACGTCGTCGTTGCCTGTGTAGATGCCATAGACGCCCGCCTGGCGCTCGAGAATGTAGCGCTCGAGGATCTGGCGGATGGCAGGGTAATAGATGTCGTCCCACGGGATCTGATCAGGCTCGAAAAACTGGTAGGCCAGGGTTTCTGGGCCGTATTGCCCGGTTTCTTCGGTGACGAATGCACGGAAGATGATGTAGACCTCGCTGATTTTCGGCACGCTGAAAATGGAGTAGGGGCAGACGATCTCGGCCCGCACCCCGCTTTCTTCCCACACCTCGCGCAGGGCCGCCTGCTCGGTGGTTTCACCGGCTTCCATGAACCCTGCCGGCAGTGTCCAGGTGCCGGGGCGTGGCGGTATGGCGCGCTGGCACAACAGGTACTTGCCGTCGCGCTCGATGATGCAGCCCGCGATGATCTTCGGGTTGATGTAGTGGATATAGCCGCAGCTGGCGCAGTGCAGCCGTTGATGGGTGTCGCCCGCAGGAATGCCCTGGGCCAATGTCGTGGTGCAATGAGGGCAGTAGCGCGGAGCACTGGGCATGATCAACGACCTATGCGAGGTTCCTTGAGGGCCAGGGGTGCGACGATATCGCGGACCTTGGCGTTGTCACCCTGTTTCTGGCGCAGGTAGTCCAATGCGACCTTGGCCGCGGCACGTACGTGATCCACCGAGGCCTGGTGAGCCACCAGAGGGTCGCCGCTCTTGATGGCCTCGACCATCTTTTCCATTTCCAGGTTGCTGGCGCCACGGCGGTTGGCCTGCGACACCGATGTGGCACGCAGGTAGCTGATGCGCGCCTGCAACTGGCGAAGTTGTTGCGCCGCTACCTGGTTGCCCGAACCTTCGAGCAGTACGTCATAGAACCCCTGCACGGACTCGAGCACCTGTTGCAGCTCACCTTCCTCCAGGGCCTCACGGTTGACCTCCAGGGCGCGTTCCAGCGCACGGATGTCCTTGGCCTTGGCGTTAAGGGTGAACAGTTGCACGATCAGGCCTTCGAGCACACAGCGCAGCTCGTAGATGTCGCGTGCATCTTCAAGGGTAATGATCGCCACGCGCGGCCCCTTGGCGTCGGCAAACTCCACCAGACCTTCGGATTCCAGGTGGCGCAGGGCTTCGCGTACCGAGGTGCGGCTGACGCCCAGGCGGTCGCACAGGTCGCGTTCGACCAGGCGATCACCGGGTAGCAGGTGGAAGTTCATGATCGCGCCGCGCAGCTTGTCGAGCACGATTTCGCGCAGGGTTACGGGGTTGCGATTGACCTTGAAGCTGTCGTCGAGTGGCTGGCGTTTCATCAAGTGCGCTCTGAATGAGGCTGCCCGCCACGACCGTAACGGGGCACCACGACCCTGGGTGCTCCTAGCGTGGGTTCGAGCAGCCCGGTGTTAACGGGTGGGCTCCGCGTCGGCCTCGGCGAACGCTTCCCGAGCCAGGCGGAAACTGTCCACCGCCGCCGGAACGCCGCAATAAATACCGACCTGGAGCAGAATCTCGCGTATTTGCTCGCGGCTCAGGCCATTACGCAAGGCGCCGCGAATATGCAGCTTGAGCTCATGCGGCCGGTTCAGTGCCGAAATCATGGCCAAGTTTATCATGCTGCGCTCCTTGAGCGACAAGCCTTCGCGGCCCCAGACGTGCCCCCAGCAGTACTCGGTGACCAGTTCCTGCAACGGCTGGGTGAATTCGTCGGCATTCTGGATCGAGCGGTTCACGTAGTCTTCGCCCAGCACCTGGGTACGGATCTGCAGACCTTTTTCGTACTTCTCATTGCTCATGCGCAGTACTCCTGGATAAAACAGGGGCCGCAACCGAGGGTGAGACGGCAGCGCGACCCCTGGAAAATGCGGGCCTCAGCCCAAGGGGGGCAGGGCGCCCAGCTTGCCTTTGTGGTACACCATCGGCGTCATCGGATCGGCCGGCAGCACCAGGTTCTTCACGGCGCCGACGATGATCGCATGGTCGCCACCGTCGTACTCGCGCCACAGCTCGCATTCGATGATCGCCGTGGCGTTGTCCAGCAGTGGGTTGCCCAGTGCGCTCAGGTGCCACTGTACGCCCTTGGCCTTGTCCTTGCCCTTGCCTGCGAAGGCATAGGCTTCGGCCGTCTGGCCCGCCGACAGCAGGTGGATGGCGAACTGCTTGCTGTCGCGCAGGATCGGATAGGTGTCAGAGGCGTAGTTGGGGCAGAACAGCACCAGCGCTGGGTCGATCGACAATGCGCTGAAGGCACTGGCGGTGATGCCGACGATGCCGCCATCGGCGTCCAGGGTGGTGACAACCGTCACTCCGGACGGGAAGGAGCCCATCACGTCTTTGTAGATGCCGGGTTCGATCATCGGTATTACCTCCTAGCGCATCACGAACGGGTCGGGCATGGGGGCGGTGGACAGGTTGATCCACACGGTTTTCAGCTCGGTATAGGCCAGCACCGAATCGATACCGCTTTCACGCCCGTAGCCACTGTTCTTGAAACCGCCGATGGGGGCCATGGCCGACACGGCGCGGTAAGTGTTGACCCAGATGATGCCCGAGCGCACGTCGCGAGCCAGGCGATGGGCACGGCCCAGGTCGCGAGTCCAGATGCCGGCTGCCAGGCCGAACTGCGAGTCGTTGGCAATGGCCAGCGCCTGTTCTTCGGTCTTGAAGCGAATCACCGACGCCACAGGCCCGAACACCTCTTCCTGCATGATGGTCATCGCGTTGCTGTCGCACTCGAACAGGGTCGGTTCATAGAACCAGCCGTCCCC
Organism: uncultured Pseudomonas sp.; assembly: GCA_963529135.1. Lineage (GTDB taxonomy): Bacteria > Pseudomonadota > Gammaproteobacteria > Pseudomonadales > Pseudomonadaceae > Aquipseudomonas. The sequence continues at coordinate 13,088 of CAURYQ010000028.1, read as the reverse complement.
CTCGACCTGGGCCCGTTTGCCGCCCAGGTGCAGCTTGGCACCTTCGGCCTTGGCCGCAGCCACCAGTTGCTCGACCACCGCCAACTGCTGCGCGGTTGCCATCGGCCCCATCTCGCTGGCATCGTCCTGCGGGCTGCCGATGCGAATACGCTTGGCACGTTCGATCAGGCGCTGCACGAACTCATCGAAGATCTCGTCCTGTACCAGCAGGCGCGAACCGGCCACGCAGCTTTGCCCGGACGCGGCGTAGATCCCCGCCACGGCACCGTTGACGGCGCTGTCGAGATCGGCATCGGCAAAAATGATGTTAGGCGATTTGCCACCGAGCTCCAGCGAGAGCTTGGCGAAGTTTTCGGCGCTGCTGCGCACCACGTGGCGAGCGGTGGCCGCCCCGCCGGTGAAGGCGATCTTGCGCACCAATGGGTGGCGGGTCAGCGCCGCGCCGGTGCTCGGGCCATAGCCGGTGACGACGTTGACCACGCCGGCTGGGAACCCCGCTTCCAAAGCCAGGCGTGCCAGCTCCAGAATGGTGGCCGAAGCATGTTCGGAGGGCTTGAGCACGATGGTATTGCCAGCGGCCAGCGCGGGCGCCAGTTTGATCGCCGTCAGGTACAGCGGGCTGTTCCAGGGGATGATTCCGGCGACCACGCCAATGGGTTCGTGCACGGTGTAGGCGAACAAGTCCGGCTTGTCCAATGGCAGCGTGCCGCCTTCGAGCTTGTCGGCAAGGCCTGCGGTGTAGTGGAAAAACTCCGGCAGGTACCCCACCTGACCGCGCGTCTCGCGGATCAGCTTGCCGTTGTCCCGGCTTTCGAGCTGAGCCAGGTGCTCCTTGTTCTCGGCGATCAGGTCCCCGAGACGGCGCAGCAGCTTGCCACGGGCCGTGGCATTGATACCGCGCCAGGCTGCGCTTTCGAAGGCGCGCTGGGCGGCTTGCACGGCCAGTTCCACATCGGCCTCTTCGGCATCCGGCAGCTGTGCCCAGGCTTGGGCGGTAGCCGGGTTCAGGCTGTCGAAAGTCTTGCCGCTCTGTGCATCACACCACTGGCCGTCGATGCACATCTGAAAACGAACGAGGGTCATGCCACAATCCCCTTGGCTGATTCGGTCAGGCTGCGGGCTTTGGCGAGAAAGTCCAGCAGCATCTTGTTCACTTCGCGCGGCGCCTCGACCGGCATCATGTGCCGCTGCTCGGCCAGCACCACGCTGTGCGCCCCCGGAATCCGGGCGGCGAGCTGGCGGGCCATGGCCGGCGTCGAGCCGGTATCGAGTTCGCCGGTGGCGATCAGCGTCGGCACCTGGATACTGCTCAGATCACCGGCGCGGTACATGTCCTGGGTAGCAAACAGCGAGTAGGTGGTGTGGTAACCCTGAGGGTCATTGCCGGCCAGCACCTGGCGGATGGCAGCCACCTGCGCCGGGTTCGCGGCCTTGTACTCGCGGCTGAACCAGCGGTCCAGTGCCGCCTCGACGTTTGCGTCCGGGCCAAGCTCTGCCGCCTGGGCGGCGCGGGCGATGACCCCTGCGCTCTGTTCGGGGCTGCGGTTGAACACGCTGTTGAGCACTACCAGCGCAGCGATGCGCTGGGGGTAGTGCAGGGCGAAGGCACGCGCGACCAGGCCGCCCATGGAGAAGCCGATGACGATGGCCTGGCTCAGCTGCAGATGGTCGAGCACCTCGGCCAGCTGGGCGGCATAGCCTTCGAGGCCGACATCGGCAGGTGGCAAGGCACTCTGGCCGTGCCCGAGCATGTCGTAGGCAATGACGCGGTAGTCGTTGGCCAGGCCAACGATCTGACCGCCCCACATTTCCTTGTTCAGGCCGACGCCGTGGATGAGTACCACGGGTTGACCCTGTCCAACGGACAGGTAGCTGGTGCCGGCGGGGGTGCGTTCAGCGACAGGCTGAATCATGGAGGGCGCTCCTTGGAGGTCGGGCGCGGCGGGAGAACACGCCACGCCCAGGCCCGGCTTGATTGTTGTTATTGAGCGTTGGCCTTCTCGGCCGCCAGTTCTTCCAGGTCGATGTAGCGGTTGCCAATGCGGGGGTGCAGGCGGCCACCATCGGCAGCGCCAAGTACCACGACGATTTCATCGGCGCGCGGTGCGTCTTCGATCTGCATTTCGAGGGTGATGTAGTGCGAACGAAGGCCTTCGTCGTCCTTCTGCATCATTGGAATCTGGATGGAAGTGCCTGGGCCACCGCGCTTGTTGGTGAAGCTCAGGTAGCTTTTGGCTTGGACCGCTTCGCGGTAGTGGTTGCCAAAGCGCAGGGTGTGGATCACGGCCGAGGCATGCTCGATTTCGCCGTCGGCGCCCACCACTGCAGCCTTGCCGTAGGCCTCAATCTTGTCGGCACCACCGATGGCGGCGGTCAGCCGCTCTACCATCAATGCCCCGAGCTCAGAGCAGTGTGCGCGAATTTCAGGCTTCAGATCGTCGACAAAGCCACGGCCCGCCCACGGGTTCTTGATGACGACGGCCAGGCCCACCATGGTTACCGGCTTGTCCGTAGCCTTGCCACCTTCGATGCGGGTTTCTTCGGAGTAGGTGACGATCTTGCGAATTTCAAAACTCATGGGTGGCTCCTGTACGGTGTGATCAGATCTTGTTGTCTGATGGTATACCATAATATTTGTTGTGCAAGCGTTGCTTGTCGTTTTCTGAATCGATCAGGACAAAAGGTGACCTGATGCGTTGATTTCCAGTGAAACTGCAATGCCACAGTTGGCGCAGGGCCTGCGCATCGGTCGAAAAAAACCCGCTCACGCCTGGCCGGTGGACCTGCGGGAGCGGGTGTATCCCGCAATCATTCAGGCAATGGGAATTCAGGCGAATGCCGGTATTACTTCCTTGATGAACAGCTCCAGCGATTTTTTCTTCTCGGCGTGAGGCAGGCTGTTGTCGCACCAGAAGCTGAATTCATCGACGCCCAGTTCCTGGTAGTACTTGATACGCGCGATGATTTCTTCGGGGGTCCCAATCATGGTGTTCTTGCGGATGTTCTCCAGGTCGAATGCCGGCACTTCGGCGAACTTCGATTCAGGGCTGGGCTCCAGGAATCCGTTGACCGGCGTGGTCTTGTTGCCGAACCAGGCATCGAAGGTACGGTAGAAGCGAGAAATGGCGCTGGCCCCCACCTTCCAGCCATCCGGCTCTGCCGGGCTGTGCACATGGGTGTGCCGCAGCACCATCAGTTGCGGGCGCGCAACGTCCGGGTTGTTGTCCAGGGCGGCCTGGAACTTGTTGCGAAGGTCCAGCACCTCCTCGTCGCCCTTCATCAATGGCGTGACCATCACGTTGCAGCCATTGGCCACGGCGAAGTTGTGCGAATCGGGGTCGCGGGCGGCGATCCACATGGGCGGGGTGGCGTTGAAAGGCTTGGGAACGCTGGTGGAGGTAGGGAACTTGTAGACCTCGCCGTCATGGGCGTAGTCACCTTCCCACAGCTTGCGCACCACCGGCACCATTTCGCGCAGCGCCTTGCCGCCGTCGGTGGCCGGCATGCCATTGGCCATGCGATCGAACTCGAACTGATAAGCGCCACGCGCCAGGCCCACCTCCATGCGCCCGTTGCTGATGACATCGAGCAACGCGCATTCGCCCGCGACCCGGATCGGGTTCCAGAACGGGGCGATGATGGTGCCAGCGCCGAGGCGGATCTTCTCGGTGCGCGCCGCCAGGTAGGCCAGCAGGGGCATGGGGCTTGGCGAAATGGTGTATTCCATGGCGTGGTGTTCGCCGATCCATACGGTGCTGAAACCGCCGTCTTCGGCCATCAAGGTCAGTTCGGTGAGGTCTTCGAACAACTGGCGGTGGCTGACCTGCTCATCCCAACGTTCCATGTGCACGAACAACGAAAATTTCATGGGGCATTCCTCAGGCTTGGTGGTCTGACCCGTCGTTCAAACGGGTATCGCGGCGGGCACGTCAATGCTTCCCGCCATCGGCATGTTGGGTTCCAGCTGTCAGGCGAGTGCCGGCAAGCTGGCCATTTTTCCGCGGCAGTACACCATCGGCAGCGGCGCTTCTTCCGGCACGATCAGGTTGTGCACCTTGCCAACCATGATCGCGTGATCGCCACCTTCGTATTCGCGCCACAGCTCGCATTCGATCACGGCAGTCGCCCCCGTGAGGATGGGGTTGCCCAGCGCGCTCAACGACCACTCGATACCTGCCGCCTTGTCCTTGCCTTTTTTGGCGAACGCGTAAGCCTCGGCCTGCTGACTGCCGGACAGTAGATGAATGGCGAAGCGTTTGTGCTTGATCAGCACTGGGTAGGAGTCGGACGTGTAGTTGGGGCAGAACAGCACCAGGGGAGGGTCCATCGACAAGGATGAGAAGGCGCTGGCAGTCAAGCCGACGACCGAGCCGTCGTCGTCCAGGGTGGTGATGACGGTAACGCCGGATGGGAAGGAACCCAGGACGTTCTTGTAGACGGTTGCGTCGATCATCTGATGTACCTCTTAAAGCTGCGGTGGGCCGCGGTTTTTATCGTTGATGTGTCTGATGGTATACCGTAATACCTTTTTTGCAAGCGGAAATTTTGCATCTGAAAAATGCACGATGAATGGTCGCAGGCCCCGCCGTACAAAGGTTGCAGGGAAAATGCGCGCACGTCGTTACCTAGCTAAAACGGATCAGCTGAACATTTGAAACAGGGATCAGTATTGTCAAAAGTTTGGAATACCATAATATGGTCCGCAGCTGAGAGGCCGCCTAGATGCGGTTTCCTTACAACGATAAAAACGACCTTTCGAGCTAAAAACCATGTCCCAACCGACGTCGCAACATCAGTTTGTCGAGAATCACACGGTCGATTACGTTCCACCTGCCGAGCGCCATGGGAAGGCGCGCGACCTGTTCACCCTCTGGTTCAGCACCAACATCGCGCCACTGCCCATCGTCACCGGCGCCATGGTGATCCAGGTGTTCCACCTGAACCTGCTCTGGGGGCTGATCGCCATCGTCATGGGTCATTTGCTGGGGGGCATCGTGATTGCCCTGGCCTCTGCGCAGGGACCGCAGCTGGGCATTCCGCAAATGGTGCAGAGCAGGGGGCAGTTCGGTCGCTATGGCGCGCTGCTGATCGTCTTCTTCACCGCACTGATCTACGTGGGCTTTTTCATTTCCAACATCGTGCTGGCCGGCAAGACGATCCACGGCATCGCACCTGCCGTGCCGATGCCCGGTGCCATCGTGATCGGCGCCCTGAGCGCCACGGCCATCGGCATCGTCGGCTACCGCTTCATCCACATCCTGAACCGGATCGGCACTTGGGTGATGGGCTCGGCGTTGCTGGCCGGCTTCATCATGATGTTCACGCAGGTACTTCCAGGCGATTTCTTCAGCCGTGGCGCTTTCAACCTGTCCGGGTTCATCGCCACCGTGTCGCTGGGCACGATCTGGCAGATCAGCTTCTCGCCGTACACCTCGGACTATTCGCGCTACCTGCCGCGCGAAGTAGGCATCGCGCGGCCGTTCTGGGCGACTTACTTCGGCGCCACCCTAGGCACCATCCTGTGCTTCAGTTTCGGCGCGGTCGCCGTATTGTGCGTGCCCGAAGGCACTGACGCGATGGACGCCGTCAAGCAGGCGACCGGCTGGCTGGGGCCGATCCTGATGGTGCTGTTTCTGCTCAACATCATCAGCCACAATGCCCTGAACCTGTATGGCGCGGTGCTTTCGATCGTGACCGCCATCCAGACGTTCTTCGCCCGGTGGACGCCGAGCATCAAGGTGCGGGTGGTGCTGGCCAGTGTGATCCTGGTGGCTTGCGGTCTGGTAGCGCTCAACGCGTCGGCAGACTTCATCGGCCAGTTCATCGGGCTGATCCTGGCGCTTCTGCTGGTCCTGGTGCCATGGGCATCGATCAACCTGGTCGACTTCTACCTGATCAAGAAAGGCCAGTACGACATCGCCTCGATCTTCAGCGCCGATGGCGGCATCTATGGCCGCTTCAACCACCACGCGATCATTGCCTACGCCTGCGGCATTCTAGTGCAGTTACCCTTCGCCAACACTGCACTGTATGTGGGCCCTTACTCGAACATCGTCGAAGGGGCAGACCTGTCGTGGCTGTTCGGCCTGCTGGTAACCGTGCCGCTGTACTACTGCCTGGCAACGCGCGGCAAGCCAGCGCAGAGCGTGGCAAGGGTTGCCAGCGTCAGCAAGTGAGCCTTGGGCTCGAAGGTGATGGGGCCGCCGCGCGGCCCCGTGCTGGGTCAGACGCGATGGCTTGGGTATTCGGGGGCCGCTTCGCACCCTGTCGCAGCCGGTCCGGCGCCCCGACAGGGCCGCTTCTAGAGGTAATACTCAGGTCCCAACGCTCTAAGCTGCGAAGCTTAGGGCCGTCGAGTTCTCGAACAGCCGCTAACGCCCACCTTGCTGGCGCCGATACGCGCCCGGCTGCACCCCTACAGCCTTGGTGAAAGCACGCGTGAACGCCGCCACCGATTGATACCCTGCCTGGGCGCCCACCTGCTCGACGGTGTGCCCGGCCCGCAGCAACTGGCTGGCATGGCGCATGCGCAGTGCTAGAAGCACCTGACCGGGTGACTGCCCGGCCAGTTCGCTGAAGCGTTTGAAGAACGCCGACCGTGACAAGCCCGTACATGCAGCCATGCGCTCCAGCGTCCAGATGGCCCCCGGGTCCTTGATCAAGCATTCGAGCAGCTCGGCGAACGCCGGTTGGCGAGCCAGGGCGATCAGCCCGCCCAGAGGTTGCGCCCCTTGCACTTGCTGCCTGAGCGCATACAGGAACAACAAATGCGTCAACCGTTCCAGCAGGACCTGAGAAGGCCCGTTCGCGCGCCGACATTCTTCCAGGATGAGGTCGAACAACGCGCGCGCGGCACTGCCTGCGGGGTCGTCGGCGCGCAGGATGATCAGGTCGGCCATCGCGTCGATGATCAGCGACGAGAGGCCGCTGCTGAAGTGGAAGAAACCGCAGACCAGCCCCACACCGTCGCGCGCGTCGGTATCCAGAGGCTGCATGGTCTGGGGCGGCTGGGCGCAGGCCTCCAGCACGTCGGCTTCGCTTGCCAGTCGGTAGCCTACGTCACGCAGCAAGAACACCGCATCGCCGCGCTCCAGGCGCACGGGCCGTTCAAGGGCGTCGGCGTGCAGCCAGCAGCCACCTTGGACCACCAGATGAAAGCTGGCGTGCCCCATGCCATGGGTGCTGGCGTGCCAGCCGCCGCAATAGCGGCCGACATGGAAAAGGCTGGCGTCCAGCTCAAGGTTTTCTAATAACCGTTCAACGAGGTGGCTGGATGAAATCATCTAAGACAAACACTCAGGAGCAAGTAAAAACGACTGATGAATATGGAGCCTACTTCTTATAACCAACAGACTGTAGTGATACACAGCAAAGGAGACTACCGCATGTCCTCGCGCATTACTTTACACGACCTGCACACCGCGCCAGAGGCGGCCAAGCCGTTCTTGGAAAACGCCCAGAAGAACTCGGGCTTCATTCCCAACTTGCTGCGCGTGCTGGCCAATGCCCCGGCAGCCCTGGAAACCTATGTCACCGTTTCGGCGCTCAACGGAAAGTCGGAACTGACCTTGGCCGAGCGCGAAGTGGTGCAGTTGATCGCCGCCACCCAGCACGGTTGCGACTTCTGTGTGGCGGGCCACACGGCCGTGGCGCTGAATAAAGCCAAGTTGCCTCACGAAGTGGTCGATGCCCTGCGTGCGCGTGGCGAATTGCCCGATGAGCGCTATGAAACCCTGGCAGCCTTCGCCCGCGAAGTCATCGCCACTCGCGGCAATGTCAGCGAAGCGACCTATCAGGCGTTTCGCGAGGCAGGCTTTACCGAGGGCAATGCGCTGGAGGTGATTCTGGGAGTAAGCCTCGCAACCCTGTGCAACTTTGCTAATGTGTTCGCCCAGACGCCGCTCAACGATGAGCTGGGCAAGTATCGCTGGCAACAGCCGTCTGCCTGACGCACAGGCAAGCCCGCCGGGTTGGCGGTCGGTGCAGGAACGGCCATAGGCCGTGAACGGGTCGCCAGGCGACCGCGGCGTTATCAAAGGAGCAAGATCATGCAAGATTGCGCATTTCGACACTGGCTGGATGCCAATGCCGAAGCCATCGACCGGGGCCAGTGCGAGCCACAACGGGTGCTGGCGCACATCGCCGAATCGCAGTTGTTGCGCGTGGGTGTCGACCCAGCCCTGGGTGGCTCGGGCGGCCAGATCACCGATGCCGTGGAGGCCATTGCTGCCATCGCCAGCCGTTCGCTGGCCACGGCCTTTGTTTGCTGGGGCCAGCGCGCCTTCATCGAATACCTGCTGCAAAGCCCCAACGCAGGACTGCGCGAACGGCTGCTGCCCGCGCTGCTGACGGGCGAGCTGGCCGGCGCCACGGGGTTGTCCAACGCCATGAAGTTTCTTTCAGGCATTGAAACGCTGCAGGTCCTGGGCCGGCCCTTGGAGAATGGCTGGGACCTGGAAGGCCGTCTGCATTGGGTGACCAACTTGCGCAAGAGCGGTTTCGTGGTGGCTGCTGCCATTGAAGACGCTGCCGGTGGCGCGCCCTTCGTACTGGCCATCCCATCTGATGCGCAAGGCCTGGAGCGCTCCGAAGACCTGCAGCTGATGGGCTTGCAGTCCAGCAATACCGCTGCGCTGGCCTTCCACCAAGTGCAGCTGCCACGCGACTGGTTGCTGCACGAGAACGCCCGCGAGTTCTTGCCCCGTGTGCGACCGGCTTTTCTGGGGTTGCAGTGCGGCATGGCCATCGGGCTGGCGCGCAGGGCGCTGGAGGAGGTCCAGGGCCACCTGCACGGTCGCGCCTCGTTCCTGGATGAGGCCAGGCAGGTACTCGCCGAACGCCTCGAAAATACCGTGAGCGAGCTCAAGCAGGGGCTGCTCGATGACCGCTTCAAGGAGCAGCCGGCGGCGCTGTTCAAATTGCGCATCACGCTGGCCGAATGCGCTGCCGATGCCGTGCAGCTTGAACTGCAGGCAAGCGGCGGCAAGGCCTACCTCTGTGAGTACGGCGAGGGCTTCGCTCGTCGTTGGCGTGAATCGGCCTTCGTGCCCATCGTCACGCCCAGCCTTGTGCAACTGCGCGCCGAGCTCCACCGTCAGGCAGCATCGGCATGACGGACGTCGTGCTCCAGGCCCAGGACATCAGCCTGGGTTACCCACGCACCGAAGGTTGGCAGCAGGTGCTGGCGCAGTTCGACCTGCAACTGGCGGCTGGCGAGGTGGTGAGCATCCTGGGCCCCAGTGGCGTCGGCAAGTCCAGCCTGCTGCGCGTGCTGGCGGGCCTTCAGCAGCCGCAGGGCGGGAGCGTGATGTTGCACGGGCAACCGCTGCAGGGCCCGCATCCGCGGCTGGCGGTGGCGTTCCAGGACCCGAGTCTGCTGCCCTGGCTGAGTCTGGAAAAGAACGTAGCCTTCGGCCTGGACTTCACCCGCCAGCCCAAGCTTGCCGCACACGAACGCCGAACGCGCGTCGACCACGCCATTGCCGCCGTCTGCCTGGAGCATGCGCGTACGCAGTATCCCGCTCAACTGTCAGGCGGCATGGCCCAGCGCACCGCCTTGGCACGTTGTCTGGCCCGCCAGCCTGAGGTGCTGCTGCTCGACGAGCCGTTCGGCGCGCTGGACGAGGTGACCCGCGCCGACATGCAGCAGTTACTGCTGCAACTGATCGCCACGCACAATACGGCGGCGGTCCTGATCACCCACGATATCGACGAAGCCCTGCTGTTGTCCGACCGCGTGCTGCTACTGGGCAACCACCCAGCGCACACGCTCGGGCAATGGCGCATCGACTTGCCGCAACCCCGGACGCAGCAGGTCGAGGCCTTGGGCGCCTTGCGCATCGACATCCTCAAAACCCTTCGGCGGGCAAGCCGCACAGTCGAACCCCAACCCACCCCTTTGCCCTCGGAGGCTGTCCATGTGCATGGATGACTGCTGCAGCGCTTCTTCGCGCCGCGATTTTCTCAAGATGAGCGCCTTGCTCACCGCTGCCGGCGCCTTGCCCCTGTTGTCGAGCCTGCAGGCGCGTGCCGCTGCCGAACCGGACGCGCCGGTGCGCATCGGTTACCTACCCATCACCGACGCCACGCCGCTGCTGGTGGCGCACAACAATGGCCTGTTCGAGGCCGAGGGGATCAAGGCCGAACGGCCTGTGCTGTTGCGCAGCTGGGCACAAGTGATCGAGGCGTTCATCTCCGGCCAGGTCAATGTCATTCACTTGTTGTCGCCGATGACGGTCTGGGCACGCTATGCCAGCAAGGTGCCGGCAAAGGTGGTGGCCTGGAACCATGTGGGCGGTTCGGGGCTGACGGTAGCACCGGACATCACCGATATGAAGCAGCTTGGGGGCAAGACCGTAGCTATCCCGTTCTGGTATTCGATTCACAACGTTGTGTTGCAACAGATGCTGACCGACAGCGGCCTGACAGCGGTGTCCAAACCCGCCAATGCCAGCTTGGGCGCCAACGAGGTCAACCTGCTGGTGCTACCGCCATCGGACATGCCGCCAGCTCTGGCCAGCAAGCGCATCGCCGGGTATATCGTCGCCGAACCGTTCAATGCACTTGCCGAAAACCTCAAGGTCGGCCGTGTGCAACGCTTTACCGGGGACGTGTGGCGCAATCACGCCTGCTGCGTGGTGTTCATGCACGAGCACGATCTGAATAACCGCCCGGAGTGGTCGCAGAAGGTGGTCAACGCCATCGTCAAGGCTCAGCAGTGGACGCGCGAGCACCGGGCAGAGGCGGCTGCCCTGTTGTCCAAGGCAGGTCCCAACAAGTACACCCCCCACGACCCTGCAGTGTTGACCAAGGTACTGGCGCCGGTTGCCAGCGACCGCGCCGATTACATCGCCAGCGGTGCCATCCAGCACCAGCAGTGGGATGAAAAGCGCATCGACTTCCAGCCGTATCCGTACCCCAGTTACACCCAAGAGTTGGTCACGCGGCTCAAGCGCACCTTGATCGAAGGCAATAATGCGTTTCTAGCCGACCTGGACCCGGCCCATGTGGCCCAGGATCTGGTAGACGACCGTTTCGTGCGCAATGCCATCGCCAGCGTCGGCGGGCCTTCGGTCTTCGGCATTGCCGACACCTTCGAGCGCAGCGAGGAGTTCGCGGTCTGATGCGCAAGCATGTCGTGCATGCCAGCCTGGGGCTGGCCGGGTTGCTGGGTTTGCTGTTGGTCTGGTGGGCAGGGGTGGCAGTGCTGGGTCAGGCTGGTGGCTTGTCGGCCCGCTTCGCGCCCTCGGCCACCTTCGCCAGCCTGGTCGAGCTGCTGGGGCAGGGCGAGGTATACGGGCACATCTGGGTCAGCCTCAAACGCATCCTGGTCGGGTTGCTGCTGGCGTTGCTGATCGGTGTCCCGCTAGGGTTGCTGGTGGGCAGCTACCGGCATCTGGAGGCGGCGACCACGCCCGCCTTTCAGTTCCTGCGCATGATCTCGCCCCTGTCGTGGATGCCTGTCGTCGTGATGCTGATGGGGGTGGGCGATCAGCCTATCTACTTCCTGCTCGCGTTCGCGGCGCTGTGGCCGATCCTGCTCAATACGGCTGCCGGGGTAAGGCAACTGGATCCGCGCTGGCTGCAGCTCAGCCGTAGCCTGAGCGCCACCCGTTGGGAAACCCTGTGCAAAGTGATCGTCCCCGGCGTGATCGGGCATGTGCTCACGGGCGTACGGCTGGCCATCGGTATTCTGTGGATCGTGCTGGTGCCCTGCGAGATGCTCGGCGTGAGCGCAGGCTTGGGTTACTTCATTCTCGACACCCGCGACCGCCTGGCCTATTCCGAACTGATGGCGATGGTGCTGCTGATAGGCGTGCTGGGCTTTGCCCTGGACGCGCTGGCCCGGGGCCTTCATCGACGCTGGGAGCATGCCTGATTGATCAAGCCCTGCGCCTGGGCCGTTGCCCGGGCGTGGTGGGTCAATGGGTCGTCAAGCGTTGCCGCACGCAGGCTTGCGCCTGAAGGCCAAGCTCGTCAAGACGTTCGTCCCGGCGCTGTTCGGCCTCGATCATGGCGTCCTCGCCGTTCTGGTTCAGCAGGTAGGTATGGATCTGCATGACCTCGGTCGTCTGGTAAATGGGCGCAATGTCCAGGCGTCCGATCAGTGCATCACCTACCTGCCCGGTGCTGCTCATCAGCACTTGCGGGCCGTTGGCTGACACAGCCTGCATGCCCATGGCTTCGAACCAGGGCACTTGGTGGGCAAAGGCATTCATCTCGATGTAGCGGTAGCGAGCCTTCAGGTCGCCCAGCAACGCATGCGCGATCCCTTGGCGACGGTGGCTGGGCGCTACCGCCAGAAACGCCAGGGCACAGGCCTGGTCGTCATTGCTGGCCGGCAGGGCCAGGGCAAAGCCCAGCAGTTGGTCCGGGGCATCGGCCTCCAGCGCCAGGGTCAGCGCAACGCGCAGCCCGCGCGTACCGTCGAGTGCTTGCAGGTACTGATGCACTTCCATGCCCACCCCGTATTGGTACAACGGATACAGCGGGTTGTCACGCATGATGGCAACGCTGCTCAGTTCACCCACCTCGTGGATGACCAGCTCACGGATCTGGTTCTGGAAAGACTCAGGGGGCACGCTGGACAGGCGGCTCAGAATGTACATCGGGAAACAGGCTCCGGCAGAGTGGGATACAGCCCGCGGCGAGTCCGCGCGGGCTTTACAGTCTACCCGGTTTTGCCATTCCCACCCTCAGCGCGCACCGCGCCAATCATCAGGTCGAGGTTCTGCACGGCAGCCCCGGCAGCCCCTTTGCCGAGGTTGTCGAACACCGCGGTCAACAGGACCTGGCCCTGCGAGGGGTTGGCATACAGCGCCAGGCGCAGGTCATCGGTCCCATTGAGCGCCTGGGGGTCGAGCCGCTCGGCTGTAGCCTGGGTTTGCAGAGGCATCACCTTGACGTAGCGAGCCCCCTGATAGTGTTGCTCCAGACAGGCCTGCAACTGGTGCGCGCTGACCTGGCCGGGCAGCAGGCGCAGGTGCAGTGCAATGCTCAGCACGATGCCCTGGCGATAGGCGCCATAGGCCGGCATGAACAGCGGGCGTGACGACAGACGGGCGTGCGTCTGGATCTCGGGTACATGC
>CAURYQ010000027.1:0-42669 GCA_963529135.1 uncultured Pseudomonas sp. | reverse complement strand
CCCCAGAACTGCTCGACGACCTCAAGATCGGCGCCAGCGTGAGCGTCGAGGGCACTTGCCTTTCAGTCACCGAGATCGCAGGAACCCGGGTTCGCTTCGACGCCATGACCGCAACGCTGCAGCGCACCAACCTGCGTGATCTGCAGGCCGGCCAGGGCGTCAACATAGAGCGTTCGGCAAAGATGAACGCCGAAATCGGCGGCCATCTGATGGCCGGCCACATCGCCACCACCGCAGAAATCGTGGAGCTCTCCATTGCGGCTTCTGGCGCGTTCATCAGGTTTCGCATGCCGCCTGAGTGGGCCAAGTACGTATTCGCCCGTGGCTTCATCGGCGTCAACGGCTGCAGCCTGACCGTGGCTGACGTCGAGGACGACGTGGTCACCATCAACTTGATCCCCGAGACGCTGCGCCAGACCACCTTCGCCCGCTACAAGGTGGGCGAATTGCTCAACATCGAAGTCGATCACCACACCATGGTGTTGGTCGATGTGGTGGAGCGCACAATCCGCAGCACGCTTGCCCGCGAGCAACTCAAGCCCTGAGGAGGGTGCATGCTGCCTGCTGCCCCGGCTACACCCGCATCAAAGCGCCATCGGGTATACCGACTACGGGGCCGCGTAGGCCTGGGGCTGGTGGCCGGTCTGTCGATACTGGCAGGGATGACCGATGCCATCGGTTTGTTGGCGCTGGGCGATTTCGTGTCGTTCATGAGCGGCAATACCACGCGACTGGCCGTGGCCATAAACCAGGGCGACGGCCTGATGGTGCTACGCCTGATCGGCGCACTGTTGGGTTTCGTGGCAGGCAATACGCTGGGCGTAGTGCTGGCACACAAATGCCGACGCCGTGCCTGGCCGGTGTTGATGGTGGTGGCAGGGCTGCTGGCGTTCGCGGCGATGCTGCCAGAAACGGACAGGGCAATGCCGCTGCTGGCTGCCACCCTGGCCATGGGAATGATCAATGCGGTGGTCGAGCAGGTCAATGGCATGCCGATTGGCCTGACCTACGTCACCGGAGCCCTGTCGCGCTTTGGCCGCGGCCTGGGGCATTGGATGCTGGGGGCACGCCGCCACGGCTGGCGGGTGCAACTGGTGCCGTGGACGGGGATGCTGCTTGGGGCAGCACTTGGCGCATGGTTGCAGAAACACCTGGGCCTGCAGGCTCTGGTCGGCAGTTGCGCCCTGACCTGCTTGCTGACCCTGGTGTCGCTGTCGATTCCTCGCACGTGGCAGCGGGGCTATATGCCCCACTGATCAATCGATACGCGGGTGCTGCTGCACCAGCAGCTTGCGCTTGGCCTCCAGTTCAGCGATCTGGGTATCGATGTCTTCGATCTTCTGCTCGATGTTGTCGTGGTGTTCCTGGAGCAGTTCGCGAGCCTCGTCAATGTCCGACGCTGCCGGAGCAGCGCCGCGCAGTGGCTTGTTGGCGGTCTCCTTCATCGTCACGCCGGTGGCAAAACCAATCACCGCGATCACCATCAGGTAGTACGCAGGCATGTACAAGTTGCCGGTGCTTTCCACCAGCCAGGCGGCCAGGGTTGGCGTGAGGCCTGCAATCAGCACGGAGATGTTGAAAGCGCTGGCCAAGGCGCTGTAACGGATGTGGGTCGGGAACATCGCTGGCAGGGTCGATGCCATCACGCCGATGAAGAAGTTCAGCAGCACGGCGATCAGCAACAGGCCCGCGAAGATGAAGTCCAGCACTCCGCTGTTGATCAGCATGAAAGCGGGAATTGCCGCCGCGAACAAGCCGGCGCTGCCCAGGATGATGAAGGGCCGACGGCCGAACTTGTCGCTCAGGAAGCCGATGACCGGCTGTACGAACAGCATGCCCACCATGATCGCGATGATGATCAGCACGCCGTGATCTTCACTGTAATGCAGGTTGTGGGACAGGTAGCTGGGCATGTACGTGAGCAGCATGTAGTACGTCACGTTGGTTGCGATTACCACGCCGATGCAGGTGATAAGGCTGCGCCAGTGCTTGGTCGCCACCTCCTTGAAGGACACCTTGGGCCCAGAGGCCAAGCCTTCGCGGTCGCCCTGCTCCAGCTTGTCGACGTGCTGTTGGAAAGCCGGAGTCTCCTCCAGCGCATGACGCAGGTACAGCCCGATCATGCCAAGCGGCAGGGCCAGGAAGAATGGCAGGCGCCAGCCCCACTCAAGGAATTTTTCTTCGCCCATCACGGTGGAGATCATCACAACCACCCCAGCGCCAAGCACGAAACCGGCGATGGACCCGAAATCGAGCCAACTGCCCAGGAAGCCGCGCTTGCGGTCGGGCGCATATTCGGCCACGAAGATGGACGCACCGGTGTATTCACCGCCTACCGAGAAGCCTTGGGCCATCTTGGCCAGCAACAGCAGGATCGGTGCCCATATGCCGATACTGTCGTAGGACGGTATGAGACCGATGGCGAACGTACTCAGGGACATGATGACGATGGTGGCGGCGAGAATTTTCTGTCGACCAAAGCGGTCGCCCAGCGCACCGAAGAACAGCCCGCCCAGCGGACGGATGAGGAACGGCACCGAGAAGGTAGCCAGGGCGGCAATCATCTGCACGCTAGGGTCGGCATTGGGGAAAAACACTTTGCCCAGGGCATAGGCGACAAAGCCATAGACGCCGAAGTCGAACCATTCCATCGCATTGCCCAGCGCAGCGGCCGTGATGGCCTTGCGCATCTTGGCATCATCGACGATGGTGATGTCCTTCAGGCCAATCGGCTGAACCCTTTTCTTGCGAGATTTCATTTATTTATCCCTGACGGTGACTGCTCTAAGGGATCAGATACAAAGGGACACTAAATAATTCAGCGCTTAGCGTTTTTTTGTGTATGGCAGGAATGATCAGGGGATCGCGAGGGCGCGCGTTGCACCTGAGTAGTTGGGGCCGCTGAGCGGCCCCGAAGGGCAGATCGTCAGATACCGTCCTGCGCCAGATCCATGGCGAAGTAGGTCAGAATCAAGTCAGCGCCTGCACGCTTGATGGCACCGATGCTTTCGCGCATGACGCGGCCCTCGTCAATGGCACCCGCCAAGCCCCCGAACTTGATCATGGCGTACTCGCCACTGACCTGGTAAGCCGCCAACGGCAGACGCGAGGCGGCACGAATGTCGGCGATCACGTCCAGATAGGCGCCAGCCGGCTTGACCATCAATACGTCAGCCCCTTCCTGCTCATCAAGCAGCGACTCGCGCACCGCCTCACGGCGATTCATCGGGTTCATCTGGTAGCTCTTGCGGTCACCCTTGAGCGCGGTACCGCCCGCTTCGCGGAAGGGGCCATACAACGAAGAAGCGAACTTGGTGGAATAGGCCATGATTGCCGTGTCATGGAAACCAGCACCATCCAGGGCGGTGCGGATCGCCTGTACCTGCCCGTCCATGGCCGCAGAAGGCGCGATGAAGTCCGCACCGGCCGCAGCGGCGATCACGGCCTGCTTGCCGAGGTTGGCCAGGGTGGCGTCGTTGTCCACACCGTGGTCGTGCAATACGCCGCAGTGACCATGGCTGGTGTATTCACAGAAGCAGGTGTCGGACATCACGACCATTTCGGGTACGGTGTCCTTGCAGATACGCGACATGCGTGCCACCAGGCCGTTTTCGTTCCAGGTATCGCTGCCCACAGCGTCCAGATGGTGCGAGACACCGAAGGTCATCACCGAACGGATGCCGGCACGCGCGTAGCGCTCGATCTCCTGGGCCAGCAGCTTTTCAGGAATGCGGTTGACGCCCGGCATGCTCTTGATGGGCACGAAATCGTCGATACCTTCCTCCACGAAGATCGGCAGGATCAGGTCTTCGAGGCGGAACTCGGTTTCCTGGAAGACACTGCGCAGCGACTCGCTCTTGCGCAGGCGACGGGGACGGACGGACGGGAAACGGTTGGACATGACTGCTCCAGAAATAGGTACGGCATATACCTTAAGCCTGCGTCGCGACGCTGGAAAGGCCAAATGACGAGATATTGTCTTGCGTCAAAGGCAATGACGGCGGCGTGGGCCGGACAGCATCAACACGCCTGATGCAGAGCGCTCAGGCGTGTCGGCATGCGGAGTACGCGGGCGCACCGCCTCAGCGCAACCAGGGGGGTGTCGGTTCCTCGGCCTGAGGCTGCGTTTGCTCGGCTTCGGCTCGGGCTTCGCGGCGGCGGGCATCGTCCAGCCTGGCGGCATCGATCTCGCGCATGATACCGGCCACGTCGGCGGCCTGCTCGTCTTCTGCGAACAGCCCGGTGAGCGGGCTGTCCGCGCGCAATTCGCCGGCTTCGTAAAGGGCCCACATTTCCTGGGCGTAACGGGTGGCCTTCAGTTCGGGCGCAAACCGCCCAAAGTAGTGCGCCATGTTCGACACGTCGCGCTGCAGCATGCTGAATGCATGGTTGTTGGCTGCCGCATCCACGGCCTGCGGCAAGTCGATGATCACCGGCCCGTCAGGGCCCAACAGCACGTTGAACTCCGACAGGTCGCCGTGAACGAGCCCCGAGCAAAGCATCAGCACGATCTGGCTGATCACGAAGCCATGGTATTCCCGGGCCTGGTCCGCTTCGAGGTGAACATCGTTGAGCCTGGGCGCAGCATTGCCATCGGCATCGGTCACCAGTTCCATGAGCAGCACGCCGTCCTGGAAATCGTAGGGCTTTGGCACCCTCACGCCCGCCCCGGCCAGACGGAACAGTGCAGCCACCTCGGCGTTCTGCCAGGCATCCTCGGCTTCCTTGCGCCCATACTTGCTGCCCTTGGCCATGGCTCGGGCCTGACGACTGTTGCGTACCTTGCGCCCTTCCTGGTATTCCGCCGCCTGACGGAAGCTGCGCTTGTTGGCTTCCTTGTACACTTTGGCGCAGCGTACCTGGTTGCCACAGCGCACCACGTACACGGCGGCCTCCTTGCCACTCATCAACGGCCGCAGTACCTCGTCGACCAGGCCGTCCTCGATCAGGGGTTCGATTCTCTTGGGTGTCTTCATCAGGCTTTGTTCGGGTCCTGGCTGTGATGCGCCCTATCCTCTCACAGCCGAGTTGCAGTTGCTTGCCCATGTGCTGCGCAGGCCGATAAACAAGCAACGCGATGCAACAGGCGCCAGATGAATTATTCTTAAATCGCCGGTTGGCCGTTCTTTGGCACAATCAGGCTTTCATCTGGATGCCCGGGAACCCGCATGCCTCGCGTACTCACCATCGAAGACGACGCCGTCACCGGCCAGGAAATCGTCGCTGAACTCAACAGCCATGGCCTGGAGGTCGACTGGGCCGACAACGGCCGTGAGGGGCTGGCCAAGGCCATCGCCGGCGGTTATGACCTGATCACCCTGGACCGCATGCTACCGGAAGTGGATGGGCTGACCATCGTCACCACCCTGCGCAACCTCAAGATCGCAACGCCGATCCTGATGATCAGCGCGCTGTCCGATGTGGACGAGCGGGTGCGGGGCCTACGCGCAGGCGGCGACGACTACCTGACCAAGCCGTTCGCTTCGGACGAGATGGCGGCACGGGTTGAAGTCTTGTTGCGCCGCAACAGCGTGCCCGTGACTCAGACCCGCCTGCAGGTTGCCGACCTGGAGCTTGACCTGATCACCCATGAAGCCCGGCGCGGCGAGCACACGCTCAACCTGTTGCCCACCGAGTACAAACTGTTGGAATACTTGATGCGCCACAGCGGCCAGGTCATTACCCGGATGATGATTTTCGAGGAAGTGTGGGGTTATCACTTCGACCCGGGGACCAATCTCATCGACGTCCATATCGGCCGCTTGCGCAAGAAGATCGACCTGCCGGGCCAATCGCCGCTGATCCGTACGGTACGGGGCTCCGGTTATGCCATTGCTGAACCCGTCTAAGGGCTGGAGTTCTTCCACGAGCCGGTTGCTGGCGCTCTACAGCTTCCTGTTCGTGGCATGGAGCAGCATCCTCATGGGGGTACTGTACTTCGAGGTTTCCGGCTACCTGAACAAGCTCACCCGTCACTCCATGCTGCAGCGTCAGCATCTGTTCGCACACATGAGCGGCAAGCAACTGGACGACGCCCTGATCGCCAGCCAGGCGTTCGAGGAGCGCAGCTTCGATGCCTATGGCTTGTTCGACGCCCAACTCAAACCCCTCAGCGGCAGCGTGCGCGCCCTGCCCCCGGAACTGGCGCTGGACGGCAAGATCCACGAGCTCAAGCATTGCCTGAACGCCGATGACCCGAACATGCCGCGTCACAGCTGCGACGCTGTGGCGATCAACGTGCAGGATGGCCGCTGGTTGGTGCTGTTCCGTGACAACGGCTCGTTGTTCGTGGTGACGCGTATCATCCTGGACGCCCTGCTCTGGGGCATTTCGCTGACACTGATCCCCGGGTTTGCAGGTTGGTATCTGCTTCGCCGCAGGCCGCTCAAACGGATTCGCGCCGTGCAGGCCCAGGCCGAGCTGATCGTCGCCGGCGACCTGACCCACCGCTTGCCGCTCTCCGCACGCCGCGATGAGCTGGACATGCTGGCAGCCATCGTCAACGCCATGCTTGATCGCATCGAACGCCTGATGCACGAAGTCAAGGGTGTCTGCGATAACATCGCTCACGACCTACGCACGCCGCTCACACGGCTGCGTGCCCAGTTGTATCGCATTCGTCAGCAAAGCGAAGCCGATTCCGCCCAGGCCGAGGCACTCGATCAGGCCATCGGCGAAACCGATACGCTGATGGCGCGCTTTCGCGGCCTGCTGCGTATCAGCGAACTGGAAGATCGCCAGCGCCGCGCAGGGTTCACGCAGTTGGACCCGCACGATCTGCTGGTGGAGTTGCACGACTTCTACCTACCCCTTGCCGAAGATGGCGGCATCCAGTTGACCTTGCAGCAGCCAGCGCAGCTCCCTGCCCTGCATGGCGACCGCGAACTGTTGTTCGAGGCGCTGGCCAACCTGGTAGGTAATGCCATCAAGTTCACCCCTGAAGGTGGGCAGGTGCAGATCACGGCTGCGCAAGACGATACCGGGGTCCACCTGGCCGTGGAGGACACTGGCCCGGGTATTGCCGAACAGGAGCGTACTGCCGTGCTCAAGCGCTTCTATCGCAGTGACGAGGGGCACCGTCATGCGGGCTTTGGCTTGGGCTTGTCGATCGTGGCGGCGATTGTGGACCTGCATGGGTTCGGTCTGGAGATTGGCGAAAGTCGGTGGGGTGGCGCAAAGCTGGTGCTGCATTGCCCCCTTGCGGCCTTGGTCAAGTAATTCACGCAAGGCTATGGGGCCGCGCAGCGGCCCCCCCCGGGTTATGCGATGGAGCTAGAAGCGCGCGGCCGTCAGCGGCGCACGACCAGACAGGTAAAGTGACTACCCCTCACCAACGTCAATGCCCGCCGCCCGGCCCAGCTTTGGCCGTGAACGGCGGCTTCGCAAACCAGACCAGCAAAATCAAGCCTGCGAATATCCATGTCATCAACGTGAAGTAATCCACCGTGGACATCATGTAAGCCTGCCCATTGAGTACCTGCTCCAACTGCGCATAATTGTGCAGGTTCGCCCCGCCCATCTGCTCCAACGTATGCCGTGTCGCCGGCTCGTACTGGCTGATGTGCTCGCTCAAGTAGGCGTGGTGCTGGTCAGCTCGCCGAATCCAGATCCAGGTCGTCAATGACGCCGCAAAACTCCCGCCCAGCGTTCGCAGAAACGTCGCCAGACCTGAGCCGTCGGCTATCTGCTGGGGCGGCAGGTCGGACAACAGGATACTCAACGTCGGCATGAAGAACAGCGCAACCCCTATCCCCATGAACAACTGAACCAGCGCCACATGCTGGAAATCCACCTGGCTGGTGAACCCCGCCCGCATGTAGCAGCTGGTGCCGATGGCCAGAAACGCAAGCCCCGCCAGAATCCGCAGATCGAAGCGGTGCGCGTACTTGCCCACGAACGGCGACATGATCACCGGCAATATGCCGATGGGCGCAACTGCCAAGCCCGCCCAGGTGGCGGTATACCCCATCTGCGTCTGCAGCCACTGAGGCAGAATCAGGTTGATGCCGAAGAACCCCGCATAGCCACCGACCAGCACGATGGTGCCCACCCGGAAGTTGCGATGGGCGAACAACCGCAGATTCACCACCGGGTGCCGGTCGGTGAGCTCCCAGATGACGAATATGGCCAAGAACACGACCGAGATGAGCGTGCCAATGATGATGAACGAGGACTCGAACCAGTCCAGGTCATTGCCTTTGTCCAGCACCACCTGCAAGGCCCCTACCCCGACAATCAACGTCAGCAGCCCGATATAGTCCATCGGCTGCCGGCTGGTGACCACCGGCCGATCACGCATCTGCTGGCGCACCACCGCAGCAGCGAACAAGCCGATGGGCACGTTGATGAAGAAGATCCACGGCCAGCTGTAGCTGTCCGTGATCCATCCGCCCAGGATAGGCCCGGCGATAGGCGCCACCACCGTTACCATTGCCAGCAGCGCCAGCGCCATCCCCCGCTTGGCAGGCGGGTACACCGCAATCAGCAGGGTTTGGGTCATGGGGTATAACGGCCCGGCCACCACCCCCTGCAACACCCGAAAGCCTACGAGTTCTGGCATCGACTGGGCGATACCACACAGGAACGATGCCAGCACGAACAACAGCGTCGCCCACAGGAACAACTTCACCTCGCCAAAGCGCCGGCTCAACCAACCCGTCAGCGGCAAGGCGATGGCATTGCTTACGGCAAAAGACGTGATCACCCACGTCCCTTGTTCGTAACTGACCCCAAGGTTGCCCGAGATGGTGGGCAGCGCCACGTTGGCAATGGTGGTGTCGAGCACCTGCATGAACGTGGCAAGCGACAGGCCGATGGTGGTCAGCAGCAAGCTCGGTGGCGTGAACTGGGCAGCGGCGTTGTTGCTCATCGCTGCGCCGTCTTGCCGGGCGCGCTGTTGTCACGGATCAGCTGCTCGATCAACTTGTCTGCTTCGACCAACTGGCGATCGTAGACGTCGGTGGTGTAGCTGGCCTGTTGCGGCGGTTGCTGGGCCAGGGCCGGGCCACTCTGGTCGTGCAAGTCGACATCGACGACGGTCGACAGGCCGATACGCAAGGGATGCGCTTTCAACTGCTCGGGGTTGAGGTGAATACGCACAGGCACCCGTTGCACGATCTTGATCCAGTTGCCGGTGGCGTTTTGCGCAGGGAGCAAGGCGAAGGCGCTGCCGGTCCCGGCACCCAGGCTGTCCACCGTACCGCTGTAGGAGACATCGCTGCCATACAGGTCGGCAGTGATCTCGACCGGCTGGCCGATGCGCATCTGGCGCAGCTGGGTTTCCTTGAAGTTGGCATCGATCCATACCTGATCCAGCGGAATCACCGCCATGGTTGCAGTGCCAGGTTGCAGGCGCTGCCCCAGCTGAACGCTGCGTTTGGCGACATAGCCGGTCACTGGCGCCACCAAGGTGGTACGCGCATGGGCCAGGTAGGCTTGACGCAGGTCCGCCGCCGCCGCCATGACCTCGGGGTGCGATGCCACGACCGTGTCGTCGACCAGGGCCGTGCTGGTGCTCAGTTGCTGACGGGCACTGTTGACGGCAGCTTGCGCGACGCTCAAGTCATCACGGGCATGGGCAAGCTCTTCGCCAGCGATGGCACCGCTTTCGGCCAGCACCTTGCGCCGGTTGAAGTCTTGCTGGGCCTTGCGCAGCTCGGCCTGACGCGTCTGCAACTGGGCCTTGAGCGAGTCGACGTTGCTGTAGAGCCCGCGTACCTGCCTCACGGTACGGGCCAGGTTGGCCTGAGCCGATTGCAAGGCCACTTGGCTATCGGCCGGGTCGAACTGCAACAACACCTGGCCTGCATGCACCAGGTCGCCGTCGTCCGCACCGATGCTGGTCACCGTCCCGGTAACCAGGGGGGTGATCTCGACCACGTTGCCGTTGACGTAGGCGTCATCGGTGCTCTCGTACCAACGCCCAACCAGGCTGTACCAGGCCCATGTGCCGAGCCCCCCGATGATCAGCAGCACCAGCAGGCCAATCAGCCAAAGCTTGCGCTTGCGTGACGAGGTGGGCGCCTCGGTAGGTTCGGGGGTGTCTGAGGATGTGTCCATGACAGTACCTAGGAAAAAGGGAAACGGGGTTCAACGATCAGCTAAGCGACGGAGCGTCAAAGGATCGCCAGCGCCAAGCAGCACCTTGGCCAGAAGACGTTCCAGGTCTTTGAGCTCATCGGCAGCCAGAGCACCGCACAACTCGTTCATGGCGGCGGCACCAATCTCGGGCAAGCGGTCGGCCAGCCGTTGTCCATCGTGCGTCAGCGCCAGACGCACCAGACGACGGTCCGTGGGGCAGCGCGTGCGTACCAGCAAGTCCTTCTGCTCGAGGCGGTCGAGCATGCGCGTCATCGATCCGCTGTCCAGGCCGAGGTACCGACAGACCTCAGCAGGCGTATCGACCTGGTACTGCGTGACGATGATCAGCACCTTGAACTGCGCAGCGGTGACACCTTCAGGCTCCAGGTGCCAATCAAGGATCCGATCCTTCAGAATGGCCGCACGGCCCAACAGCATACCGATGGCGCAGGTCTCGAAATTTTCCGGCGAGAAATGGGACATCACGTGAGGCCTGTATAAGTGTGTGTAAATATTACTGCCTAGGCAGTGAATGTCAAAGCGTTAATTAGCCTGCTATGTACGAGGTGATCATTCGCAGCATTGAGCCGCGAAGCATTCTCAAACGCTTAAAATCTATTCGCTTTTGCGTCTATAGGCTGGGAAATTAAGGGTGTTGGCGCCTTTACTTGGTTCTCGATACACCAGCGGAACGCTAGAATGCGCAAAACCCGGAGCCGCAATGAACCAAGATCGTCCCTCTACCCGCACTGATGACAGCATGTCCGATGCAGCTGCGCACTGGTGCATGCGCCTGCATGAAGGCGATTGCACGGATGCGGAACGCGAGGCTTTCGCGCACTGGTTGGCAGCCGATCCGCGCCATGCCCAAGAGTACCAGGCCATGCTGGACATCTGGCACACGGCCGACCTTCTGCCGCGCCCTGCCCACGCCATCGAGCGCCCTGCCCCGATCAGGCGCTCCCCTCGCAAGTGGCGCGCCCAAGCCTACGCTGCCGTGATCGCGTTGGCCGTGCTGCCGCTGGCGGGGTGGATCGGCTGGGAACAAGGCTGGCTACCTAACCGGTACCAGCACTTCCAGACCACGGATCACATGCAGACCGTGCAATTGAGTGACGGCAGCACGGTGCAGCTCAACTTGAACACCGACCTGACCTACCTCAATTTCAAACACCAGCGCCGTGTCATGCTCAAGCATGGCGAGGCGTTCTTCACGGTGCATCACGACAGCGATCACCCCTTCGTGGTGCGCGCAGGCAATGGCCAGACGCGCGTGACAGGCACCCGCTTCAACGTCTGGAAGTATCAGGACAAGGTCAAGGTGACCCTGGTCGAGGGGTCGGTGCTGGTGTCCAGCGAAGGCAACGCCGGCTACCGACTCGGCCCTGGTATGCAGGCAACCTACCGCAAAGGCGATTTCGAGCCTCAACTGCTGGAGAGCAGCCACTTCGCTGACGCATTGGCCTGGCGCAGTGGCAAGCTGGTCCTCGACAACTTGACCCTCGAGCAGGCGTTACCGGCCATCAATCGCTACCTCGACAAGCCGCTGCGGCTTGCCGACACCGGCACAGGTCAGATTCGCATCAGCGGGATCTACAACACGCGTGAGGTCGATCAGCTGGTCAACAACCTGCCGAAAGTGCTGCCGGTCTACCTCACCCGCAGCAATGAGGGCAGCACGGTGCTCAACCGTATTTCACCGCCTCCCGGCAAGCGCTGAAGCCACCACGGCTACAGCGTCATGGCCGCCAGCCAGCCAAACGTCAGCAACGGCAGGTTGTAGTGAATGAAAGTAGGGACCACGGTATCCCAGATGTGATGGTGCTGCCCGTCCACATTGAGCCCGGAGGTTGGCCCGAGCGTGGAGTCCGATGCCGGCGATCCCGCGTCCCCCAATGCCCCGGCCGTGCCCACGATGCACACGGTAGCCAGCGGATCGAAGCCCAGCTGTACGCACAGCGGTACGAAGATCGCTGCCAGAATCGGTACGGTGGAAAACGACGAACCGATGCCCATGGTGACCAGCAACCCCACCAACAGCATCAGCAAGGCCCCCACGCCTTTGCTGTGGTTGATCCATTGCGCCGACGTTTCGACGAGGCTTTGCACATCGCCAGTGGCCTTCATGACGTCGGCGAAGCCCGAGGCAGTGATCATGATGAAGCCGATCATGGCCATCATCTTCATGCCTTCAGTGAACAGATCATCGGTTTCGCGCCACTTCACGATGCCTGAGAGCGAGAAGATCAGGAAGCCGACCATCGCACCGATGATCATCGAATCCACCAGCAACTGGACGATGAACGCGGCAACGATTGCAAGGCCTGCCACGAGCAGGGTCATCGGGTTGTAGCGCACGCTCACCTGCTCGACCTGCTCGATACGCGAGAGGTCGTAGTCGCGTTTCCCCCGGTAGCTGACGAAAACGGCCACCAACAGCCCCACCAGCATTCCGGCGGCCGGAATGGCCATGGCATGGGTGACGTTGACGGCCGATACGTCGACCCCCGCACGCGCCACATTGGCCAGCAGGATCTGGTTGAGGAAGATGTTGCCGAACCCCACTGGCAGGAAGATGTAAGGGGTGATCAGACCGAACGTGATGACGCAGGCGATCAGGCGGCGATCGATGCGCAGGCGGGTCAGCACATAAAGCAGCGGCGGCACCAGCAGCGGAATGAAGGCGATATGGATAGGCAGGATGTTCTGTGAGCAGATCGCAACCACCAGCATCAAGCCGATCATCAACCATTTGAGCCTGCCGCCATGGTCGTGACCCTGTCGGTCGATCATGGACAATGCCCGATCCGCCAACGCATGTGCCAGCCCGGACTTGGCAATGGCCACGGCGAACGCCCCCAGCAAGGCATAGGACAGCGCCACGGTGGCACCGCCGCCCAGCCCACCATTGAAGGCCTGCAGCGTGCCCTGCACGCCCAGCCCGCCCACCAGTCCGCCCACCAGGGCGCCGACGATCAGGGCGATGACCACGTGTACGCGGGACAGGCTCAGTATCAGCATGATGCCAACCGCGGCGATCACTGCATTCATGGGGGGCTTACCTCACTGGGAACAAAAAAGCGCGCACTCTGACGCAGTGCACGGCAGATGTCAAAACTGCCAGTTGGCGGCGGATTGCCCGCTGCCGTGCGCATTAAATTGAATGTTTGAATAAAGAAAACGCGACGGGGGCCGATACCCACCTGGGGCAGAAACCGCCCCGCCCGTGCCATAACCCTTACTCTTCATAAAAAGGGATCCGCCCCATGCCTCTGCGACAACTTTCCATTCAATGGAAGATCACATTGCTGGCCGGCCTTTGCCTGGCCGGCATCGTCACCCTGCTCATCGGCTTGTCGCTGTACCGGATGGACCACAGCTCGGACCTGGTCAAGGCCAGCAGCATGCAGATGCTGACTGAGTCGGCCCAGTCCCGCATCGAGTCCCAGGGCGAGGTGCAGGCGCTGAACATCCGCCGTCAATTCATGGATGCCTACCAGTACGGTGCAGGCTTCGCCAGGCAGGTACTGTTCCTGCGCGAACAAGCCGAAAAGCGCTTTCTCGATGCATTCGACCTGCGCGAAGATATGACCCGCCAGGTTCGTGCCGCCCTCCAGGCCAACCCGGATCTACTGGGTTTGTCGCTGGTGTTCGAGCCCAACGCGCTGGACAGCAAGGACAGCCTGTTCGCCGGCAAGCCCGAACTCGGCAGCAACGAAACCGGGCGCTTTGCCCTGTACTGGTCACAGCCGCACGTAGGCCAACTGACCTCGATGGTCCTGCCTGAGCACGATATGGCCGACACTTCCATCGGGCCTAGCGGCCAGCCTGCCAACACCTGGTGGGTATGCCCGCGAACCTCAGGCAAGGTGTGTGTGGTCGAACCCTACTTCTACGTCATCGATGGCCAGCAGGTGCTGATGACCAGCATCGTCTTCCCGTTGGTCGTGGACGGCAAGGCGATTGCCACCTTGTCGGTGGACATCAACCTCAACAGCTTGCAGGCGCTCAGCGAGCAGGCTAGCCACAGCCTTTACGAGGGCCGTACCACCGTGGGCATCCTCAGCCCGGTGGGCTTGCTGGCGGGCTACAGCGCCGATGCCAGCAAGCTGTCGCAGCGCTTCGACCAGATCGACACCACCAAAGGTGCAGAGCTGGTGGCCAAGATGGCCGACGGCAAGATGACCATCGTCAACGACCGCCAGCGCCTGAAAGTGCTTGCAGCCTTCCGTCCGATCCCGGACGCCAAGCCCTGGGGCGTACTGCTGGACGTGCCCGAAAAGGCACTGACCGGCCCTGCCGAGACGCTCAAGCAGGAACTGGACGCGCTCAACACCAGCGGCACCCTGCTCGAGCTGGGCCTTGGGCTGGCCGCTGCCCTCTTTGGCCTGCTGATGGTATGGCTGATGGCGCGCGGCGTTACGCGGCCGATCCTGGGCGTGGCGGCCATGCTCAAGGACATTGCCAGTGGCGAAGGCGACCTGACCCGCCGCCTGGCCTATGAAAAGCAGGACGAACTGGGTGAGTTGGCTGGCTGGTTCAACCGCTTCCTGGACAAACTGCAACCCACCATTGCCGAGGTCAAGCAGTCCGTGCAGGCTGCCCGCTCCACTGCCGACCAGTCTTCGGCTATCGCGACCCAGACCAGCGCCGGGATGGAGCAGCAGTATCGACAAGTGGACCAGGTAGCCACTGCCTCGCACGAGATGAGCGCTACCGCGCAGGATGTCGCGCGCAGCGCCGCGCAAGCCGCACAGGCTGCTCGTGACGCTGATCAGGCCACACGCGAAGGGTTGGCCGTGATCGACCACACCACCCACAGCATCGATTCGCTGGCCGCCGACATGAGCACGGCCATGACCGAAGTGCAGGGCCTGTCGCAGAACAGCGAGAAAATCGGCTCGGTACTGGAGGTCATTCGTTCGATCGCCGAGCAAACCAACCTGCTGGCCCTCAACGCAGCCATCGAAGCAGCCAGGGCCGGCGAGGCCGGGCGCGGCTTCGCCGTGGTCGCCGACGAGGTTCGCAACCTCGCCCAACGCACGCAAGAGTCGGTGGAAGAAACCCGCCAGGTCATCGAAGCACTGCAAGATGGCACTCGCGAAGTGGTAGGCGCCATGGACAACAGCCACCGTCAGGCCCAGAGCGGCGTGCAGCAAGTCAGCCAGGCTGTGATCGCACTGCAGCGGATCGGCCAAGCGGTGACCGTCATCACCGACATGAACCTGCAGATCGCATCGGCAGCCGAAGAGCAGAGCGCGGTGGCCGAAGAAATCAACAGCAACGTCGCGACCATTCGCGATGTGACCGAGTCGCTGTCCGGCCAAGCCAACGAATCGGCACGAGTCAGTCAGTCGCTCAATGCCCTGGCCAACCAGCAGCAGGCGCTGATGGACCAGTTCCGCGTCTAGCCTTGGCGCCTACCCCGCGTCGTCTACACTTGCCCCATTCCCACTAGGGCCGTAGACGACGAGGTAGGCATGAAAAAAGGTTCATCGCTGCTGCTCGGGGCGCTGTTCGCCTTGGGCCTGGCCGGCACCGACAGCGCTGCGGCTGCCGATCAGCAGGCGCCTATCCGCTTTGGTGCCATCACCTGGGAAAGCGGTGCCTTCACCACCGAGCTGTTGCGCGTGATCGTCGAGCGTGGCTACGGCTACACCACCGAGACACTGCCTGGGAGTACGGTCAGCCTGGAGGTGGCCCTGGCGCGCAACGATCTGCAAGTCATCGCCGAAGAATGGGCTGGTCGCAGCCCTGCCTGGGTCAAGGCCGAACAGGCAGGCCAGGTGTTCGCCCTGGGCGATACGGTCAAGCACGCTGAGGAAGGCTGGTGGGTGCCCGCGTATGTCATCGAAGGCGACCCCACGCGCAACCTCAAGGCCGTGGCGCCCGACCTGCGCACTGTCGAGGACCTCAAACGCTACCCGCAGGTGTTCCGAGACCCTGAATCGCCAGACAAAGGCCGCTTTCTGAACAGCCCCAGTGGCTGGACCTCCGAAACGGTGAACAGCCAAAAGCTCAAGGCTTACGGGCTCGATGGGCTGTACACCAACATGCGCACTGGCTCGGGGGCTGCGATGGATGCAGAGATCGGCTCGGCCATTCGTCGTGGTCAGCCTGTGCTTTTCTATTACTGGAACCCCACCCCGCTCATGGGCCGCTATCGGCTCGTGCGGCTGCAGGAGCCGGCCTTCGATGCCCAGGCCTGGGCGACTTTGACCGACCCCGCCAACCCTGCGCCCAAAGGCAGCAGTTCGCTGCCTGCAAAGCTGTCGATTGGCGTTTCTAAGGCCTTGCGCGACCAATACCCGGACCTGGTGCAACTGTTCGAGCGGGTGGACTTGCCCATCGACAAACTCAACAAAGCATTGGCGCAAATGAGTGAAAAACGTACACCGCCCCGAGACGCGGCATTGGCCTTCATGCGCGAAAACCCTGACGTGTGGAAAGCCTGGCTGCCAGAGCAGGTGGTGGGCAAAGTCGAGGGCACGCTGTGAGCGATGGCTTTCCCGAGGCATTGCAGTTCACGTTTGCGGACCAGGTCAACCGCATGGTCGACTGGCTGGTAGTGCATTACGGCGACCATTTGCGCAGTGTCTCCGAGCAGTTGCTGCAACTGCTCGTGGGCCTTGAAAATCTCTTGCGGATGATGCCGTGGTGGCTACTGCTGCTGGTAGTCGGCGCACTCGCCTGGCATGCCAGCCGCAGCATTGTGCGCAGCGGTGTTCTGGTGCTGCTGCTTGCGGTCATCGGCATGTTGGTCTTGTGGGACAAGCTGTTGCAGACCTTGGCGTTGGTGCTGGTCAGTACCGGGTTGTGCGTGCTGGTGGGGATCCCGCTGGGAGTCGTATTGGCGGCCCGCCCGCTGGCAAGGCGCCTGGTCATGCCGGTGCTCGACGTGATGCAGACCCTACCCGCCTTCGTCTACCTGATCCCTGTGCTGATGCTGTTCGGCCTGGGCAAGGTGCCTGCGGTGTTCGCCACCTTGATCTATGCCCTGCCGCCCTTGGTGCGGCTCACGGAACTGGGGTTGAGCCAGATAGACCCGTCCTTGCTCAAGGCCGCCCAGGGCCTTGGCGCTACCCGCGCCCAGCGGTTATGGCGCGTTGCCCTGCCCCTGGCGCTGCCCAGCATCATGGCCGGGCTCAATCAATCGGTCATGATGGCCCTGTCGATGGTCGTGGTCGCTTCGATGATCGGGGCGCGGGGGCTGGGCGAAGATGTGCTGGCCGGCATCCAGACCTTGAACGTCGGCCAAGGTGTCGAGGCAGGCCTGGCCATCGTGGCGCTGGCCATGGTCATCGACCGGATAAGCCAGGCATATGGGCGCGGGCGGCGTTGAAAGCGCCTGAAGCTTGCCGTTTGCACGACACCGGGACGGGCATGGAAAAGCCAGTGCCCGCCCGGTAGTCTGTGCAGCGTACCCGGCCACGGATCCGCCCCCATGCTGCATGTGCTGTTGACCACCCTGCTACCGATCATCCTGCTGATCGCCCTGGGCACGCTGCTGCGGGTACGTGGGTTCCTTTCGGACAGCTTCTGGCCTGGCGCCGAACGCCTGAGTTACTACGTCCTGCTGCCCTCGTTGTTCCTGCACGGTCTTGCCACTGCCAACCTGGACGGGGTACCTGTGATGAGCATGGTCGCAGTGCTGATGCTCTCGACCCTGGCAGGCGCCGCGTTGCTGGTGCTCTACCAAGGCGTGTGCCAGCACGACGGCGCCGATTTCACGTCGCTGTTTCAAGGCGGCATCCGGTTCAACAACTACATTGGCGCCACCCTGGCCGCAGGCATTTACGGCAGCGCCGGCATTGCCCTGGCAGCGGTGGCCAATGCGGCCATCGTGCCGCTGGTCAACCTGCTCTGCGTGCTGGTCTTCGCGCGCTTCAGCGCCCGGCACAGCTCGCCCTTGACGGTACTGCGGGCGATCCTCGCCAACCCGCTGATCCTGGGTTGTGCAGGGGGTATGCTGCTGAGGGTCTCAGGGCTGGGCCTGCCCCCGGGCATCGAGCCTACACTGAGCGCGCTGGGCCATGCTGCGTTGCCGCTGGGGTTGCTGTGCGTCGGTGCTGCCTTGGGCGCAGCGCATCCAGGCCGCCAGACACGGCCGTTGGTAGCGGCTTCGGTGTTCAAGTTTCTGGTCATGCCGGCGGCAACATGGTGGCTGTGCCGTCTACTCGGCCTTACTGGGCAGGCCGCTGTGGTGGCGGTCATCTTTCAGTCGCTACCGACCGCTTCATCTTCGTACGTCATGGCCAGGCAAATGGGCGGCAATGCGCCACTCATGGCGACCATCATTGCGGTGCAGACCGTAATGGCGGCAGCAACCCTGCCCTTGGTCCTGTCACTGCTACTGGACTGAAGGGCGCTGAGTTCGGTGAGGCGATCGTCATGCCGTGCCGGGCCATCCAGCTCCCGGGCTTGGTCGTTCGATGACACCTGATAGCGATGGCATCGCCGCACTTTTTGCACAAGCTGGGGTCTACCCTCCCTTACGACCGACAATGATTGCAGGCGTTTTCAATGCGTTGCACAGCTCGGGCCAAAACCATCGGGCTTGTGTAGGATAGGCAGCGCCTACTCGCCGCTGCCAGCCTCAGGGAGAACCATATGCGCGTCCTGTCATCTGTCGCTGCCTTCACGCTTGGGCTGATCGTGTCGTCCCAGGCGCTGGCTGTCACGGGCGAAGAAGCACAGCTGATAGCGTCGATCAACCTCTACCGCAGCCAGGCGCAGCCCTGTGGCGAGCAAGGCTCGCTGGAGTTGCCGCCGCTCAACAGCGACACCCGCCTGGCGCTGTCGCCCGAAGGCACCCGAGATCTTCAGCAGGCCATGAGCCGCGCCGGTTACCCGATGGTGAACGTGCAGGCGATCAGCCTGTCTGGGCCTCGCGATGCACGCGCCGCCATGCATGCCATTGAAGAAAGCTTCTGCCAGGTGGTGCTGGACCCTCAGTTCGTCGACATCGGCGTCAGCCAGGAAGGTCGGGATTGGCGCATCGTGCTGGCCCGCCCGCTGCTTTCTGGCCGCTTGGGCGACTGGCAGGCCGAGGGTCAAAAGATGCTTCAGGAGATCAACGCCGCCCGCCAGCAGCCCCGCCAGTGCGGCGGGCAACCTTATGCCGCCGCGCCAGCGCTAGGCTGGAACACGGTACTGGCCGGGGTAGCGGCCACCCACACACGCGCCATGGCCAACCAGAATTTTTTCGATCACATCGACAAGGAAGGCCGCACCCCAGGTGACCGGGCCGAACTGGCGGGCTATCTGTACCAGCAGATTGGCGAAAACATCGCTGCCGGGCGCGACACTCCGCACAAGGTAGTCCAAGGCTGGCTGGACAGCCCGGGCCACTGCGCCACGTTGATGAGCCCCGACATGCGTGAGCTCGGCGCAGCGTATGCGGTAGACCCCAAGAGCGATGCGGGCATCTACTGGACGGCGCTGTTTGGTTCGCCACAGTAGTCAAAGCCTCTGACTACCGGCATTGGCCAACACCCGGAGGCAGACGCCCCGGGTGCATCCCTGGCCGATCAGAAGCCAAGCGTGGCAGACAACAGGTAGGTGCGCGGCGTCGACAGGGTCAGCCCGGGCTCGGCGTCATCCGGGGCACCTGCTGAGCTCCAGTAACGATCGTTCAGCACGTTTTCAACGTTGGCGCGCAGTGTTACCTGGGTGGTATCGACTTTGAACGCGTACCGCGCGCCCAGGTCGTAGCGCTCCCAGCCGTCGATCTTCTTGCTGTTGTTCTGGTCCAGGTACTGGGAGCTCGAATGCATACCACGTGCGGTCAGCGTCAGGCCCTGCACGCCCGGCACATCCCATTCGGCGCCCAGGTTGACGTTGTACTGCGGCGTTGCCGGTGCACGGTTGCCGTCGTAGGCACCCCCGACGGTATCGGTCAACTCGCTGTCGATGTACATCACGCCGCCCAGCACCCGTACCCCTTCGCTGGGCTCACCGAACACGGTCAGCTCCACGCCCCGGTTGTTGCGCTTGCCGTTGGGGCCGAACAGCCTGGAGCCGGGGTTGGTTTCATAGGCAGGCTGGCGGATCCGAAAGGCGCTGGCCGTGAACGCCACGCTGCCCAGGTCATATTTGGCCCCCACTTCCACCTGACGGCTGGTGAAAGGCGGAAATATCTGGTCCTCGTTGATCGAAGTGGAAGGTGCGATCTTGCCTTGGCTCAAGCCCTCCATGTAGTTGGCGTACAATGACAGCGCGTCCGTGACTTTGTACACCAGGCCACCAGAAGGTGACGTCTTGCTCTCGTCATACGCCGTATCGCCTTTGACGCCATCGCTCCAGTCGTCCACCTGTACACGCTGCCAGCGCAGCCCAAGGGTCAGCAGCACCCGGTCATCGAAGAACCCGAGGGTGTCGGACAACGCAAGGCCCGAGAAACGGTTCTCGGTGTAATCTTTCGAATCGAGTCGCGTCGCACTACCCGGCGCGGGCACAGCGACCGGATGGTACAGATTGCCAGGCGAAGCCGCATAACGGGCACCGCCGTTGGTGAAGTCCATGTAGTAGTAGGTGGCCGCCAGGTTGACTTCGTGGCTCACCGACCCTGTGTGCAGCCAGGTTCGCAGCCCCGCCAACGCGGTGCGTACCGATTCATCACGGCTGAAGTCGCGGGGCTGAATGGTGAAATCCCCGGCATCGTTGGTCACCGACACGTTATGCCGAAGAAAGTCGTGGCGGCTTTCGCGGGCACCGGCCGCGCCATAAGCCAGCACGGACTCACTGACGTCATACTCGGCATGCACTGCACCGAAGGTGTCGTTGGTGCGCGCCTTGCTCCACGCCTGGGCGTAGTTGCGGTGTATATCGCCGGCGCGCGGGACCTGAGCGCGCGGCCCGACCAATACACGTTCCTGCGGGGCATCGGTGTCGCGTTCGGTATGACCGATGTCCCCGGAAAGCCTCAGTCGATCGCCGCGAAAATCCAGGCCCAGCACGGCCATTTCACGGTCCACGTGCTGATGATCCCACTCGGTATCGCCTGATTGTTTCACCGCGTTCAGACGCATGCCCACTTGCTGCTGGTCGCCAAACCGTCGCCCCACGTCAAGCGCCCCACCCACTTGGCCGGCCGAGGCGTAGCTGCCGGTGAACTCGGTGATCGGCGTATCGCCGGCGCGTTTGGGTTGCACATTGATGCCACCGCCAACGCTGCCACGGGGCGCAATACCATTGATCAGTTGGCTAGGGCCCTTGATGATGTCGACCCGTTCGGCCATCTCCATGTCGATCGAGTAGGTTGGCAACAAGCCGTATAAGCCGTTGTAGGACACATCGCTGTTGTACAGGCTCAAGCCACGAATGGTGAACTGCTCGAAACGTCCGCCCGCAGGATTGGTAGTACGAACCGAGGGGTCGTTGGCAACCAATTCGCCCAGGGTGCGTGCCTGTTGGTTTTTCACAAGGTCGCGGGTGTAACTGCTGATGCTGAACGGCGTTTCCATGAAGTCACGCGAGCCCAGCAGGCCCTGGGCGCCCTGGCGTGCGACTTGCCCGCCCGCATACGCGTTTGCTTCACTGCCAGTCGGCAAGCCGCCGACGATGCTGGTAGGGGCGATTTCCAGTGATCCGCCCTGTTGTGGCAGCGGCACGAGGGTAAAGGCATTCTCGCCGACAGGCACCCATTGCAGGCCACTGCCACGCAGCAGTTGCCTGAAGCCTTCATCGATACTGTACCGACCGGCCAGCCCTTGGCTGCGAAGTCCCTGGACCAGCGTAGGGTCCAGCGACAGGCTGACACCGGCTTGGTCGGCAAAGCCGGTCAAGGCAGCCCCCAGGCTGGTCGCGGGCACCTGATAGGCGCGCCGGGCAGGCTCGTCGGACCAGACGGGGGTGCTGAACAGCAGGCTAATGGCAAACAATGGACGGGCCGCCCGCGCCCATGGGCGCAGGTGGTCGGGCTTTACTGCTGGCATCGATGACGCTCCCCTTTATGGTGTTCTACGGGTAATGACCGACGAACACGAAAAAGGGGACAACCCGCCGTCGTTATTCACACGACGACGCCAGCGACCTCAAAGGGCCTCGCCATCATCCTCGATGTCCATCTCAGCCTCGGCGGCCTCGGTCGCATCGGCATCATTGAGCGCAGGGGACGTGGGTTTGAGGGGATCGTTGATGTAGGGCACGTCGCTTGGCCCTTTCTCTTCGGTACCTGCCGTTTCTGGTTGCATGACATACTCTCCTCGGTTTACAGGGTTGGCCCTTTGTAGCTGGGCTCATGTAGCGGGCACCCAGTGTGGTACCCGCGAAAAGGTGCCGACGCCGCTTAGACCGGTATGCGTACCCGCTTCACTGCCCGGCCTGCGCGGAGCCAGAACGGGCAAGGGCTGAAAACCATGCCGTCTCTAAGAGGCAAACCGGGACGGATTGCCAATACACAGCGTGCGCTGCCCGCACCCGAACAGCAGCCAGAACGCTCAATTGATCTGATCCTTCGCCGGCACGACCTCGTGTCGATCGCTTGCAGGGGGTTCGACCTTATGCAGGGTCACCGGCACGCACTTGGCCGCTGGCACCTTGCTGCGTTCAGCGTGGTGCCACAGCGGAATGAGCGGATTGCACTCGGGGTAATAGGCGCCAGCGCAGCCTTCGGGAATGTCGTAGGCGATGATCTGCACAGGGCCCACCTCGCGCACCACCTCGGGTTCGACAGCGGTGCGCAGCAAAACCCAGTCGCCTGCCGCAAAACCCAACCGGACCACATCACTGCGGTTGAGGAACACGACGCTGCGGGTGCCTTTCACGCCACGGAATCGGTCATCGTAGCCGTACACGGTCGTGTTGAACTGGTCATTGCTGCGCAGGGTCATCAGCTGCAGCACGTCATGGGCCGACGCTGCGGGCTGCAAGTCGTCATCCACATCCAGGCGATGGGGTGAAACGAACCGGGCCTTGCCAGTTTCGGTCTGCCACTGGCGCCGTGCTGCCGGCAATGGCCTGTGGAAGCCGCCGTGCTCCCACATGCGGGTTTCCATGTCGTGGAAGATGTCGGGATACACCTGGCTGATCGCCTCGCGGATCAATGCATAGTCGTGACGCCAGGCGTCCCAGGCGATGGTGTAGCGCTCCCCTAGCGTTGCCTCTGCCAAACCGGCGATGATCGCGACTTCCGAGCGCAACTGCTCGCTCGCCGGCTCGTTGCGGCCCTGCCAGGCGCGGATGCAGCCGGTACTGTCCTCGGTGGTATAGACCTGCGCGATGCCCTCCTGGCGGTCCGCCTCGATGTGCCCAAGGCATGGCAACAGCCAGCCGTGTCGCCCTGGAATCAAGTGCGTGCGATTGAGCTTGGTCGCCACCTGAACGTTCAGCGTCAGGCGCTCCCAGGCGGCCTCCATACGCTGAGTATCGGGGATTGCGCGCAGGAAGTTGCCGCCCAGACCGATGAAGGCCTTGACCTTGCCTTCGATCATCGCCTGGCAGCAGTCGACGGTGGCCATGCCCTTGTGCGGCGGAACCTGGACGCCAAACAGCGCTTGCAGCTTGTCACCAGGCACTTTGGTTGGGTCTTCGGTG
The DNA here is from genome assembly GCA_963529135.1 of uncultured Pseudomonas sp. GTDB lineage: Bacteria > Pseudomonadota > Gammaproteobacteria > Pseudomonadales > Pseudomonadaceae > Aquipseudomonas. The sequence continues at coordinate 19,053 of CAURYQ010000027.1, read as the reverse complement.
ATACCCACCGTGCGCTGACCCTGCACGTTCGAATGCCCGCGCACTGGGCAGATGCCAGCCCCTGGTTTGCCGATGCTGCCACGCAGCAGGAGCAGGTTGACCAGCATCTGCACGTTGTCGACGCCCCGGCGGTGTTGGGTCATGCCCATACCATAGATGATCATCACCTTGCTGCTGCGGGCATAGACGGTGGCGGCCGCTTCCATGGCAGCGCGCCCAAGGCCCGAATGGCGCTCCAGCGTCGCCCAGTCGTGGCCTTCAACCTCCTGGCGCAAGGTATCCAGCCCGTCGGTGTGCGCCTGGATGAATGCATGATCGAGCACGGCCGGCCGACCTGCGTCGCGCGCGTGGGCCTCCATGGCGAACAAGGCCTTGATGATGCCCATCACCGCGGCCAGGTCCCCGCCAACCTTGACTTGATGATATTGGGTGCTGATCACGGTTGAATCCGGCCCAAGCATTTCGCTGGGCGATTGCGGATTGACGAAGCGCTCCAGCCCGCGCTCGCGTAGCGGGTTGAAAGTGATGATGGGCACATCGCGCTTTCGCGCTTCCTGAAGTGGGTGAAGCATGCGTGGGCTGTTGCTGCCGACGTTCTGACCGAAGAAGAAAATACAGTCGGTGTGTTCGAAATCCTCCAGCGTCACCGTACCCACCGGCACACCGATGCTCTCCTGCAGCCCTACCGAGGTACTCTCGTGGCACATGTTCGAACTGTCAGGGAGGTTGTTGGTGCCGTAGGCCCGCGCAAACAGCTGGTACATGAACGAGGCTTCCAGCGACGCCCTGCCTGAGGCGTAGAACACCACGTCGTCTGGGCTGAGGGCCTGCAGCTGCTGGCCGATTTCCTGATAAGCCTGTGCCCAGGTGGTGACCTGGTAGCGGTCAGTGGCGGGGTCGTAGCGCAAGGGGTGGGTAAGCCGGCCGTGTTGCTCCAGCGCGTGATCGGTCCAAGTGCGCAATTGCGTCAACGTATGTGTCGCGAAAAACTCCGGGCCCGTGCGGTAGCCGGTGAGCTCCCAGGCCGTGGCCTTGGCGCCGTTCTCGCAGAACTCAAGGGCGTGCGGGTTGCCGGGCTTTGCCCAGGCGCAGCTGACACAGGCGAAGCCTTTAGGCTTGTTCTGCCTGACCAGCGCCATGGGCGCCGAGGTCACCGCCTGTTCGCGCCACAGAATGGTCATGACCGAACGTGCCGACCCCCAACCACCTGCTGCATCTTTATAGGGCTTGTACCGCGCCTGAGGATGGATGAGCGACATGGCCGCCTCGCTGTAGTTATGTCTGGATATTTCGAGGCGGCGCGGGAGGTGGAAGTTCAAGCCAGCATGGCCGTTGCTGGCTGAACGGGCTGAGGTGCTCCTCAAAGGCAAAACAGCTGTTCCAGCTGAAATCGGGTCTTACCTTGAATGAGTGCAAGACAGTCATGGCGTCACAGTGTGCCCCTCAACCCGCCTCAATACGCGAACAAACCACCTCGGGACTGGTGAATTCACCTGCTCGTTCGTTCATGTAAAAAAGCGGCGAATCAGCCGCGCTGATGCTTGGACGAAAGGACGCTCCATGACACTTCATACCCGACCGGCACCCACGCCCATCCCCCGGATGATTCGCCTTTGCGCTCTGGCCCTTGCCCTCTCTCCTGTCGCTCACCTGCCTGCTCTGGCGGCCGACCAGGTGCGAACGGTCCGCTTCGCTATCGCGCCAGGCCCGCTGGACACCGTGTTGAACGACTACGCCAAGCGCGCGGGGATCTCGTTGTCATTCGATGAAGCCGCCGTCGCCGGCCTCCATTCCAATGGCCTGCAAGGAGACCATGGGGCAACGGATGGGTTGGCTCACCTGCTGCAAGGCACAGGCCTGCGCATCAGCCCTGACAGCCAGGGCGGATACCGGGTGCTGCTCCCTGCCCCAGGCATCGGCGGGCCGATGGAACTGACCGCCTTGAGCATCTCCGGCAAGGCCCCCGGTGCTCTGACCGAGGGTTCCGGGGCCTACACGACCGAATCGTCCAGCAGTTCCACGCGCCTGAACCTATCGCTCAAGGACACCCCGCAATCGATCACGGTCCTGACTCGCCAGCGCCTGGACGACCAGAAGCTCGATACCCTCACCGATGCGCTGGACGCCACCACCGGTATCACCGTCATCCGCGAAAGCTTGGGGGCCGACAGTACGGCGTACCTGTCACGGGGTTTTGCGATCCGCAATTTCGAGATCGACGGCGTGCCCACCTCGGCGAACATGGACAACTACACCCAGAACACGGCCATGTACGACCGGGTGGAGATCGTGCGCGGCGCCACCGGCCTGATCAGTGGCATGGGCAACCCCTCGGCCACCATCAACCTGATCCGCAAACGCCCCACGCTCGATCCCCAGGCGCAACTGAGCGCAGAAGCTGGCAGCTGGGACCGCTATGGGCTGGCGTTAGACGTGAGCGGCGCGCTCGATGAAAGCGGCAGACTGCGCGGTCGCTTCGTGGCTGATCACAAGCAGCAGCACGCCTGGATCGATCGCTACAGCCAGGAACTGTCGACCGTGTATGGCATCACCGAGCTGGACCTGACCGACGCGACCCTGCTGACGGTGGGCCTGAGCCAGCAGGTCACCCACAGTACCGCCCCCATACGGACGGGTTTTCCCTTGTTCACCACCGATGGCGGGCGCACGCATTTCTCCCGCTCGTTCAACACCGCGCCGCGCTGGAGCTACTACGATCGGCAGCAGAGTACCGTCTTCACCTCACTCGAACATCAATTCGCCAACGGCTGGAGCGGCAAGGTGGAGTACAGCCATGCGCGCAACGACTATGACACCGTGATCGCCTACGTCGATGGGGAAATCGACACGGCGACCGGCGCCGGGGCCACGATCAACCCGACCCGCTGGAAGGCTACACCCACCCAGGACAGCCTGGACACCTACCTCACCGGCACCTTCGACGCCTTGGGGCGCGAGCACGAATTGATCGGCGGCCTAACCCTGTCGCGCACCCTGGAGCGTGGTACGTCGAACTATGGCGGCTGGCAGAGCGCTCGAACAGGCTATGCGGACGCCATCGACGACATCTTCAACTGGAACGGCTCGTCTCCCAAGCCCGTGTTCACCCAGATCGGAACCACCGACATGACGGAAACCCAATACGCCGGGTATCTGACCTCGCGCCTGCACCTGAGCGATGCCGTCCGCCTGATACTCGGGGCACGTGTGGTCGACTGGAACCGGGTGAACAAGAGTGCGCTGTACAGCGGTTCGCGCCAACGCACCGAGCGTACCGAGAACGGCGTGGTGATTCCCTACGCAGGGCTGGTCTATGACCTGAGCGATACATGGGCTGCCTATGCCAGCTACACGCAGATATTCAACCCGCAGGGCAACCAGATCCGAGACGTCAAGGGCTCGCCTCTCGATCCACAGGAAGGCACGGGTTACGAGGTCGGGCTCAAGGCCGAGCTGTTCGACAAACGGCTTAGCGCCAGCCTGGCGCTGTTCCGGGTCGAGCAGGACAACCTGGCCATCGCCGATGGCCGCTTGCTGCAACCCAATGGGTTTCAGGCCTATCGGGCCGAGAGTGGCACGACGAGCGAGGGCGTGGAGCTCGAGCTCAATGGCGAGCTGGCCCAAGGCTGGCAGGTCATGGCGGGCTACTCCTACAACGTCAGCTTCGACACCGATGACCAGCGCATCGTCACCGAGATTCCACGCAACAGCGCCAAACTGTTCACCACCTACCGCCTGCCTGGCGAGTGGGGCAAATGGACTGTCGGCGGCGGGGTCAACTGGCAAAGCGAAACAGGGTATGCCCTGAGCTATGCAACTACCCAGAGCAGCTACGCGCTGGTCAACCTGATGACCCGTTACCAGGTTACGCCAGCGCTGTCGGCCAGTGTGAACATCAACAACCTGCTCGACAGGCACTACCTGACCACCACGGCCGGCGGCATCTATGGCGCGCCACGCAACGTCATGACGACGCTGCGCTACCACTTCTGAAGCGCGCTGGCCAGCAGGTCAGCGGGCCCTGACATAAGGCTCGCTGATCAGGACAGGCCTCCCTCCCACGGATGCTCCAGCAGCAGCCGCAACGTCAGCGACAGGGTCAGCTGCCGTTCGGCCGCGCTGCGCTCGTCTGCCAACAGGCTCACGGCCTCAAGGGTCTGCTGCTCGCTCACACCCTCCTGGCCCTGCAGGAGCGCGTCGAGCCGTTGATGATAGGGCTCGTTCAGCACCTCGTATTCGCCGGCATAGTTGGTGCGCAGGAAATCCACCCAGAACGTGCGCTGCAACAGGGAATCGGCGATGCGCGCGTCGGTTTCGGCCAGCAGGATGCTGCGTGTCGCATCGCGCAGGCGCACATCGTCGACGTCTGAAAATACCCGGTGATACATGTAGCGCGACTGGGCCGGCAGACCCAGCGGTCGAACCAGTCCGGCCCGGTATGCAAGGTGTATCTCCACCTCGTCGATCAGGCCGTAGGGGTTGGTAAGCCTCTCCTGCTCGATGTGCCGGGCCGCGATGCGATCCACTTCGTCCAGGCGGTAGAGCTCTCGCCCGATGCGCACCAGTGCCGGGGCCATGGACTGGGCATCGAGCCCAGCAGTGCGGGTGGCGACCAGGGCACGCACCTCGAACAGGCTCAACATCAGCAGCATTTGATCGGCGCAGGTGCGAGGGCCCGCTGCCTGATGGAAAATGGCCTCACGCACGTGCGCATTGCCCACGCACACGTCGATCAACGCCCAGATGCGCCTGCGCAGGTCTATCCCTTGAAAGTCATAATCGTTCGAGCGCCCAAGGTCGTTGAAGAAACGCATCAGGTCATCGCTGCCCGGCTCGCCGGTCAAGGCTGCCCATTGCTCGGAACGAATGATGCGCTCCTCAAGGCTGGAGTCGGCCAACCAGCGCTCTAACGATTCCTGTCCGCCAGGACCGTGACGCCGAACAGGCAAGGCTGCCGCCCTTGCCTCGCCCAGGGTGCTGCGTAGCTCGGCCTGGATAGGCGCTGGCACAGGGTTGTCGTGCAGGCTCAACCCTGCCAAGCGACGGTGGGCATGAGCCAGGGTCGGGCTCATGCCCTGAATGAGGTTGTCACGCAGATCGATGTCTTCCAGCATGGGATGCATGTAGACCTCGATTGGCAACTCGCTCAACCCGGTGTTGCGCAAAGACAGACGCTGCAGATCGAGCAGGCGGCCCAAGGGTGGTAGTTGTCCGATCGGATTGTGCGACAGGTCCAGCACACGCAGCGTGGTCAGGGCTGCAAGCCTGGCAAGGCCTGCATCGTCGATCACGATCTGGTTGCGCGCAAGGCGCAGTTCCGTGAGCTGCGTCATTGCCTGCAGGCCATCGGGGATACTACTCAACAGATTGTCGCTCAGGTCCAGGGTGCGTACGCTGGGGAACCGTTGAATAAACCCCTCGGTAATGCTCGACAGATGTGCGCGGCGCAGCGTCAGCTCTGTCACATGGCCAAAGTTTGCCTGCTCAGGCATTGCTGGCAGGCTGTCGATGCGTTCGCTATCGATGATCAGGCGGTACTGGCCATCTGCATCGGCCCGTTTACGCCGCCAGCATTGGCGGATGCGCCGGGCGATCTGTCGGCGGCGTTCGGGTAGCGGCGCCGTGGTGGCCTCACGGCGCCAGGTGGCCAGGCTCTCACCCAGATCGACCAGGCACTGCTGCAAACCGTGCAGGTGCTGCCACGGTCGTTCGCCCTGCAACCGCACCTGCTCCAGGTAAGCCTCAACTTCTACATCAGTCAGGGTCGGGAACACCTGTTGATACCCGTGAAGCAGGGCACGCCGTGATCCTTCGGGACGGCCACTGAGCGCGTAGCCAATGCGCCCATCACCGAGCCGCCACAATGGACGCGGTTCACCGATGGGTGCCATGCCGATCAGTTGTGCAGCCTGTGCCCGGTTGGCGAAAGCCTGGTCTGCCAGCGCGCTGGCCAGGTCGACAGGCGAGGCAGAGGCGGCGCCCATCGCTGCGCGTTGCTCAGGGCCAAGGGTATGCAGCAGCGCCTCGAAGAGCCCGTCGGCGGTCAGGACGCCGGGTTGGGGGTTGGCTTCATGGTCAGTCACCAGGTAGCCCTGGGCAGTGTGGATCAGCTGGCGCGTCTCGGTCGCCTGGTCAGCTCCCGCCCTGGCGCGCACATTGCCGCTGAGGTGCATCTCGCGCACTTCGACCCGCACTGTCGAATCCCAGGGCCAGTTGGCCTGCAACAACCCTAGGGCCAATTGCTCGGTGTCAGCGTTGACGGCGTTCGGCTGCTCGAACCCGGCACACGCGCGGTCCACGCGTGCGTCATGCAGCGCCCAACGCGCCTGCTCGGCCATGGCGAGCGGTACTTTGCGTTGCTCGAGCAACTGGCGCAGCTCACTATCGCGGGCGGCGGCGAGAATCTCCCGGCCAGCGCGGGTGGACAGCGTGGGAAAATCCCTGTGCAGCGGTTTTGCTGCCAGGGCCGGCACTCCTTGTGCTTCCTGCCACTGCGCCTCGAATGCGGCCCCTTGCAGCCTAGGGAAAGCCCGATGCAATTCGTGCCGCTGCAGGGCGTCACACAGCCGCGCCGGTGCAGGTGCATTTTCAAGATGCAGGCGTCGCAACGCAGCATCATCCATGCCGACGCTGCGCAACACCGCGCGCGCCGCAGCGGCGTCAACCAAGCCAAGGTTCGAACCCAGACGCGCCATAAGCGTTTCGGGCTCGCGCCAATCCTGAGGGCGCTCCAGCGCAAGGCGAACCCCGCCGGCTTCGTTGTCTTCCAAGGCAATCGCAGGCGCCTGGGGCCGCTGCGGGTGCTCAACAGTGGGCCGGTACTCATTGGTACCCAGTCGATAGGCCGCCCTCTCGATCGCGACATGCAGCTCCCCGTCCAGCACGCCCCGCTGCCCTGACACCATGCTCGTGTCGGCTACTGCGTAATGGGGCAGATCAACGCGGGCCAAGCGCTGTTCGCCTGCGCGAGTCAGTACAGGTGCCAGCTCATCGATGGCGCGCTCGCGGGTCAGCACGCCGTCGGTAGCGGCTCCCACCGCAGCGCCGACCCCGAGCATGGCAACGTTTTGCGCCACCGACATCAGGTGACCGAGCACTGCCTCCCGATCGCCAAGTTCCCATTCGTGGTAGCCATCAATTACGTCATCAGTGATCTGACGCGCCGCCAGAGCAAGCAACGGCAGCCCCAGTTCGGGCACGTAGAAGCTGGCCAGCCCGAGCAAGTCCAGGCCAAGCTCTTTGAGAAAGCGCGTACGGCGGTCACGCGTCTGACCGTCGACCACGCTGTTGGGCACGGCCAGGGCCTGAGCGTCTTCAAGCACCGTGTCGACCTGCACTTGACGCAGATGTGCAACCACCGCGTCGTGGATGGGCTGGTGGCGACCGTCCAGTTCGAGGGGGTCGTTTGCCCTCGCGCTACCCAGCAAATGCTCAAAACGCTGGCCGAAATGCAAGCGATCGTGCTCCTTGATGAAGCGCTGGAAGAACCGCCGATAGGCGGGCTCGCGCAAACGGATACCCAAGGTTCTGTACAATTGCGACCAAGATGGGTAACTGCAGATGGCGCCGTGCGGATCGTCCGGTATCCACAAGATCAGGGTCTGCCCTGCGGGCATGGATTGCTCGGGCAGCGGCTCGAATACTGTGATGCCCGTGACCACGCGCCCCAACAGGCGGAGCTCGCTGAACGTTCCGTGTGACTCGGCACCAATGCCCGCCACGGCGCTGACCAGCCGATCCAACGGTTGCCCATGCACCACCCCTTGCGCACGCGCCAGTTCTACAGCAGCCAATAGGCTTGTGCGCCAACCTTCTTCAAGCACGGCATTAACGGCGCGTCGGCGCGTATCGTCGGCAAACAGCACTTGCTTGAGATGTTGCTGGTAAGCGTCACCCAGGTCCAGGGAGCGACAAAGACCCGCGAAAGCTCGAGGGCGCAGAGCAAGAACAGAGCCGTCCGCATCCAACACATCCGACTGAGGCAACCAAGCCACCTCGGCGGTCTCGCGCCGCTCGAAGTTGTGCAAGGCACAGGCCAGCAGCGATTGCTCCAAGGTGGTGGTAACCACACCGTCGGGGGCAATGCTGACGCCGGAGGGATAACGCACGTGCACCACGCGCCGAAGCTTGGCTGCACGTGTGTCCACAGGTCGCTTCAAAAGGCGTTCCAGGGCCGGGTCGAGCAGCGCACTGGCGAAAGTTTGAAGCGGCTGGACCCGGGCGAAAAGGGCTTGGACCTGCTCACGTGCTCGCTGTTGGGCTAGCAGTGCTTGATGCAGGCGCTGGAGTTGCGTCACTGTCGCGCTGCCCATCCAGGCAGGCAAGCGCTCGGCTATGAACGTATCGACGCAAGTATCGGGAAACGGCGGATTTTTCATGAAACACCTGTGCGCGCAAAACCGTTACTCAGCCAGGTTCGGCCAAAGTGCCTGAGGTAAGTGTCTAACGCCATCGAAAGCACCGCGCGTGATACTGCGGCGCGCCACTGCTCTGTCTCTCCCCTCGGCTGGTCACTTGCGCTACAATCGCGCCCGGGTGCTAGCTGCTTGGAGCAGTGAAGCAGGTTAAAAAAGCTACGCAGGTCGGGCCGCCATGCGGGAGTCATTGCGCCTATGCAAAACACCAAGGTCCCCAAAGCACAGCAACTGGCCGAGCGGGCACTCGCCAGCCTCGAGCGTTTCCTGCACATCGAGGCGGTCAGCGGCGTCGTCCTGCTGGTTGCCGCCATCGCCGCGCTGGTCTGGGCCAACTCCCCGGCCGCTGCCAGCTACGACGCGCTCTGGCATACGCCGATCACCCTGGGTATCGGTTCGCTGGTCTATTCCCAATCCCTGCACTTCTGGATCAACGATGGGCTGATGACCATCTTCTTCCTGGTAGTGGGTATGGAAATCCGCCGGGAAATCCATGAAGGTGCCCTCTCCAGCCTGCGCCAGGCCTCGTTGCCCATGGTGGCAGCGATAGGCGGCGTGGCCGTGCCGGCCATGCTCTACCTGGGCTTCGGCCATGCACCCAGCGAACAGCAAGGCTGGGCCGTGCCGACTGCAACCGATATCGCCTTTGCGGTCGGGGTGCTGGCGCTGCTGGGCAAGTCGATCCCTTCGAACATTCGCGTGTTCCTGCTGGCCCTGGCGATCATCGATGACATCATCGCGGTGCTGATCATCGCCGTGTTCTATTCCGGTGGCCTGGACTACCTGGGCTTCGCGGTCGCGGCCGTGGGTCTGCTGCTGGTCATCGCCTTGCAACGCATCGGCGTCGGCTCGGCCTTCGCCTATGTCATCCCGGGTGCAATCACGTGGGTGGGCGTGTTGATGACCGGCGCCCACCCCACCTTGGCCGGCGTTGTCCTCGGCCTGATGACCCCCGTGACCAGCCGCCCCATGTGGGAGCGCCCTGTGGAAGCCGTGTCCCGAATCAGCGAAGAAGTGGTTGGCCGGGCCAAGGATGCTGCCCAAGGCGCCAGCGAGTTGCTGACGCCGCTCAAACAGCTGCGCGTGGCACAGCGTGAGGTGCTGCCGCCCGTGGTGCGCGTACAGAATGCACTGCACCCTTGGGTAGCCTTCGGCATCATGCCTCTGTTTGCACTGGCCAATGCCGGGGTAAGCCTCTCAGGTGTCAACCTGGACAGTGAAACGCCGCGCTGGGTGATGGAATCGGTGATGGCGGCGCTGGTCATCGGCAAGCCGGTAGGCATCGTCGGCATCAGCTGGTTGATGGTCCGTCTGGGCATTTGCTCGCTGCCACCAGGGGTGAACTGGAGCGGCATCACCTTGATCGGGTTGCTGGCGGGTATTGGTTTCACCATGTCCATCTTCATCGCCAACCTGGCCTTCGCCAACCCGGCCGCGCTTGGTGCCGCCAAGCTGGGCGTGCTAGCCGGTTCGGTGGTCGCTGCCACGCTCGGCCTGGCGTGGGGCGCGTGGCGCGTTCGCGCCAAGCACTGAGCCAGCCCTGAGCTGCCCCCTGCGCGTGTGCGCAGGGGGCAAGCGTTGATCGCTTGCCCATGGCCGCTCGTCGTCCCAATGGTCGATCCGAGTCAACCCGGGGCCGCATGGCCTTTCGAACAGGTACGAGCATTCTCAACTGCAGGAGCTTCTACCATGCGCGACTACCCTACCCCTCCCTTCCCTTCCCAGCCCCAGACCGTCCCCGGCTCGCAACCGAAAATGGACCCGGTACCGGACTGTGGCGAGCAGACCTATACCGGTCATAACCGACTCCAAGGCAAGAAAGCGCTGATCACGGGCGGTGACAGCGGGATCGGCAGGGCTGTGGCCATCGCCTATGCCCGTGAGGGCGCTGACGTGGCCATCTCGTACCTGGATGAGCACGAAGACGCCAAGGAAACGGCCCGATGGGTCGAGGCAGCCGGGCGCAAGTGCCTGCTGCTGCCCGGTGACCTGGCGCAAAAGCAGCAATGCCAGGCCATCGTGGAAAAAACGGTCGCCGAGTTCGGGCGCATCGACATCCTGGTCAACAACGCCGCCTTCCAGATGGCCCACGAAACGTTCGAGGAAATCGAGGACGAAGAATGGGTAAAAACCTTCGACACCAACATCACGGCCATCTTCCGTATTTGCAAGGCGGCGTTGCCATCCATGCCCAAAGGCAGTTCGATCATCAATACCAGCTCGGTCAATTCCGATGATCCGTCGTCGTCGCTGCTGGCCTATGCGGCGACCAAAGGCGCCATCGCCAACTTCTCTGCAGGGCTCGCGCAATTGCTGGCCAAGAAAGGCGTGCGCGTCAACAGCGTCGCCCCAGGCCCTATCTGGACGCCACTGATCCCGGCAACCATGCCCGACGAAGCGGTGAAGAACTTCGGTTCCAGCTACCCGATGGGACGCCCTGGTCAGCCCGTTGAAGTGGCACCGATCTACGTGCTGCTGGGTTCGGACGAGGCCAGCTACATCAGCGGCTCGCGCTATGCGGTAACCGGCGGCAAGCCCATCCTGTGATCGACGCAGGGCTCGCCAGATGGCGAGCCCTGTACCCGCCTCAGGGCATCAGAATCGCCTGAGCACGGTCGATGGAGGGCACCGGCATGCTGTTTCGGTTTGCCATGAGCCATTCGCGCATGCGAGCCGTGTCGAAAATCTGGCCTTCTTCCATCATCGCCAGGATCAATGTCTGGGACATTCGGTAACACCCACACTGGGAACACTGGCGCTGTTCCCACCCGCCGGTGCATTCGATGGACTCTGCCTGTCCTGCGCATATCAGACAACTCATGTAAGCCCCCTTGTTGTTCTTGCGCACCAGAGCGTGGTCGCACCACTGGCCTGAGCCAGGCCTGGCCGACTTCCATGAGATATCCGTGCCAACGCTTAAATTCCGTGAAAACCGATGCCCGGTTGTCGGCTAGGCCAGCAGCTGGCTAAGCACCGCCCGCAATTTGCCCGGTTTTACAGGCTTGTTCAGCACCGGCATGCCCAGTGCCTGAAATGCTCGCCTGCCTTCGTCGCTGCGATCGGCGGTGATGATGACGGCAGGAATGGCGCAGTCGAACTGCGCGCGCAGATGCTCGACCACATCGCACCCCAGAATGCCGTGATCCAGGTGATAGTCTGCCAGGATCAACTCGGGTGCCTGGCCTTGCAGGGCTTCAAGCGCACCCTGCTGATCAGGGGCAGTGACGACTTCACAGCCCCACTGGCCCAACAAGGCCCCCATGCTGTGCAGAATGCTCGATTCGTTATCCAATACCAGCAGGCGACGCCCTGGCAGAGGGTCACCCGTGCTTGGCTGCGGTATGGCCACCGCCGTGGCCACCGGCAGGCAGCTCGCCAAAGGCACCTGGATGCTGAACACCGAACCTCGCCCTGGGCGCGAACGCACGCGAACCGGGTGCTCGAGAATCTTGGCGATGCGCTCGACGATCGCCAGGCCCAGCCCTACCCCTTTGCGCTCTGCTGCCCGGCCCACATCCAACTGGTTGAACTCCAGAAATATCGATTCCAGGCGGTCTTCCGGGATGCCGCGGCCGGTGTCCCATACCTCCAGAACAAGGTGAAGGCCACGCCGACGTGCCCCCAGCAGCACGCCGCCCCGTGACGTGTAACGGCAGGCGTTGCTGAGGAAATTTCGCAGGATACGGGTCATCAGCCGCAGGTCGGTACTGATTGCATGGTTGGGCATGGACGCCTTGAGCTTGAGGCCTGCGGCATCTGCCACCGATCCGAACTCCGACACCAGCGGCGCGAACACGGTACGCAGGTGGTACACACCGATGTCCGGTTTCACCGCCGCCTGGTCCAGGCGCGAGATGTCCAGCAGGTCAGTGAGCAGGTCCTCGGCCCCCTCCAATGCCTGATGGGTGCGTTCCACGAGCAGTTTTTCAGCTTGCGCCAGTGGCCGCTCGCGCAGGGTCGAGATCAGCAGGCGGGCCGCATTGAGCGGTTGCAGCAGGTCATGGCTGGCCGCCGCCAGGTACTTGTCCTTGCTGCGGTTGGCCAGCTGGGCAACGTCCCGAGCCTCGCGCAGGGCTCTCGCGATCTGTTTACGTTCGGTGATCTGCTGATGCAGGTTGCGGTTGGCTTCGAGCAGTTGATCGGTGCGATCAGCCACACGCTGCTCGAGCTCGTCATTGAGTTGTTGCAAATGTTGCTGCGCCAGTTTGCGCTCGGTGATATCGGCCACGAACCCTTCCACCAGACCCTCCTGCCCGGGCTTGAGCAGCAAGTTCATGAGCACGTCCATGTGGCTGCCATCTCGGCGCCTCAGGCGGGTTTCGTAGCCATGCAAGCTGTGCTCGCGCGCCAAGGTGGTGGTGATCAGGTGCAGCTCCTGGGCGCCGCCTACGAACAGGTTGGCAGCAAGGTCGGTCAGCGAAAACAGCACCGCCTGCGGATCGTCGTAGCCCAGCATCCGCGCCAAGGCTGGGTTGGCGGCGCGCATGCCGTCCTGGAGGCTGGCCTGGAAGATGCCGTGCACGGCATTTTCGAACAGCCACTTGTAACGGTTGCGCTCGGCTTCGAGCTCTTCCAACCGGGCGGCCAGCTCCGGGTAATGGCTCTTGCGCGCGGAGTGATCGCCTAGCCCCAGCAGCCCGGCCAGCGCCCGCTGCTGCGCCTCAGAGGGCTTCGCCATAGACGACCTCGACGTCGCGCTGGCTGGAGGCACGCGGGTTGGTGAGGATGCAAGGATCGTCCATCGCGTGCTGCGACAGGAACGGTATATCGCTGCTGCGCACGCCATGCAGGCCAAGGGTTTCATGGAAGCCCATGGCGTACTTCAGGGCGATCAGGTGGTCGACCAGGCGCGCGCAGATCTGCCGGTGGTTGAGGCCGCGGCAGTCGATACCCATCACCTCGGCGATCACCTTGAAGCGTTCCGGCGCAGAGCTGTAGTTGAAGGCCACTACATGCTCGACCAACACCGCGTTGCACAGGCCATGGGGCAGGTCCAGGAACCCTCCGAGGCTATGTGACATGGCGTGCACGGCACCCAGGATGGCGTTGGAGAACGCAAGCCCTGCCTGCATGCTCCCGAGCATGACTTTTTCGCGCAGCCCAATGTCGCTCGGGTTGGCGATCATCTGCACCAGGTTGCCATTGATCAAACGCATGGCTTCCAGGGCGTGGGGGTCGGTCAAGGGACCATGGCCGGTGGAAACGAACGCCTCGATGGCATGCACCAGGGCATCGATCCCGGTACAGGCCGATAGAAACGGGTCCATGCTCAAGGTGGTCTGCGGGTCGATCAGCGACACATCGGGCACCACCGCCTTGCTGACGATGGAGAACTTCATGCGTTCCTGCTGGTTGGAGATGATCACGAACTGCGAAACATCCGCCGAGGTGCCGGCCGTGGTCGGGATCAGGATCAGCGGCGGGCTGGGCACGCGGATCATGTCCACACCTTCGAACTCGAGAATGCTGCGCCCGTGCGCGACCACGATACCAATGGCCTTGCCGCAGTCCATCGGGCTGCCGCCGCCCACTGCCACGATGACGTCGCAATGGTTCTGCCGGTAGATGTCGGCGCCGAGCATGACTTCCTCGACCCGCGGGTTGGGCGATACCGCACTGTACAGGCAGTAGTCGATGCCTTGGCCTTGCAGGCTGGCCTCGACGTCGGCCACCCACCCTGCGGCGATCACCCCCGGGTCGCTGACTACCAGCACCTTGCGAGCGCCGAAGGTCTTGGCGTAGTTGGCCACGTTATGCCGGCAGCCGGCACCGAAGATGATTTCAGGCGAAACGAATTTGCGAAGCGGGCTGAAACTCTGGCTCATGGGCAAGCCTGTTCTTATTGTTCTGGATGGTGAGTGCCAGCGTAATGCATCCATCGACGAAAGCAACCGCACCTACGTGGCATCGTCGCTCATTCGACCCAGGCCCTGGCCCTGGCGAGCTCGAGAAAACCCAGCACATCCTCGTCAAGCCCTCGCACGTCCGGGAAGCGCCTCTGCAATCGCTCAATCACCGCCGCCACGCTGCGCTGCCCGTCCAGCAGTTCCAGAACCCAGGCCGCGCTGCAGGTCAGCTCGATGATCAGGCCCGGGCATTGCAGCACATGCTTGCCAGTGTTCGGGTCCCAGCGCAAGCGTGCCCGGCGGTGCACCTGCAACGCTTGCTCAGCGGTTATAGGCTCCACGACCTTCAGTTCCTGACGGTAGAAAGAAGCCGGCCACCGCGAGGGTGGCCGGACGACGTATCAGCGGTTGGCGAAGTACATCGTCACTTCAAAGCCAATGCGCAAGTCGGTGAAGGCAGGTTTGGTCCACATGGCGTGTCCTCTTCTTGTGCCGGACGATTCCGGTAAAGCCATTAATGCACGGGCGGGCGCGGGGCCAAATGCTACTTTGGAACGAACTCGCGGCGCCCATGGACCACGGGCCCTGGGCCTTAGAAGAAGCCCAGCGGATTGATGTCGTAGCTGACCAGCAGGTTCTTGGTCTGCTGGTAGTGGTCTAGCATCATCTTGTGGGTTTCACGGCCAACGCCCGATTTCTTGTAGCCCCCGAATGCCGCGTGGGCCGGGTAAAGGTGGTAGCAATTGGTCCAGACGCGCCCGGCCTTGATGCCACGGCCCATGCGGTAGGCACGGTTGATATCGCGGGTCCACACACCAGCGCCCAGCCCGAATTCGCTGTCGTTGGCGATGGCCAGTGCCTCGGCTTCATCCTTGAAGGTGGTCACCCCCACGACCGGGCCGAAGATTTCCTCCTGGAACACGCGCATCTTGTTATCGCCCTTGAGCAGCGTGGGCTGGATGTAATAGCCGCTGGCCAGGTCGCCCTGCAGACGCTCGGCAGCGCCGCCGGCCAGCAACTGCGCGCCCTCGTCCTGGGCGATCTGCAAGTAGGACAGGATCTTGTCGTACTGCTGCTCGGAAGCCTGGGCGCCAACCATGGTCGCGGTATCTAGCGGGTTGCCGCGGCTGATCTTGGCGATCTTCTTCATCACCTCGGCCATGAATGGCTCGTAGATCGACTCCTGGATCAACGCCCGGGACGGGCAGGTGCACACCTCGCCCTGATTGAAGAACGCCAGCACCAGGCCTTCGGCCGCCTTCTCGATGAAGGCGGGTTCGGCCTGCATGATGTCCTCGAAGAACACGTTGGGCGACTTGCCGCCCAGCTCCACTGTGGAAGGGATGATGTTGTCCGCGGCGCACTTCATGATATGTGCCCCCACGGGGGTGGAGCCGGTAAAGGCGATCTTGGCAATGCGTTTGCTGGTCGCCAGGGCCTCACCGGCTTCACAGCCAAAGCCTTGGACGATATTGAGCACGCCGGCCGGCAGCAGATCGGCGATCAGCTCGGCGAACACGGTGATCGACAGTGGCGTCTGCTCGGCCGGCTTGAGCACTACGCAGTTGCCGGCGGCCAGTGCGGGGGCAAGCTTCCAGGCAGCCATCAGCAACGGGAAGTTCCACGGGATGATCTGCCCCACGACGCCCAGCGGCTCATGGAAGTGGTAAGCGACCGTGCCTTCGTTGATCTCGGCGGCGCCGCCCTCCTGGGCCCGGATGCAGCCGGCGAAGTAACGGAAATGATCCGCCGCCAGCGGCACGTCGGCGTTCAACGTTTCACGCACGGCCTTGCCGTTGTCCCAGGTTTCGGTGATCGCCAGCACTTCCAGGTTCTGCTCGATGCGATCGGCAATGCGCAGCAGCATCAGGGCGCGGTCCTGCACCGAGGTCCTGCCCCAGGCATCGGCCGCGGCGTGGGCGGCGTCCAGGGCCTTGTCCACGTCCTCGGCCGTGGAGCGCGGGAACTCGGCGATCGGTTGTCCGTTGACCGGCGAGCTGTTGGTGAAATACTGCCCGGCCACGGGCGGTACGAACTGACCGTTGATGAAATTGCCATAACGTGGTTTGAAGGACACGACAGCGCCTGGGGTGCCGGGTTGTGCGTAGATCATGCTGAGCCTCTGCGGGTCGATGCCTGCCTGCGACAGGCGATACGGCGATGGTAAAAAGCCCCGCCTGCCAGGCGAATGCATCGTTGGCAGCGGGGCGCTCGTCATTTGGTAGTAGGGTTCAGGGTTGCGCGGCTACGCGTGCAGCCTGCAGGTGCTTGGGCAGCTTGAAGGTCCAGAGCATGCCACCCTGGTTGAAGTCCTTGACCCGTTTGGCGACTTCACCGCCCCACAGCGGCACTGCCCCGCCCCAGCCGGACACCACCGAAACATACTGCTCGCCGTCCATTTCCCAGGTGACTGGCGAGCCGAGCACACCGGAGCCGGTCTGGAACTCCCACACCTTGTCGCCGGTCTTGGCGTCGAATGCCTGGAGGAAGCCCTCGGGGGTACCGGTGAAGACCAGGTTGCCCTTGGTGGTCAACACGCCCCCCCACAGCGGGGCATAGTTCTTGTGGCGCCACACTTCCTTGCCGCTGACCGGGTCGATGGCACGAAGCACGCCAATGTAGTCCTCGTTGAGCGGTTTGATGGTGAAGCCTGCGCCCAGGAACGCTGCGCCTTTCTTGTAGGCGATACCCTCGTTCCAGATATCCATGCCCCACTCGTTGGAGGGCACGTAGAACAGACCGGTGTCCCGGTTGTAGGCCATGGGCATCCAGTTCTTGGCCCCGAGGAAGGCCGGTGCGACGAAGACCGAGCTGCCCTTGGCTTCGCTACCCGGCGCACCCGGGCGGCTGGCGTCGTTGTAGAGGGGGCGGCCATCCTTGTCCAGGCCCGTGGCCCACGTGATCTTGTCGACGAAGGGGAAGCCGCGGATGAACTTGCCGTTGGTGCGGTCCAGCACGTAGAAGAAGCCATTGCGGTCGGCTGTGGCGGCGGCCTTGATTTCCTTGGCACCGTCCTTGTAGTTGAACGAAATCAGCTCGTTGACGCCGTCGAAGTCCCAACCATCATGGGGCGTGCTCTGGAAATGCCACTTGATCGTGCCATCGTCCGGGTTGAGTGCCAGGCGCGAGGAGGAGTACAGGTTGTCGCCGGGGCGCAGGTGCGAGTTCCAGGGCGCAGGGTTACCCGTGCCGAACAGGATCAGGTTGGTTTCCGGGTCGTAGTAGCCACCCAGCCACGGGGCAGCGCCACCGGTCTTCCACAGATCGCCGGGCCAGGTCTTGCCGGCCTCGCCACCAGAAATGCCGTTTTCGATGGCTTTGCCATCTTTGTAGACGTAGCCCATGTGACCCTCGACGGTGGGCCGCATCCACAGCAACTCGCCATTCTCGGGGTTGTAGGCCTGAATCTTGCCCACCACGCCGAATTCACCCCCGGCAACGCCAGTGATCAGCTTGCCGTTGACGATCATCGGCGCCGCGCTGATGGAGTAGCCTTCCTTGTGATCGGCCACCTTCTTGCTCCAGACCACCTTGCCGGTGTCCTTGTTCAGGGCGACCAGCTTGGCGTCCAGGGTGCCGAAGAACACCAGGTTGCCGTACAGCGCCACCCCACGGTTGATGACATCGCAGCAAGGCCGGATATCGTCGGGCAGGCGGGCGTCGTATTGCCAGAGTTTCTTGCCCGTGCGAGCGTCGACGGCGAATACCCGTGAGTAGGAGCCTGTGAGGTACATGACCCCGTCCTTGATCAACGGCTGCGCCTGCTGCCCGCGTTGCTTCTCCCCACCGAAGGAGAACGCCCACACCGGGCGCAGCTCCTTGACGTTGCTGGTGTTGAGCATGTCCAGCGGGCTGTAGCGCTGGCCCTGCACCCCCAGGCCGTTGGTCACGATCTGCTGGGGGTTCTTGGGGTCTTGCAGGATTTCGGCATCGGTGACGGCGGCGTGTGCTGCACCGGCGAGGAGCAATGCGCTGAACACAAGGCTCAGGGCAAACACGGGACGGCATGAAGTACGGGTCATGGCAGCTACCTTTGGCTTTTTGTTATGCCGGGAAATTTTCCCGGTGTGCCAGGAATTCTTGGTCCCGACCCGGTTGCCAGCAATTGACCGCAATGCGCAAAAACCTAGTTCCTTGGTACAAGTGAGCGCCTGGCAAGGCTCACCACGACAGGCTCAACCTCGTTCGTTTCACGGCCTCACATCCACCCGTTGCATCGCCTGTTTCTCATAGCGGGGGTACAGGTGGCTGACGCTTCGAATCAGCTCATACTGCGTCAGGCGGATAGCGGCAAAACGCTCGGGCACCGGGCTGCGGATCATCTCGACCATGTCGGCTCCACGCTGGGCGCCGTCGCGCATCAGGGCGTCCAGCCAACGCAGATAATCGCGCATCTGGGCAAAGGGCCTGGTACCACTCGCCACAGGCCCATGGCCCGGCACCAGTTGCTTGAAGGGCAACGCCTGCAGCGTGTCCAGGTCGCGCAGCCATACGTCCAGCCCGGGGCTGTTGGGCGTGGTCAAGGCGCGTTCGTAGAACACCAGATCGCCGGCGAACAGCACGCCCGTGCTTTCGTCGAAAATCGCCAAGTCTGCACCCGTATGCCCTGACAGCCCCACCAGACGGAACCGGTGCCCGCCCACCTCATGCACCCCGGGTTCTACCGTGTGGGTAGGCAGGACCACTTCTGTGCCGCGCATCCAGTCGCCGACCAGGCGGTACATGTTCTCGGCCATGGCATCGCCCTGCTGGCGCAACAGGTCGGTCGTACCGGCCAGCGCACCAATCGGCAC
>CAURYQ010000026.1:0-43485 GCA_963529135.1 uncultured Pseudomonas sp. | reverse complement strand
TCATCTCGCGCGCGGCCTTGTTGGTGAAGGTCATGGCGACGATGTACTGGGCGCGAATACCGCAGTTCTGAATGAGGTGGGCAATTTTGCGTGTGATTACGCTGGTCTTGCCCGAACCTGCACCGGCGAGCACCAAAAGAGGGCCGCCGACATAGTCACGGGCTTCCTGTTGCCGGGGATTGAGTCGGGACATGCTAGAAACCGGGGGTCGCCAGAAAATAGCCGCGCATTCTAACAGGCATGCGTAGTCGTGGCGTGACCGTCTGACGTTCGAGTCAGACTTTTGAAAGAATCATTAGTGCCACTAATACTTGTGCCTGAAAAAATCGTATTTGCCGGTTTGACTGCTTTCGCGCAGGATGCACGACAAAATACGTCGGACCAGACAGTAGTGTTGTATTTAAAAGTGAAAATCATTTCCATTAAATGCAGTAGCATACTCACCGGTCAACGTTGCATCGTCGAGCCTTAAGGAGCCGTCTTGTCCGCGCCTGTCGAACCTATGCGTTTGCTGCTGTTGGCCAGTGAGCCCGAGTGGGCTGCCCTGCTGCACGCGTGCATGCCTGCCTTGAAGGGCGCGGCCGTGCTGCTGACGGCGCCGGATTGGGACGCGGTCGACAGCCTCTTCAGCCGTGACCGCCAGGCCGTGGTACTGACCACGCCAGCCTTGCAGCCGGCACCTGGGCGTTGCGAGTTGCCGACCATTCTGCTGCTGCACAGCGAGCCGGAGGCAGCGCCGGGTGGTGTCAGCGACTGGCTGGTGAGTGATCAGCTCAATGTCGACACGCTGCGCCGCTGCCTGCGTCACGTGCGCGAGCGTGGTGTGCTGGTGGCCACCTTGCAGCGCCTGGCAGAGCAGGACCCGCTGACCGGCATCGCCAACCGTCAAGGCTTCCAGGCCTTGCTGGCCGCTCGCCTGGCCGACCACGACGGCCGCGGCGTCGCCCTGGGGCATCTGGACCTGGACAACTTCCGCCACGTCAACGACGCCTTGGGCCATCAGAGCGGGGATCGCCTCATCCTGCAAGTGGTGCTGCGCCTGAAGCATCAACTGGAGCCCGGCGACCAGCTGGCACGCCTGGGCGGTGACGAGTTCGCCTTGCTGATCGACACGCGCCGCGACCCGGGGCGTGCCGAGTGGATGGCCGAACGCATCGTCGAGGCATTGGCCGAGCCCTACTGGGTCGATGGCGAAAGCCTGCTGCTCGGTTGCAGCCTGGGCCTGGCCCATGCTCGCGCCCAGAGCGGCGCCGACCCGCTGATGTGGCACGCGCACATCGCCATGCGCCAAGCCAAAGCGGCCCAAGGCTGTACCTTCCATGTGTTCAACGAGCGCATCAATCGCAACGCTCGCAGCCTGGCCGACCTGGAAAGCGAGCTGCGCCGAGCATTGCGCCGTGACGAGCTGGAACTCCACTATCAGCCACGACTGAATCTGGCAGATGGCCGGATCGTCGGGCTCGAAGCCCTGGTGCGCTGGCGGCATGCCGAACGGGGCTTGCTGCCGCCCAGCGAGTTCGTGCCGCTGGCCGAGCAGAGCGGGCTGATCGTACCGCTGGGTTACTGGGTCATGGCCCGGGCGCTGCGTGACATGCAGGCCCTGCATGCGCAGGGGTTGGAGCCGTTGCACATGGCAGTCAACCTCAGCTTCCGGCAGTTCCAGGACAGCCAGCTGCTGGCGACCCTGAGCCGGCTGATCACCGAATACGGTGTCGATGCCCGCTGGCTCGAATTCGAGCTGACCGAAACGGCCGTGATGCGGCGCAATGAACGGGTACGTCAGACCATGGATGCCCTGGGTCGCCTGGGCGTGCGCTTTTCGCTCGACGACTTCGGTACTGGGTTTTCTTCGTTCGTGCACCTCAACAGCCTGCCGATCACCTTGCTCAAGGTCGACCGCAGCTTCGTCGCGCAAATGGAGATGCGCGAGGAGAACCGCAAGCTGGTACACGCCATGATCAACCTGGCCCACAACCTCAACCTCGAAGTCGTGGCCGAAGGTGTCGAAAGTGAGGGCCAATTGGCCTTGCTGCGCGGGTTCGGCTGCAATCAGGTGCAAGGGTTTCTGGTCAGCAAGCCCCTGCCGGTAGACACGCTGATCCCGTTCCTGCTGCAAGCGTCACGCCGTCAGATAGGGGCAGCAGGCTAGCGGTTTCACGCACTCCCTGGCCACCGAACAAGCCTGCATCGCTGCGCTGAATCAGGCCGATGCAGCCGTTGCCGTGCTCGCATCGGCACGCTGCAGCAGCCGCCTCATCCGCCATTCGAAGCCGAAGGTCAGCGCCACCGAAGCGCACGCCAGCCCCAGCGCCAGCCCCCACCAGACCCCCAACGCACCACCGCCCAGAGCGAAGGTGAACAACCAGGCACTGGGCGCTCCGATGAGCCAGTAACACACGAGCCCGATCAGGAACGTGGTCTTGGCGTCCTTGAGCCCACGAATCGAGCCCATGGCGATGGTCTGCACGCCATCGAACAACTCGAACCAGGCTGCGACCATCAGCAATTGGACCGCCAGCTGGAAGATGGCGGCGAACGCAGGGTCTGCCCGGTCGATGAACAGCCCCACCAGTGCGTCGGGCAATAACCAGAACAGGGCGGCGAAGGCGAACATGAGCGTGGCCCCGAAGCCGATGCCCACACGGCCAGCGCTGCGAGCTGCAAGCAAATTGCCAGCGCCGTAGTAATGGCCCACGCGCATGGTCACGGCATAGGACAGGCCAGTGGGCACCATGAAGGCGGTGGACACGATCTGCAGGGCGATCTGGTGCGCGCCCAGCTCGGTGCTGCCCAGCACGCCCATGCACAAGGCCGCAAAGGCGAACAGCCCCACCTCAACCATGTACGTGCCCCCGATCGGCAGGCCCAGCCGCCAGAGTTCGCCCAACGCCGGCAGCGATGGCCGCATCAGGCCCTTGCGCAGCGGGTATGCGGCATAGGCCGGGTGCCAGCGAATGTACAGCGCCAAGGCAATGGCCATGCCCATCGAGACCACCGCCGTGACCAGACCGATGCCCATCAAGCCAAGCTTGGGCAAACCGAACATGCCTTCGATCAACGCAACGTTCAGCAGGTAGTTGAGTACCGTGCCCACAAGGCTGATCACCATCACTGGGGTAGACCGGCCCAGGGCGCTGGTAAAGCCACGCAAGGCCATGAAGGTGAGGTAGCCTGGCAATGCCAGCGGCAGCAACGTGAGGAACTCCGCCGCCGAGGCGACGTTGTCAGGCTGCTGCCCGAACAGCAGCAGCACCGGCTCGAGGTTCCACAGCACCAGCGCCGCGAACAGGGCCAGACCCCAGGCCAACCACAGGCCGCTTTGCGCCAGCCGGGTGGCGCCTTCGATGTCATTGGCGCCCCTGCGAAAGGCCACCAGAGTGCCCACTGCCGCGATCACGCCCAGGCAGAAGATGGACACGAACGAGTAGCCCGCCGCACCCAGGCCGCCCCCGGCCAATGCCTGCGGGCTGATGCGCGCCATCATCAGGGTGTCGGTCAGCACCATGAGCATGTGCGCCAGCTGCGAGGCGATCAGCGGGCCTGCCAGGCGTAGTAATGCCTTGAGCTCGAGGGTAGGTGCGACGTGCATGGGCGGGATCCTTGGCGATGACGATGTCGGGCGAAGCGCGATTCTGAAGCCTGGGTCAGCTTTTAACAAAAGGATAAATGCGATCATTGGCATGAGTTTTAATCATGCCGTTATGATGCAGCGGTTGCCGGCTGACCATCGAACAAGGATCTTCATGACCCGCAAGCTTCCACCCTTGTATGCGCTGCGTGCATTCGAAGCCGCAGCCCGGCTCGGCTCGTTCACCCGTGCCGGTGAAGAACTGTCGATCACCCAAAGCGCCGTTAGCCGCCACATGCGCACGCTGGAAGCGCACTTCGACTGCCGGCTGTTCATCCGCAGTGGCCGCGCCCTGCAACTGACCGAGGCGGCGCGGGCACTGCTGCCTGGCGTGCGTGAGGGTTTCGGGGCGCTGGAGCGCGCCTGCGACACCTTGCGGGTCGAAGACGACATGCTGCGCATGAAGGCGCCGTCCACCCTGACCATGCGCTGGCTGCTGGCCCGCCTGAGTCGCTTCCGGCACCTGCAGCCCGGGAACGAGGTGCAACTGACCAGCGCCTGGATGGACGTGGACCATGTGGACTTCAGCCAGGAACCCTTCGACTGCGCCGTACTGCTGAGCGAAGGCGGGTTTCCGGCGGACTGGGAAGTACGCAAACTGTTTGCCGAACTTCTCATTCCCGTAGGGGCTCCGGGCCTGCTTGAAGAGGGGCCCTGGGACGTCCAGCAGCTGGCGCGTACCGAGCTGCTTCACCCTACGGCAGACAAGCGCGACTGGCGGGTGTGGCTTGAGCGTCTGGGCTTTGCAGACCGGGTATCGCTCAAGGGCGGGCAGGTCTTCGACACTCTGGAATTGGGCATGATTGCCGCCGCACGCGGCTACGGGGTGTCCATCGGGGACCTGCTGATGGTGGCCGAGGACGTGGCGCAAGGGCGTATGAGCCTACCCTGGCCCACGGCAGTGCCCAGTGGCATGAATTACTACCTGGTGTGGCCGCGAACCCGTCCAGGCGGCGATCGGCTCAAGCGGCTGAGCGCATTCCTGGAGCAGGAAGTGGCGGCGATAGATTTGCCGGACGTGAAAATCCTGCCGCCACTTTGAGCGATGCCTGGTCTACAGTGCATCCAGCTTCAATGCCTGAGCGCACGCTTGCAGCGATCGCTGTTCGCTTTGGGCGTAGAGCGCGAGCTCGTCCTGCACCTTCAGCCCGAGCGCTGCTTCGAAGGCGGCGCGGTTGGCGTTGCTGCCGTAGTCGGTCTGAGCGTCCTCGCCGAGGTTCGACTGGAAGATACCGGCCGCGCTGACCGGTAGGAAATCCTCGTACACCAGCGCCTCGAAATGCACATGGCCTGCATCGATCAGGCCCTGCAGCGTGGTCGGCCGGCCTGGCTGGTCTTTCGCCGCCAGGCCCTTGTCCGTCGGAAAGTAGCGCAGGTACGCAAGGCCTTGCTCGCGCATTTGCGCAAGATCGTCCGGGAATTCGGCAAAATGTGTGTTGAGCAAGTCCATGTAGCGCTCGGCGTTGGCTTCGGTGGGCGCACCACCGAGGCTGCTGCGGGTCGCTTCCAGTAGTCGGTCGTACAACTGGCGGCCCTTGGGCGTGAGCGCCGCGCCGCGCTGTTCGATTTCCCCAAAGCGTGCCGTGTGGCTGCCTTGCTGATCACTGAAGGCCACTTGTTCTTGTAGCGCTTTGAAGCTGGTCTGGCGTAGCAGTATGGGGTGACGGCGAGTCGGTGGGCCCTCGATCACGGCTTTGGGCGCGATGCCCTTGGCCGGCATGCCCGCCTGGATGGCATCGATGTCCAACGTGCGGGGCGTCAGATGATTGATGTGTGGGCCCTTGAACGCCACCACGTCGGCGATCAGGCGGTGGTGGTCATGCAACTGGCGGTACTGCTCGGCGGTAACCGTGGCGTCATGGTGCCAGCGGAAGGTGTGCAGGGCTTCCTGGACGAACGTGCGGGCATCCGCATCGCCCAGGCCGCCATCGCGTTCATGTTGCTCGATCAATTCGAGTGCGCGAGGGGTGAAGATCTGGCGCCTGGCGAGGATCTCCTGGGCCAGTTCACGCAGCGCCAGGTCGTCGATCAGTTCCAGGCGCAGCAATGAGGTGAACACGCGGAATGGGCTGACATGCAGTGACTGCTCATGCACCGCCCGGAAGGCTGTCGAATGCACCGGCACGCCAGCGCAGCTCAGGTCGTAGTAACCCACCGGCTGCATCCCCATCACCGCGAACAAGCGCGCGATGGTTGCCAGCTCTGCGGCGGTACCCACACGTATGGCGCCGTGGCGTTCCTGATCCAGGCGTTCGATTTCGCCCGTCCAGCGTAGCGCTTCGGCTACCTCGGGCTGCTCGGCCATCACCTGCTGGTTGATCTCGCTCACCAGCGCCAGCAACGTGCCGTACAGCGGCACTTCGTGTTTGTACATGAGCGACATGGCGGCAGAAAACTGCGCACGGATGCTGTCGGGGCTGACGAAATCATGGGCGGGCATCGCTGGATTCCTGGTTGATGGCTGACCCTTACATGAGAGCGGGGAATGCACTTGCGCCACAAGCGAAAAAAAGTGGGTGTGTCATTCCTTTTTCGAATCGACCTAAGGCGCTCGCGCGAGCCAACCGCTGCAACGCTTCATGCCTGCAACTGCTCACCAATCCAGTCCACCAGCGCCCTTACCTTGGGCACTTCCGCAGCGTGTTCGGCATACGCCAGGTAGTGTGCCCCGGCACTGCGCATGGCATGGTTCCAAGGTACGACCAGGCTGCCCTCCGCCAACTCCTTTGCCGCCAGGTAGCGTGGCACCAGCGCCACCCCGCAACCTGCCTGCGCCGCGCTCAGCGCCATGTAGAAGGTGTCGAAGCGCGGCCCGTGATAGGCGCTGACGCTTTGCAGCCCCTGCTCCAGGAACCAGTCATGCCAGGCTTGCGGCCGTGAGGTGCTTTGCAGCAACACAAGGTCGGTCAACGCCTCGGCATCCGCCAGTTGTCGGTCTGCAAGCAGCTCAGGCGAGCACACCGGCACCACCTCTTCACCAAACAGCTCGATGCAGCTAGCCCCCGGCCAAGTGCCCTGGCCGTAGAAGAACACGACATCGGCCGACCCCTGCAGCAGCGAAAAAGGCTCCATCTCGTTGCGGATG
This sequence comes from uncultured Pseudomonas sp., assembly GCA_963529135.1. GTDB lineage: Bacteria > Pseudomonadota > Gammaproteobacteria > Pseudomonadales > Pseudomonadaceae > Aquipseudomonas. Next base: position 36,772 of record CAURYQ010000026.1, on the reverse strand, counting down.
TCCAGGTGGATGTTGCTGTGCCGCCGGCCGAAGCCCTTGAGATGAGGAATCAGCCAGCGCACGCCGAAGCTGGGCTGCGTCGCGACTTTCAGGATCTCGGTCTGCTCTCCGTAGGTCAGCACGTAGCGGCTGGACATATCGACCTGAGTGAGGATCTTGTTGACCTCCGCCAGATACAGGCTGCCGGCTGGCGTAAGCTGCAAACGCCGGCGAATGCGCAGGAAAAGATGGTGGCGCAACATGTCTTCAAGCTGCGCCACCTGCTTGCTGACTGCACTCTGGGTCAGGTGCAGCTCTTCGGCGGCTCGGGTGAAGCTCAAGTGGCGGGCTGCAGCTTCGAAGCACTGCAGGGCGGTCATGGAAGGCACCAGACGTTTTGACATAGCGTTCTCGAGGGTTCGGATCATTACCTGACGGAATGATATGCGGAATAAAGGTCGTTTGTTGCGCTTAACTGATCGGATTAATACTGATCCACATCATATTCAACCTGTCCACCGATGTAGGAGAACACCAATGGTTGCTGGATTGCTCGAGCGCCTGGGCGTTGCCGCACAGGCTTACACCCAGGGCGACTACGCTGTACACACCCCGATCGACGGCAGCCAGATCGCCTCGGTGACGCTGCTCGGTCAAGCCGAGACCACTGCATGCATCGAGCACGCCCAGCGTGCATTCGAAACCTGGCGCAGCGTGCCCGCACCGCGGCGCGGTGAGTTGGTGCGCCTGTTTGGCGAAGTGCTGCGTGAGCACAAGGCAGACCTGGGTGAACTGGTTTCCATCGAAGCAGGCAAGATCACCCAGGAAGGCCTGGGCGAAGTGCAGGAAATGATCGACATCTGCGATTTTGCAGTGGGCCTTTCGCGTCAGTTGTATGGCCTGACCATCGCTTCCGAGCGGCCCGGCCACCACATGCGGGAAACCTGGCACCCGCTGGGTGTGGTTGGGGTGATCAGTGCATTCAATTTCCCGGTTGCCGTCTGGTCCTGGAACACTGCCCTGGCCCTGGTGGCCGGCAACTCGGTGGTGTGGAAGCCCTCCGAGAAGACGCCATTGACCGCCTTGGCGTGCCAGGCGTTGTTCGACAAGGCGGTGAAGGCTTTCGGCGATGCGCCGGCAGGTCTGGCGCAGTTGGTCATCGGCGGCCGTGAAGCGGGCGAAGCCCTGGTCGATGACCCTCGCGTTGCCCTGGTGAGCGCCACGGGTAGCACCCGCATGGGCCGTGAAGTCGGGCCACGCGTGGCAGCACGCTTTGGCCGCAGCATCCTGGAGCTTGGCGGCAACAATGCCATGATCCTGGCGCCCAGTGCCGATCTGGACCTGGCCGTACGGGGCATTCTGTTCTCGGCGGTCGGCACTGCCGGGCAGCGCTGCACCACGCTGCGCCGTCTCATCGTGCACCGGTCGATCAAGGATGAAGTGGTGGCTCGGGTAAAGGCCGCTTACGGCAAGGTGCGCATTGGCGACCCGCGCAAGGACAACCTGGTAGGGCCCCTGATCGACAAGGCCTCGTTCGATGCCATGCAAGGCGCCTTGGCCAAGGCCCGTGACGAAGGGGGCCAGGTGTTCGGGGGGGAGCGTCAGTTGGCCGATCAGTACCCGCAAGCCTATTACGTGTCGCCTGCCATTGCCGAAATGCCTGGGCAAAGCGATGTGGTGCGTCACGAGACGTTTGCCCCGATTCTCTATGTCCTGGCCTATGACGACTTCGAGGAGGCCCTGCGCCTGAACAACGAAGTCCCGCAGGGCTTGTCGTCGTGCATCTTTACCACCGACCTGCGCGAGGCTGAGCGTTTCCAGAGCGCTGCCGGCAGCGATTGCGGGATAGCCAACGTCAACATCGGCACCAGCGGTGCCGAAATCGGCGGGGCGTTCGGTGGCGAGAAAGAGACAGGCGGTGGTCGCGAGTCTGGTTCGGATGCCTGGAAAGGCTATATGCGTCGTCAGACCAACACCGTGAACTACTCCCGCGAGTTGCCGCTGGCGCAGGGTATCGTGTTCGACTGACAGTGCAATGATCAAGCGCCAGGAGCCCGTCTTCTGGTGGGTGGGCGGGCCCGCTTCTACCGGCTTCGGTGCATATGCCGGTCGTCTGTAGACGCGGGCTCGACTGCGTAAGGCCGCACGTTGGCCTCGAACAAGAATAAATTGCGGGAGCCGGGCCATGTCCGAACTGCGTCAAGAATGCTTGTGGGAAGTCGTCACCACGCCTAGCGTGGCCGGCCAGGCCCTGGTGGGGGAACACAAGGCCGATGTCTGCGTGATCGGTGGCGGCATTACCGGGTTGTCGGCAGCCATCCACCTGCTTGAGCAGGGCAAGTCGGTAATCGTGGTGGAGGCATGGAAGGTGGGTCAAGGCGGCTCTGGCCGCAACGTCGGCCTGGTCAATGCCGGCACCTGGATTCGTCCGGACGATGTCGAAGCCACCCTGGGCCATAAGCAAGGGAGCCGCCTGAATACGGTCTTGGGGCAAGCGCCGGCCGAGGTGTTCGCCATGATCGAACGCCTGGGCATCGACTGCCAGGCGCGTCATAAAGGCACCTTGCACATGGCACATAACGCGACCGGCATTGCCGATCTGCAAGCCCGTCACGAACAATGGCGCCGGCGTGGTGCCGACGTGGAGCTGTTGACTGGTACGTTGTGCCAGGAATACTGCGGCACCGACAAGATTGCCGCTGCGCTGCTCGACCGACGTGCCGGCACCATCAACCCGATGGGCTACACGCAGGGCCTGGCAGCTGCCGTGGTGCGCCTGGGTGGCAAGCTGTTCCAGCAGTCCGCAGTCCAAGGCCTGGCGCGCGAGGGTGACGCCTGGCGCGTGCAGACCGCACGCGGTTCGGTGTGCGCCGACAAGGTGGTGATGTCCACTGGCGCCTACACCGAAGGGGACTGGAGCAACCTGCAAAAGCAGTTCTTCAAAGGCTATTACTACCAAGTCGCGTCCAAGCCGTTGCATGGGGCGCAGGCCGACAAGGTACTCCCGCACGGCCAGGGCTCCTGGGACACCCGCACGGTACTCAGCAGCATTCGCCGCGATGACCAAGGTCGCTTGCTGCTTGGCAGCCTGGGCCGGGTCGACAACAAGCCCGCGTGGTTCGTGCGCAGTTGGGCCGACCGCATCCAGCGCCACTATTTTCCAGCGCTGGGCAAGGTCGAATGGGAGATGCACTGGACCGGCTGCATCGACTTCACCCCCGACCACCTGATGCGCTTGTTCGAGCCCGCCCCAGGGCTGGTGGCGGTCACCGGGTACAACGGCCGCGGTAATACGACTGGCACGGTCATAGGCCGTGCTTTTGCCGAGTTTCTCTTGAAAGGGGAAGCAGCCAGCCTGCCCATACCGTTTTCAACCATGAAAGGCGTGAGCGCGCCGTCGTTGCGCACGGCGTTCTACGAATCCGGGTTCTCGCTGTACCACGCCGGGCAATGCCTGCGCGTGGTGCTGTAAGGCAATGCCTGGCCCCGGCACGTGGTCGATCACTTGTGCAGCCAGCTCAGGAAGCCGCCTTTCTTGATCGAAGCCGGTTTCTGCAACAGCAGCGATTCGCGCCCCTGACGCCGCACACGTTGCAGTTTGCTCAACGCGGTGTGCACATCACCGTGCTGTTGCAGGCAAGCCTTGACCCGTTGCTTGTCGATCCGATACAGCAGGCAACTGGTCAAGGTCCTGAACTCCACCAGCGATTGGTCTTCGTCGACGAGCCCTTCGATGCCCAGCACCTCACCTGGGCCCATGCGCCCGGCTTCCATGCGCTTGCCATCCTCCAGCACTGCCGCCGATACCACGCCCCGGCCTATGACCAGTACATGCTCGGACTGCTCGCCCACCTCCAGGATCGTTGCATCGGCCAGGTATTCCACGGCCGTCATGTGCTGGCTCAACGCGTCACGCTCTTCATCACTCAGGGCACGGAATACCCGCACCTCATCCAGCACCTCGCGTTGACGGCTGCGCGGCGGCATGGTCAGGTCCTGGTTCCAGATCACGCCGTTGGCTTCCAGATGCCGATGGGCCAGGTCGAACAACTGGTTGCGGGTAGCGTTCTTGCCGGTCATGTCGGCGATGAAGCCGCTGGCTTCATACTCCACTGAATCGAGCGTCGATGCTTTCACGACCACCTTCGGGGCGGGTGTCGACAGGATCGCACGGGTACCCCGCAACGTTTTGTCCAGCGCATCGAACACCTTGCCAGGCCGCACCTTGGCGGGCACCACCACGCTGATCGACACGCCATGCACGTCAGCTGGCCGGCTGTGATTGAGCAGACGGGCCTTGGCAGCCACGGAGTTCGGAACGACGGCCAGGCTGCCGCTGCTGGTGAGCAGGCGGGTGGCGCGCCAGTCGATATCCAACACCTTGCCCTCGGTGCCATCGATGGAGATGGCGTCACCGATCTGATACGGCCGCGTGGTGTTGAGCACGATGCCGCTGAAGACGTCGGCCAAGGTACTCTGCAAGGCCAGGCCAATGACGATGGCCATTACTCCCGATGTGGCCAGCAGGCCCTTTACCGGCAATTGCAGTACATAGCCGGCCGCCGCCACCACGGCAGCGATGAAGATCAAGGCGCCGAGCACATCCTGCAACAGCCGGCCGCCGTGGCTGCCGCGCGCGACCAACAACATGCCGAACACCACCGTGACCGTACGCGCGCCGAAAAGCCACCAAGCGATGGCGAGCACGGTGGCCAGCAAGTTGCGGGCAACGTCGTCGGCCCAGGGCGCGGGCTGCAGCGGGCTCATCCCCGCCGCCACCAGCACCAGGCTGAAAAGCAGGAACATCGTCAGCCGCGTGGCTATCCGCCAGGCGTGGCGCTGGGCTGGGATCAGCTGCCAGACGACGAGGTCGAGCAACAGCAGGGCGGTACCGAGCAACAGGGGGGACGACTGGATGAACGCCAGCATGGTGGTCTCGGGCAGGGGGAGGGTTGCGGGTAGTAATAGAGCAGGTTTGCACAGGAGGCAATGGGCTCAGGGGTGGCGGCAGGCCCACCACGGTTATAGCGGAATCATCGTTCATTAAATAGAACGCTAAAGCCAAAAAACGCTATCTACCGCCGCAAAGTGGATGGTTTTAATCTTCTCCCATCAACGCGAAACACCCCACTCACAACGAAGCACGACTACTGGAGCTACCACCATGACTCAATTCAAATACAACCGCCTGAACAAAGACGATGCTGCCGTTCTGCTGGTCGACCACCAGGCTGGCCTGCTCTCGCTGGTACGCGATATCGAGCCCGACACCTTCAAGAACAATGTGCTTGCCCTGGCGGATCTGGCCAAGTTCTTCAACCTGCCGACCATCCTGACCACCAGTTTCGAACAAGGCCCCAACGGCCCGCTGGTGCCAGAGCTCAAGACGTTGTTCCCGGATGCCCCGTACATCGCTCGGCCCGGCCAGATCAACGCCTGGGACAACGAAGACTTCGTCAAGGCGGTGAAAGCCACTGGCAAGAAGCAGTTGATCATCGCAGGTGTGGTCACTGAGGTATGCGTGGCCTTCCCGGCCCTGGCCGCCCTGGAAGAAGAGTTCGAGGTGTTCGTGGTGACCGATGCGTCCGGCACCTTCAATGCCATGACCCGCGATGCAGCCCACGACCGGATGAGCCGTGCCGGTGCCCAGCTGATGACCTGGTTCGGGGTAGCCTGCGAGCTGCACCGTGACTGGCGCAACGACGTCGAAGGGCTGGCCGCGCTGTGCTCCAACCACATCCCCGACTACCGCAACCTGATGACCAGCTACAACGCCTTCAACGCCGGCAAGTAACGTCACCACCATGGGCACCCCCACGGGTGCCCGCAGGGCCGCCCCCTCGACAACGTTCAGCCCGTCCACTGTTGCCCAGCGGATGCAGGCACGCTCAGCCCAAGGAATGCCGATGAACACCACTGCCCAAGACAACCGCAATGTGGTCACCCTGGTCATCCAGCATCAGGTCCGGGCTGCGTCCCTGACCGAGTACGAAGTGTGGCTCAAGCATGCGGTAGCCACTGCACGCCGGCAGGCGGGGCACCTGGACGTCAACGTCATTCGCCCGGATGAGGGCGGTCTACACTTCACCACCGTGGTCCGTTTCGCCAACGCCGACTTGTTGCAGGCGTGGGTCAACTCGGCAGAACGCCAGGCGATGGTCCGGGAGGTGCTGCCCCTGCTCGAAGGCGGTGACAGCCCCCAGGTCCATGAAGACCCGGAATTCTGGTTCACCCCGCCAAGCACCCGCGTCGCACCACCGCCACGTTGGAAGCAGGCCGTGCTGACCTACCTGGTGATCTGCCCGATGACCTTGGTGGTTCCGCACCTGCTGGTGCCGTTCTTCGCTCGTTTTCCACAGTTGGCTGGCCCGGTCACCGGCACCCTGATCGGTAACCTGTTCGTCATCCTGCCTGTGGTGTTCTACATCATGCCCTGGGTCACCCGTCGTTGCGCTCAGTGGCTGCGCGGCTGAACAGGCCCTTCACAAGTACCGCTAGGAGATACCGACATGAGCACGTTCCAAACGCGTGATGGCACTTCGATTTATTTCAAGGACTGGGGTACTGGCAAGCCGGTGTTGTTCAGCCATGGCTGGCCGCTGGATGCGGACATGTGGGACACGCAGATGGAGTATCTGGCCAGTCGAGGTTACCGGGCCATTGCCTTCGACCGCCGTGGCTTTGGCCGGTCCAGCCAGCCATGGACAGGTTACGACTACGACACCTTTGCCGATGACATCGCGCAGCTGATCGAGCACCTTGACCTGCATGACGTCACCCTGGTGGGCTTTTCGATGGGTGGCGGTGATGTCAGCCGCTATATCGGTCGCCACGGCACCGGGCGGGTCGCCGGGCTGGTTCTGCTGGGGGCCGTGACACCGGTATTCGGCAAACGTGACGACAATCCGGATGGGGTGGACCTGTCGGTGTTCGAAGGGATCGAGGCTGGGCTGCGGGCCGACCGCGCACAGTTCATCGCCGATTTCGCTACCCCGTTCTACGGCCTGAATCACGGTCAGCAGGTATCCCAAGGGGTGCAGACGCAGACCCTGAACATCGCGCTGCTGGCCTCGCTCAAGGCGACGGTGGACTGCGTGACGGCATTCTCGCAAACCGATTTCCGTCAGGACCTGGCCAAGGTCGATGTGCCGACGTTGGTGATTCATGGTGACGCGGACCAGGTCGTGCCGTTCGAAACCACCGGCAAGCGTGCGGCGGAGCTGATCGGCGGGGCCGAGCTGAAGGTGTATGCCGGGGCGCCGCACGGGTTTGCTGTGACCCATGCACAGCAGCTGAATGAAGACCTGCTGGCATTTCTCCAGCGTTGAGCCAGGCGGGCAGGTGGCGTCACCACGACGCCGCTGCTGCGCCTGACGTGTGAATTCGCTCCCCATTTCCAAGGAGGCCCCCATGAGCGCTGACCTGATTCTGTTCAACGGCAAACTGCACACCGTCGACCGCGAGAACCCCAACGCCACCGCCGTAGCCATCAAAGACGGCCGCTTCGTCGCGGTGGGCAGCGATGCCGAGGCCATGGCCCATAGAGGGGCGGCGACTCAGCTCGTCGACCTGCGCCAGCGCACCGTCATTCCCGGCCTCAACGACTCGCACCTGCACCTGATTCGCGGTGGGCTGAACTACAACCTGGAACTGCGCTGGGAAGGCGTGCCGTCAGTGGCCGATGCCCTGCGCATGCTCAAGGACCAGGCCGCACGCACGCCGACACCGCAATGGGTAAGGGTGGTAGGGGGTTGGAACGAATTCCAGTTCGCCGAGAAGCGCATGCCCACCCTGGAAGAAATCAACCAGGCTGCGCCTGATACGCCGGTGTTCCTGCTGCACCTGTACGACCGGGCGCTGCTCAACCGCGCCGCGCTCAAGGCTGTGGGTTACGACAAGAGCACGCCCAATCCACCCGGGGGTGAGATCCAGCGTGACAAGTTCGGCAACCCGACGGGCATGTTGATCGCCCGGCCCAACGCCATGATCCTCTATGCGACCCTGGCCAAAGGCCCCAAGCTGCCGCTCGAATACCAGGTCAACTCCACGCGCCAGTTCATGCGCGAACTGAACCGACTGGGCCTGACCAGCGCCATCGATGCCGGGGGCGGCTACCAGAACTTCCCGGATGACTATTCGGTGATTCAGGAACTGGCCGACAACGGGCAACTGACCGTGCGCATTGCCTACAACCTGTTCACCCAGAAGCCCAAGGAAGAGCTGGACGATTTCCGCAAGTGGACAGCCAGCGTCAAGCTGCACAGTGGCACCGATTTTCTGCGCCACAATGGCGCAGGCGAAATGCTGGTGTTCTCGGCTGCCGATTTCGAAGACTTCCTGGAACCGCGCCCGGACCTGCCGCAGACCATGGAACAAGAGCTGGAGCCGGTGGTGCGGCACCTGGTCGAGCAACGTTGGCCGTTCCGCCTGCATGCGACCTATGACGAGTCGATCAGCCGCATGCTCGACGTGTTCGAGAAGGTCAACCGCGATGTTCCGTTCAACGGCCTACCCTGGTTCTTCGACCATGCCGAAACCATCACGCCACGCAACATCGAGCGGGTGCGCGCCTTGGGCGGTGGCATCGCCATTCAGGACCGCATGGCGTTTCAAGGCGAGTATTTCGTCGACCGCTACGGCTCAGCTGCCGCCGAGCAGACGCCACCGATCAAGCGCATGCTGGAGATGGGTGTGCCGGTCGGGGCCGGTACCGACGCGACCCGGGTGTCCAGCTACAACCCGTGGACCTCTCTGTACTGGCTGGTCAGCGGCAAGACCGTTGGCGGCATGGCGTTGTACCCCGAAGGGCTGAGCCGGGACACCGCCTTGCAGCTGTTTACTCAAGGTAGCGCCTGGTTTTCCAGTGAACAGGGCAAGAAGGGCCAGATCAAGGTCGGTCAGCTCGCCGACCTGACGGCATTGTCGTTGGACTTCTTCTCGGTAGAGGAAGAGGCGATCAAGGGCATCGAGTCAGTGCTTACCGTGGTGGACGGCAAGGTCGTGTACGGCGCAGCCGAGTTCGACAAGCTGGGCCCGCCCCAGGTGCCTGTATTGCCTGAATGGTCACCGGTAGCCAAGGTGCCGGGTCACTGGCGTGTCGGCACCCCCTCGCTGGCCACGATGGCACACCAGTGCACAGGGCCCTGCGGTGTCCATGCCCACAGCCATGAGAAGGCCAGGCATTCCAGTGTACCGGTCAATGACTTCCAGGGATTCTGGGGCTCGCTGGGTTGCTCGTGCTTTGCGTTCTAGGCTCAGACGCTGGGGCTGCTGAGCAGCCCCGGCATTTCCGGATCAACCCACAAGGTTTTACACTGCAACCGAGCCCATTGCGACGTTTCGCGCTGTAGGGGTAGGGGACTACCCTCAGGACCGCCAGGAACCGCTCGCCACCCCTGGAATTGTAGCGACGAGACATTGAGACGCCGGGCATTGGGCGTGGCCTGCACGACCCTCAAGCCATGTCGCAAAGCGCAAATTCATCAGCCAGGTGGTCGATCAACGCGCGTACCGAGGGCAGCAATCCTCGCCGTGAGGGAAAGATTGCATGCACGATGCCACTGCGCGGGTACCAGCCCGGAAGCAACTCCACCAGGCGCCCTGTGGCCAAGTCATCACGCACCGCGACGCGTGGCAGGTGCGCAATGCCGATGCCCGCTACCACGAAGTGGCGCAGGGCAAACAGGTCGTCCGTCACCATGCGCGGAGCATGCGCGATCACGATGCTCTGGTTGTTGTCCCCGCCTTGGGACAGCTCCCAATGGTAATCCCGCTGGGCACTACCCCAGTGCAGACTGGGCAGCGTGCCCAGCAACTGGGGATCGAAACCGTCGGGCAATTGCGCCGCGAAGTCGGGATGACCTACCAGGCACTGGGTGCTGTCGCTTAGCACCTTCATCACCATGTCCGTGTTTTCCAGCGGGGGAAAACGTACGCGCAGGGCAATGTCGAAGCCTTCGTGCAAAAGATCCACTCGCCGGTTGGTGCTTTCGATGAACAGCTCCACCTGTGGGTACTTGATCATGTAGCGCGTCAACATCGGCCCGACCCACGCGTTGAGCAGGGTGGTCGGGCAGCTGATGCGCACCAGCCCTCGCGGTTCGCTGCGGTTGCGCTCGATGATTTCGGCTGCACCCTCAGCTTCGACACGCATGGCCAGGCAACGGTTGTAGTAGGCCTGGCCGATCTCGGTCGGCGCGCAGTGGCGGCTGGTACGCTGCAGCAGGCGTACGCCCAAGCGCTCCTCGAGGTCGGCGATGCGCCGACTGAGCTTCGATTTGGGCATGTTCAGCGCCCGACCCGCCGGGGCGAAGCCGCCGTGCTCGACCACTTGCGTGAAGTAGTAGAGTGAGTTGAGGTCTTCCAAGAATGCTTCTCCACAGGACCTGCCAAAGGCAGCCTGCGCAGTTTAACGTTCCTGGGGGCCGGGTGCCGCATCTGGCGCTTGGGCTGCAGAGCACGCCCGGGCCTGCCCTGGCCCGGACGCAGGCGCCTGTTCAGTTCTGAACGCTTTGCACCGAGCCGCCATCGACCCGCAGGTTGCTGCCATTGATGAACGAGGCCCGTTCAGAAACCAGCAGGGCGATCGCAGCGGCGACCTCTTGCGGCTTGCCCCGACGCTTCTGCACGATCCCTGGACGTTCCTCTTCCAGGAAGCTTTCGATGGCCTCTTCGAAGCTCACGCCTCGCTCCTCGGCGCGCTGCTTCATCATGCCGTCGGTCATGTTGGTTTCGATGAAGGCCGGCGACACCGTGTTGCACAGCACCCCATGCGCCGCCTCTTTATAGGACAGGCTCTTGATGAAGGCTGCCAGCGCTGCCTTGGCGACGTTATAAACCGCCTCCTCCCAGTAAGGCTGCACGGCGTTTTCGGAAGTGATGCACACCAGCCGTCCCCAGCCTCGCTTGCGCATCGCCGGAACGGTAGCCCGTGCTACGCGCACAGCGGTGAAAAAGTCGGTGTCCCAGGCTTCCTGGTAATCCTCGTCCTTCATCTGCAGCGGGTCGCCTTTGGCGCCTGTCACCCCGGTGGTATGCACCACGATGTCCACCTGGCCAAAGCGTTCCTCGGCTTTACGGACCAGGGCATCGACTTCGTCCTGACGGGTCATGTCGGCCGCAATGAGCAAGGGCTCACCTTCCAACGCCTTTACGGAGTCTTCGAGTTTTGCCTGGTCGATATCCGTCAGCACCAACTTCACGCCTTCCTCGGCCAGGAGGCGAGCGGTGGCCAGGCCAATACCGCCAGCTGCGCCGCTGATCAAGGCCACACGGTTTTTCAAACCCAAATCCATCAACGATCTCCCAGGGAAAGTTCAACAGCGATACGTCTTGCGAAATCAAGCATCGGCTCGGCCAATGCCTGAGGGGTCTGGTAAGGCATCAAGTGCCCCGCACCCGGAAGGGTTAGCACGGCACTGTGCGGGAAGTGCGCCAAGGTCGTGCGTTGCTGCGCATTGGCGTCGGGCACCTGCTGATCGTCAGCGCCGCAGATCAACAGCGCGGGGTAGGGCAGCGTGCCGATGCGCTTGCTCCAGTCTTCGCGGCTGCCGTGGTCGACCCAGACACGCCAGGCGTCGAGGTTGACGGCCTGGGCGTCGGCGATCGCGACTTCGCGCAGCGCGTCGGGCAGCCTGTGGTAGCTCGAGTCGTCGATGAAGGCTTCGGCTTCCTCACGGCTGGCGGTGTAGGTCCGTTGCTGGTCGCGGTCTTCATCACGCATTGGCTGTGGGCCGGGCGGCGACGGGGCGACCAGGACCAGGCCTACGAGGTAGTCGGGACGGCGAGCGGCCAGCACCACCGCAACCTTGCCGGTCATCGAGTGGCCGACCAGTATGCAGTGCTTCAATCCCAGCTTTCGGATGCTCGCGTCGACATGGTCAGCCATCTCGTCGACGGTATAGCCAGTGACAGTCTTCGCATCGCCATACCCAGGGGTGTTCAGGGCAACACAGAAATGGTCACGATCGAGATAGGGGAGGGTTGCAGACCAGGTTCGGTGCGAGCCACCCAGAAAATGCATCAACACGAAGGTAACGGGACCGCGGCCTTGCTGGCTGTTTGGGAGCATCAAGCACCTGAAGACGTTCGCTTTGTAAGTGGAAAGCGAAGCGGCTGGGGAAGTTCATTCAGGGGCGGTGGCAGCAGAGGACCACTGTATCTGCGGGCTGAACACTGACGGGCGACCCCTCAACCACTGCCAGGACGGTACTGCAGCGCCTCGGCCAGATGCGCCCGGCCAATCGACGTGCACCCTTCGAGGTCCGCCAGTGTCCGGGCGACCTTGAGCAAGCGGTGCGCTGCCCGCAGCGACAGTGTCAGCCGCTCACAGGCGCCTTCTAGCCAAGCCTGATCGGGGGCAGCCAACCCACAGTACTGACGTAGACCTTCGAGGTTGAGAAATGCGTTGGCACAGCCTTGCCGACGCTGCTGTACATCACGAGCATGCGCGACCTGGATGGCAACATCGGCACTGCTTTGCCCGCAAGGGCGGTTGTTGAGCGTGGTGCTTTCGCGTGCCACGGTCAGGTGCAGGTCGATACGGTCCAGTAGCGGGCCTGACAGCTTATTGCGGTACCGGGCAATTTGTTCGGTGCTGCAACGGCATCGGCCGGTAGGATCGCCCAGGTAACCGCAGGGGCAGGGGTTCATGGCGGCGACCAGCTGGAAGCGGGCAGGGAAACGCACTTTGTCCCGTGCCCTGGCGATCACGATCTCGCCAGACTCCAGCGGTTCGCGCAGCACTTCCAGTACCCGGCGCTCGAATTCGGGCAGCTCGTCCAGAAACAGTACCCCGTGATGGGCCAGGGTGATCTCGCCCGGCTGTGGTCGGCTTCCGCCACCCACCAGCGCAGGCCCGGATGCGGAATGATGAGGATGTCGAAACGGTCGTTGCGGCCAACTGCTCAGCGGCGTATGGCCGCTGACCGACTGAATGGCTGCCACCTCCAGCGCTTCCTGTTCGTCCAGCGGTGGCAGCAGGCCCGGCAGACGGCTGGCCAGCAAGGTTTTACCGGTGCCCGGCGGCCCGGTGAAAAGCAGGTTGTGCGCCCCGGCTGCGGCCAGCAGTAGCGCCCGCTTGGCCGCCAGTTGGCCTTGCACTTCGCTCAGGTCGGGGTAGGGGCGGGGGTTCAAGAGCAAGCCGTTGGCGGCATAGGGCGGCAAAGGTACCTGCCCGTTCAGGTGAGCGACCAGCTCCAGGAGATGCCCCACGGCGTACACGACCAATCCGCCGGCAAGGCTGGCTTCTTCGGCATTCTCTCGGGGCACCACCAGCGCCCTGCCAGCCTCGCGTGCGGCCAGTGCGGCAGGCAATACGCCCTGCACCGGTCGCAGGTTGCCCGAGAGCGCCAGCTCGCCCAGGCATTCGAGCTCGGCCAGGGCAGCGGTAGGCACCTGGGCGTCGGCCGCCAGGATGCCAAGGGCAATGGCCAAGTCATAGCGACCGCCGTCCTTGGGCAGGTCGGCGGGGGCGAGGTTTTGCGTGATGCGCCGCGCCGGGTAATTCAGGCCGCTGTTGACGATGGCGCTGCGCACACGGTCCTTGCTTTCCTTGACGGTGGTTTCGGGCAGGCCGACCAATGTGAGATGGGGCAAACCATTGGCCAGGTGGGTTTCGACACTGACGGCAGGGGCTTGCACGCCTACCTGGGCGCGGCTGTGGACTAGGGCTAAAGACATGGGCGCTCCATTCGCTGCTGTGACCGCTTCCTGCGGGTCGAGCAAGGATAGCGAGCCGGTGGGGCACCGGGTGCGCCAGTGTGCTTCTGATCGTTTCTACTGCTGGCGTCACCCTGCTGCCTGAAAATGGATCCAATAGCTTTGCGCAGATGCCGTCTTTGGCTTAGTGTTGTTCGAGCAAACAACCGATGCCATGGGATGGCACCGCTTCGACCTTGAAATGGACTTGAGGTATTGCGCTGTGCAAACGCTCACCCACACCCGTGAGGTTATCCGCGAACTGGTTCAGGCCAACGCGTTCGTCGAGCTCAATCGCTATTTCGATTCCCTGGAAGCGCGCTGGTACCAAGCGCCTCCAGGTGAGTTTCCCGCCTATCTGTCAGCCGTCGAGAGCCATCTGCTGATCGATCCTGATCAGGGTGACAGGGCGTTGAGCCAGGTGCTCCGCGCCTGGATCGATGCCTGCCCCAGGGCCTATCACCCGCAGATCGTCATGGGCTTCTACTGCCTGAACCGTGCCTGCCAGGTGGATGACGGGGGCGCACGGACGCCGGCACGCTGGTTGGCTGTCGAGCAAATGTGCGAAACGGCCGCGGCTCATTTACTGCGCGGCTTCTCCCGTTCCGAGCGGCCGGTTGCCGCTGCCATAGGTTTGCAGGCGCTCAGTGGGAGGTTTCGCGAGCCGGGTTGGCTGATCGAGCTGTTCACCGACCAACCGGCCCGCTTCAGGCCCAGTGCACGCGCGGACGTGGAGGTGCAGGAAGCTGCGGCGCCCTATTTGGTCAGGCACGGCGTAATGCCCTTGGCGGACCTGCCCAGGATGTTGCCGGACGGTCTCCAGCCGCGTCACGAGCGTCAAGCGCCGCAAGCCTACTGGCTGAGTCAGGCGCTTGTCGCGCGACCTGGCTGCTTCGAGGCTGTCAGGGCTCACGCGTCGTATCTGTTGCAGGAACGACGCGGGCACGTTGAGGCGATCGAGCGGTTGGTAGGCATGCCGTCCTGCCAAGGTTGGGGCGAGCCTTTGCGCAATGCGCTGCGATGGATGGCCATTGAGGCGCGACTGAAACTTCCGGCCATCGAGCGCCCAAGCGCCGTTGCCGATTACCAGCAGTTGTTCGAAAGCTGGGCCCTGCGTCCACTGCGGCCGAGGGAAACTGCCGTGCTGTTGGCGTGGCGCGGTGCATTGCAGGCGAGCGTCTTGCACGACCCTGACAAAGCGCTGGCCGATTTCACCGAAAGCCTGGCCTGCCCGGCCGACCTGGGTGGCATCTCGATACTAGGGGCGCCGCTTCGCCATTTGGTAAAAACTGCACTGCTCAGCACCCCGGCGCACGAGCAGGCGTTGCTTAACGCCGCGATCCTGCGCCTGAGCGATGGCCGCTCCCATGCTGCTGCCTGTGCGCTTCGAGCAGCGGGCCATCAGCACGGTCTGTGGGGCATGGCGCGCAGTGCCGACCAAGCCGAACGCTGGCTGGCGAGTGCCATCAAGCGCCAACGAGCAGGCCAGGCCCCTGGCCTGAAGATCCTCGATCTGGTCCGCTTGCTCTGGTCGGGCAATCGTCACGACGTTGCCTGCGATCTGCTACGCGGCTGTGCCGAGCACGCTCTTTCAGGTGCGGCACTGAGCCTGTTCGAGCTGCACCAGGGTGAATGGAGCAACACCCCCGAGCATTACCTGGACACTGAAGTGGCTGAGCAGTGGTTGCACCGCGCTGTTCGGACGGGTAGCCGCCAGGCCAAGTACAGGTTGGCCTGCCTGCAGATGCACACAGGGGCAGGGCTTGGTGATCGCGACAAGGTGATCAAGGTGAGGCAATTGCTGATAGACGCCTTGGGCAATGCCCAGACCAACGCCGGGGCACGGTTACAGCTGGGTATCTTGCTGCGCCAGTTCGGCGAACCGCGTGAGCGAGGCGAGGCGGTCGCCTACCTGCTAAGCCTGGTGGAGCACCCGGACCGCGCGATCGCAGCGCGTGCCAGTGCAGAACTCGGCTTGGCCTGGATGCAGGGGCGAGGTACCCGCAGACAAAGCCGTTACGCGGCCATCGAGTGGGTTACCCATGCGGCAACCCTGCGACCGGGTGACAGCGCCATCGAAACCATTCATGCCGAAGTGCTCAACTCGCACAATCGGGTGCGCACACTGTTTACGCAATGCGGTGCTGCGTTGTTCCGAGGGGGCCTTCGTCCCAGTGAGCTGCCACCCAAACCTGGTCTGAGTCGGCAAGCCGGTGCCCTTTAGGTTCGCGAGTGGAAGAGGCTAAAGGCCGCCTTGGGCTCAGCGAGTGCTGTCCAGGCGCGCTTCAAGTTCGGCAACCTGTTTTTCCAGCGCCTCCAGGCGGGAGCGGGTGCGCGCCAACACAACCATCTGGCTATCGAATTCCTCACGGCTGACCAGGTCGAGTTTGCTGAAAGCGCCCTGCATCATTGCCTTGAACTGGCTTTCCAGCTCTGCCCGAGGCTGGGTGTTGTCACTGCTGAACAGGCGCGAGGCCTGATCGCTCAGGGCGTCGAGGAGGGCTTTGGGCGCGAGCATGAGGATGTCCACTGGTATTGGAAAATGGCGGCCAGTGTACCACGCACCCTTGTACAGCCAATGGATACGGGAGCGTTGCACGGTTTTCGAGCGAAGCGTGCGCCGGCATCGCACCGTATAGGTGCACAGGCCAGGTACTGGCTAATGGCCAAGAGGCTGTATTGCGGCCCAAGGCCCGATTTCGCCGGGTTTCACAGACCTGGCAAGGATTCTGCAAAGTGCTAAGCGAGCCATGCACTGATGCAGTTCCGTGTGACCAGGCAGTGCGCATGCCGACGACGCGTTACAAAAGGCAACCGCTGCGCTTAGACTTGAGACGGGTTTGTTTTCCTGGGGCAAGTCCACCAAATCGGGAGAGAGTTTCATGAAGCTAGTCACAGCCATCATCAAGCCGTTCAAGCTGGACGACGTGCGCGAGTCACTGTCGGAAATCGGCGTGCAGGGCATCACCGTCACCGAAGTCAAAGGCTTCGGGCGTCAAAAGGGCCACACCGAACTGTACCGCGGTGCCGAATACGTGGTCGATTTCCTGCCCAAGGTAAAGATCGATGTCGCCATCGACGACAAAGACCTTGATCGGGTAATCGAGGCCATCACCAAGGCTGCCAATACCGGCAAGATCGGTGACGGCAAGATCTTCGTGGTGAATCTGGAGCAGGCGATCCGCATCCGTACCGGCGAGACCGATACCGACGCGATCTAAGCAGCAACACAAGCCTCACCAAACCCAACGCCCCAGGAGAAAACAACATGACTCTGCGTCAGATCGCAGGGCTAGGAGCCCTATTGTCCTTCGTAATGCCAGGGCTCGCCCTTGCAGAGGAGACTGCGCCAGCACTCAACTCCGGCGACACCGCCTGGATGCTCACCGCCACGGCGCTTGTGCTGTTCATGACCATTCCCGGCCTGGCGCTGTTCTACGGCGGCATGGTGCGCTCCAAGAACGTGCTGTCGGTGATGATGCAGTGCTTCGCGATCACCGGCCTGATGAGCATTCTCTGGGTCGTCTACGGTTACAGCATGGCCTTCGACACTACCGGGATGGAGAAGGGCGTACTCAACTTCAACTCCTTCGTCGGTGGCTTCTCCAAGGCATTTCTCAGTGGTGTAACGCCTGACAGCCTGACGTCGGCTACCGCGCTGTTCCCTGAAGCGGTGTTCATCACCTTCCAGATGACCTTCGCCATCATCACCCCGGCGTTGATCGTCGGTGCCTTCGCCGAGCGCATGAAGTTTTCCGCCATGCTCGTGTTCATGGGTATCTGGTTCACGCTCGTCTATGCGCCGATCGCCCATATGGTATGGAGTGGAGACGGCGCCTTGATGTGGGACTGGGGCGTGCTGGACTTCGCTGGCGGCACTGTGGTGCACATCAACGCCGGTATCGCAGGCCTGGTCTGCTGCCTGGTACTGGGCAAGCGCAAAGGCTACCCGACCACTCCGATGGCGCCGCACAACCTGGGCTACACGCTGATGGGCGCAGCCATGCTGTGGATCGGCTGGTTCGGTTTCAACGCAGGTTCCGCGGCTGCGGCCAATGGCACCGCTGGCATGGCCATGCTGGTCACCCAGATCGCAACGGCCGCCGCGGCATTGGGCTGGATGTTCGCCGAATGGATCGGTCACGGTAAGCCCAGCGCCCTGGGTATTGCATCGGGCGTGGTCGCAGGCCTGGTCGCCATCACTCCGGCAGCTGGCACGGTAGGGCCGATGGGCGCCCTGGTCATTGGCCTGGCATCGGGCGTGATCTGCTACTTCTGCGCCACCAGCCTCAAGCGCAAGCTGGGCTATGACGACTCGCTCGATGCGTTCGGTGTACACGGTATCGGCGGTATCGTCGGCGCCATACTGACGGGTGTGTTCGCCGCCCCGGCGCTCGGCGGCTTCGGTGCGGTCACCGATATCGGCATGCAGGTCTGGGTCCAGGCCAAGGGTGTGATCTTCACCGTGGCCTACACCGCCATCGTCACCTACATCATCCTCAAGGTCCTGGACCTGGTGATGGGGCTCCGAGTCAATGAAGAAGAAGAATCCGTGGGTCTCGATCTGGCGCAGCACAATGAACGTGGTTACAACCTGTAACCATACCGCAGCAGAAACTTGCCCGGCTTGCCGGGCATTTTTTTGTCTGGTTTCCATCGCCTGGGCCAGCGTTCGCCTGTGCCAACAAAAACGGATTTTCTCGCTCAGTTGCCCGGTATTTTCCTGCTCGCAAACGGTTTATCCCGCCTGTTTGTGACACAGGTACAAAACTTACAAAAGTTGGAGCATTCATGGCGCTTTGCTTTTTCCACGAGCGCGCTAGAATGCGCGCCGAAGGGCGTTGGAACGTACATTCATCGCCCCTTGCCAGCCTTTGCTAGGCTTGCTGATAGCGCGTAGCCAGCAGGGGCTAGAGGTTTTTGTGCGGCGCTGCCAAGCGCAGGCCCACCAGGGTACGGCCGTCCGTCAGGCGAGCTGGCCCAAAGGCTGTGGTCGAGCTCACGGCCAGTGGAATTTTCACCAGGGGCTGCCGGTCTACGGCTGCACTGGTCTCTAACTAACCTGCTTTTGCACGTCATGAGGTAGAACATGAGCGACGACGATCTGGAAAATGATGACCTCGAGGTCGGTGAGGAAGACGAGGCTGATGACGGCCTCGAGGCGGCTGCCGATGATGTTGCAGAAGATGCTGGCGACGACGACAGCAGCCCTGCACCCGCTGCCAAGGGCAAATCCAAGGCCGCTGTCTCGGTAGACGAGATGCCCAGTCTGGAAGCCAAGCAAAAGGAACGTGATGCCCTGGCCAAGGCCATGGAAGAATTCCTGTCGCGCGGTGGCAAGGTTCAGGAAGTCGAGGCCAATGTGGTCGCCGACCCGCCCAAGAAGCCGGACAACAAATACGGCAGTCGCCCTATCTGAGCGATACCGTCTGGAAAACCCGCCGTCGATTCGGGTTTTTTTGTTCCTGGCTTTCGCGTGGCTTCAGGGCGGGAAGGTCATTGCCAGCGAGCGAGCACATCGTGCAGTTGCGTTAACCGCTGGATCTCGGCGTCAGGCGAGTGCTCGCTGCCCCACGGCTTGGCCTGGGGGTTGAACCAGACTGCGCGCAGCCCGGCGCGCTGGGCGCCGGCAATGTCATCACGCGGATGATCGCCGACGTGTACCGCCTCGCTGGCAGCCACGCCACCGCGACGCAGGGCCTCGACGAAGGGGGCTGGGTCGGGTTTGCCGATACCCAGGTCCTCCGCGCACAAGGCGAAGTGGAAATAGTCGGCCAGGCCCAGCCGGCTGACGTCGGCATTGCCATTGGTGATGACTCCCAGGGCATAGCGCTGGCTCAGCAGCTCCAGCATCGGCTGCGCCTCTGGAAAGATCTCGACCTTGTGCCTGGCATGCAAGAACACTTCGAACCCTGCTTCGGCCAGCTGCTGCGCCTGGTGCTGGTCATAGCCGACGTCTTCGAGGGCGCGCATCAGCACACGGCGACGCAGCGCGCTGATGCGATGCTTGAGGTCGGGCTCTGCCAGGACGATCCGTTCACGGATGGCGAACAGATGCTCGACGGGCACATCGCCCAGCAATGGTGCATTGGCTTGAAGCCAGTCGCGCAGCACGACCTCGGCACTGGCAATGACCGGCGCGGTGTCCCAGAGGGTATCGTCGAGGTCGAAGGTGATCAGCTTGATGTTCATGAGTCGGTGCCCT
Source organism: uncultured Pseudomonas sp. (assembly GCA_963529135.1). Classification (GTDB taxonomy): domain Bacteria; phylum Pseudomonadota; class Gammaproteobacteria; order Pseudomonadales; family Pseudomonadaceae; genus Aquipseudomonas. Next base: position 16,890 of record CAURYQ010000026.1, on the reverse strand, counting down.
TGCTGCGTTTGGCCCGGGGGTGGGCACTGTCGTACACCGTTGCCAGGTGCTGGAAATCCAGGTGGGTATAGATTTGCGTCGTGCCGATGTCGGCATGTCCGAGCATCTCCTGCACGGCACGCAGGTCCTGGGACGATTCCAGCACATGGCTGGCGAAGGAATGCCTGAGCATGTGCGGGTGCAGGTGCTGCCCCAGCTCGCGTTCCCCAGCCACCCTGACCCGTTGTTGAACGGCGCGGGGGCTGATGCGCTTGCCTTGTCGGGTGATGAAGACAGCGCGGTCCGTGGGGTTGCCGATGCCGCGCATGCGGTACCACGCCTGCAACGCCTCACGTGCCTTGCGCCCGACGGGCAGCACGCGGGCCTTGCCGCCTTTGCCCAGCACCTGTACCAGGCCCCCGGCAATGTCGACGTGATCGAGGTCCAGGTTGGTCAGTTCGGAAAGACGAAGGCCCGAGGAGTAGAACAGCTCGAGAATGGCCTGATCGCGCAGGGCAATGAAGTCATCGTCCACACCCCCGTCGAGCAGTTGCAAGGCTCGGTCGGTATCGAGCACCTTGGGCAGGCGGCGTTCGCCCTTGGGCGCACTCAGGCCATTGGCCGGGTCATGCTGGCAGATCTTTTCGCGATTGAGGTAACGGTACAGCCCACGCACCGCCGACAGCAGCCGGGCCAGGCTGCGCGAAGACTGGCCCTGGTGGTGCTGACGAGCGATCAGCTGGCGCAGATGCTGAATTTGCAGGGCTTGCCAGCCTTCAATGGCCTGCTCGCTGCAATACGCCATGACCTTTTCCAGGTCCCGGCGGTAGCCGACCAGCGTGTGTTCGGAGACCTGGCGCTCGTTGCGCAGGTGCGCGCAGTAAGCTTCCAGCTGGCGGTCCATCAACGCACCGAGCGCAGGCTTTGGCTGACGCGGGGGACCACTCGGCCCAGCACTTCGGCGATGTAGCTCAGGAACAGCGTACCGACGCTGCTCTTGTAATGCTGTGGATCGCGGCTGCCGATGGCCAGCACACCGTGCAGCCCCTGATGTTCAAGGGTCGCTACCGCGCTGGAACCCACTTCGCGGCGCTGCTCTTCACCGAAGAGAAACGCCAGCTCGTGTTCGCGCAGGCTGCCGCTGACGGTCTTGCCGCTACCCAGCAGCGCCCCGATGGCCTGCTGCGCTTCGGCATTGCTGACCCAACGCCCCACGGGAGCAACGTTGTCGCCGAACAGGATCAGGCTGACGAAGGGTACCTGAAACTCCTGACGCAGGCTGTCTTCGACCACCATCACCACGTCTTCCAGGGTGGCTGCATCGAGCAGGTCCAGAATCAGGCGTCTGGTCTTGTCGAACAACCGATCATTGTCACGGGCCACGTCCATCAGCTGCGAAAGGCGGTGGCGCATTTCGATATTGCGGTCGCGCAACAACTTGAGCTGGCGCTCGACCAGCGAAACACTGTCGCCGCGCTGGTGGGGAATGTGCTGCTCGACCAGTAGCTCGTCATGCTCGGTGAAGAAGGTCGGATGAGCACGCAGGTAGGCGACCACCGCGTCGGCATCGAGCTCAGCGGCCTGCTGGGGTACAACCTTGGGGTGATCGGTCATGACGGTTACTCGCTTAAAGTCGAACCTGTCCTTCGTAGACGCGTACGGCCGGGCCGGTCATCACGACGGGCTGGCCTGGCCCGGCCCATTCGATATGCAAGCGTCCACCCGGCAGGTCGAGGGAGACGGGAGAGTCCATCCAGCCCTGGTTGATGGCTGCCACGGCAGCTGCACAGGCGCCCGTACCGCAGGCCTGGGTTTCGCCGGCCCCGCGCTCCCATACGCGCAAGTTGGCGCGATGGCGGTCGATGACCTGCAAGAAACCGGCATTGACCCGTTGTGGAAAGCGCGGGTGATGTTCGATTTTCGGCCCCAACTGGTGCACGGGGGCCGTCATTACATCATTCACGCGCAGTACGGCGTGGGGGTTGCCCATGGACACCGCGGCAATCGAATATACCTGGCCGTCCACGTCCAGCGGGTAGCTCACCGCCTGTTCGTCGGCGACGAACGGGATGTCGGCTGGGATGAAGCGTGGTGGCCCCATGTCGACACTGACCTGGCCGTCATTCTGCACGTCCAGCACGATGATGCCGCTCTTGGTTTCCACGCGGATGCGCTTCTTGGCGGTCAGGCGCTTGTCGAGCACGAACCGCGCGAAGCAGCGCGCGCCATTGCCGCACTGTTCCACTTCGGAGCCATCGGCATTGAAAATGCGGTAGCGGAAGTCCACTTCCGGGTTGTTCGGAGCCTCGACGATCAGCAACTGGTCGAAACCGATACCGGTGTGGCGATCGCCCCACTGCTTGGCGTGCTTGGGCTGGATGTGGGCGTGCTGGCTGACCAGGTCCAGAACCATGAAGTCGTTGCCCAGCCCATGCATCTTGGTAAAACGCAGCAGCATGGGCTTACTCCGGCAGCAGGCTTTCGCCAGCGTACAATTCGGCGATGGTTTCGCGGCGCCGCACCTCGAAAGCCTGGTCGCCGTCGACCAGAATTTCCGCACAACGGCCGCGGGTGTTGTAGTTGGAGCTCATGACGAAACCATAGGCGCCAGCTGACTGAACGGCCAGCAGGTCACCTTCGGCGAGGTTCAGGACCCGGTCCTTGCCCAGAAAGTCACCGGTTTCGCAGATCGGGCCGACCAGGTCATAGGGGCGGCCTTCACCTTCGCGCGGCTTGACTGCGCAGATACCCATCCAGGCCTGGTACAGGGCCGGGCGAATCAAGTCGTTCATCGCCGCATCGATGATGGCGAAATCCTTGTGCTCGGTATGCTTGAGGTATTCCACACGGGTCAGCAGTACGCCAGCGTTGGCCACGATGTAGCGGCCCGGCTCGAACACCAGGGCCAGGTCCCGGTCGCCCAGGCGTGCACGGATGGCCTGGATGTAATCGGCGACCTGCGGCGGCTCTTCATCGCGGTAGCGCACACCGACGCCGCCACCCAGATCCAGGTGGCGCAGGTGGATGCCGCACTCGGCGAGGCGGTCGACCAGAACCAGCAGGCGGTCCAGCGCGTCGAGGAAAGGCTCCACGGTAGTCAGCTGCGAACCGATGTGGCAATCGACCCCCACCACATCCAGGTTGGGCAACTGAGCGGCCCGCACGTAGATGGCCTCGGCATCGGCGATGGCGATGCCGAATTTGTTTTCCTTGAGCCCGGTGGAGATGTAGGGGTGGGTACCCGCGTCCACATCCGGGTTGACCCGCAGCGATACTGGCGCGACCTTGCCCATTTCGGCGGCTACGACCTGCAGGCGCTCCAGCTCGTCGGTAGATTCGACGTTGAAGCAATGCACGCCCACTTCAAGCGCCCGACGCATGTCTTCACGGGTTTTGCCCACGCCGGAAAACACCACCCGGTCGGCACGCCCGCCTGCAGCCAGGACGCGCTCGAGCTCGCCCCCGGATACGATGTCGAAGCCTGCACCCATGCGCGCCAACACATTGAGCACGCCCAGGTTGGAGTTGGCTTTCACCGCGAAGCAGACCAGGTGTTCACAACCTTGCAGGGCGTCGGTGTAGCTGCGGTACTGGGCCTCGATATGGGCTCGCGAATACACATAGGTGGGGGTACCGTGACGCTCGGCGAGCGCCGAAAGGGATACCCCTTCCGCGAACAGTTCACCGTGGCGGTAATTGAAAGCGTTCATCCGATTCCCTTATTGCTCTGGCGACTGCTCAGGCTCGGACTGCAGCGTGTCTTGCTGCTCCTCGGTCTGTGCTGGTTTGGCCTTGGTCTGGTGCTGATGCGAGGAGTGGGCGTCTTTGCGGTCCTTGCCATCATCGGGCAGGTAAAGCGGGCCTTTCTGGCCGCATGCAGAAACGAGGCAGGCAACAGCGACCAGCGCCGCGAGGGAGGAAATCAGGCGCTTCATGGGTGAAATCCTTAGAAAAATGCAGTATTGAGCCCGAGTATACCGAGCGACCGGCGGCTTGCCTATGCAAGAACCGGCCCGTCGGGCAGGCTATTCTTAGCGCCTGCATGCGTCGTTTCGCGCCCAAAACCCGTGAGCGCCGGGCGTGCGGCTGGTACCTTGGCCGGCAGGACGTGGCCGGGGCTGGCACGGCCCATCAGGGCCGTGGCTAAACCTTTGCATTCAGCGGCCAGCGCCCGTATCGTGCCCGGCTTGCCTGTCTCGCAGCCAATTTCGAGGTTCCTGTAATGAGTTTGAGTGAAGCGCGTTTCCATGATCTGGTCGACGCTACCCAACAGGCGTTGGAAGACCTGTTCGACGAAAGCGGGCTGGATCTGGACATGGAGAACTCCGCTGGCGTTCTTACCGTCACCTTCGAAGGGGGAGCCCAGCTGATCTTCAGCCGCCAGGAGCCTCTGCGCCAGCTGTGGTTGGCCGATCGGTCCGGAGGGTTCCACTTCGACTACGACGAAGAGAGCGGCAAGTGGGTGTGCGAGAAAAGCGAAGAGCTGCTGGGTGAAATGCTCGAGCGCATCGTTTGGGAGCGGGCCGGCGAGAAGCTGGATTTCGACGAGATCTGACATGAGCAGCGCACCCACCCGGCCGCCCAAGCCGCTCTACAGCAACGTCAGCCCAGCCGTGCCATCGCCGTGCATCAGCATCTGCCGCCTGGACGAGCAGCGTGTATGCACCGGCTGCCATCGTCATGTCGAGCATATCCGCGAATGGCGCGCTGCCGATGACGAGCGACGCCGGCAGATTTGTCGCGAGGCCGCCGCGCTTCGCGACCGTAAGCCACACTGATCGCAAGGGCTTGAGTATTTGCCCGGCTGTGGTAGTGTCGGGGCTTGCGTCGATGACGCCAAAGCATTCACAAACCCCGCCCTTTGGGCGTAATGCTGGTCACTTAGGGCTGCTGTGCAGCCCATCGCTGCACCAGGCCTCTCCTACAAAGCCCCGTATACCGGTCACGCGCCATCCCGTGAACCTGTCATGCGCTCAACGTAGGAGCGGCCTTGTGCCGCGATGGGCTGCACAGCAGCCCCAACAATCTAAGTGAACAGCACTACGCGCTCCGGGCGGGGTTTTGCTTTATCTGTGCATCGAAAAACTGCCTGTTCAAAGGAGTCTGACTGGATCATGAGCACCAAGCCTTCCCTTATCCTCACCCGTTTGGATGTACAACGCCTGGAGCGTCTGATCGATAGCCTCGACGAGAGTACGCCTGGCGTGCTCGCGCTCATGGGCGAGCTCGACCGCGCCGAGCAGGTGGTGAGCCATGACGAGGTACCGGCTGGGGTGGTGACCATGAACTCGCGCGTGCATTGCCGCGAGCAGGCCAGTGGCAAGGATTACCACCTTACCCTGGTCTACCCCAAGGACGCAGGGCCTGAGGGCAAGGTATCGATCCTGGCGCCCATCGGCTGTGCCTTGCTCGGTCTATCGGTGGGCGAGCAGATCGACTGGCCGGCACCCGGTGGCAAAACCCTCAAGCTCAAGTTGCTGGAAGTCGAGTATCAGCCGGAAGCAGCAGGTGATTTCGACCTCTAGGGTTGTCGCCAGGCCGGGCGGGAGCCGCCTATGCCTGGCCAGCCACTACCTGCTGTAGCCCCTCGTTCAAGGCCTGCTCGAGTGCCCGCTTGTAGTCCAGGTAGACCTGCGTCGTGGCCAAGTGGCCATCGAGCAGACCGGTGACATCCAGATCAGTGATGTAACAGCGGTACTGGCCTGCATGGCGCCGCTGTCTGATGATTTCCCTGGCCACGACGGCATACAGGCGCGACCCATGGTCGAGTTCGGAGAATTCCTGCTGGTCGCAGAACAAGGTCACGTGCGTGGCGCCCTCGGTCTCGGCTTGGATCATGGCCTGGACGTCGTAATAACGCTGCTCGTTTCCTGAATCCGGTACCGGCCGTTGCTCCAGGCTACGTGGCTTGCCCGGTCCTGACGCAAGCAGCTGCGCGTACGTTATCTCCATGCGCGCGGCTTGCCTCTCCGCATACGGCAGCTGCGCATCACGACGTCGCAAGACCGATGCCAGAAAGCGCTGCAGCGGCAACAGCAGGTGGGCTTCGTCCTGCAGCGGCAGGCGTTCGTGCCACAAGGCATTGCACTCATCCAGCACATACAAGTCAGTCCAACTGTCCTGCAACCGGTAGAAGACCTGAATGCAGTCGCAGCGCTCTTGCTCAAGCACAAGGCGCACATCGGTGTCCTGAAGGGCATTGGCATCCAGGTGTAACGGGCTGTAGGTACGGCGCGCCTGGCCCAGAAAGCTGAGCAGTGCATCATGGTCGTTCAGGCTCGTGAGTGTGGCCTGGCCCGACCCCCACTCCAGCACATGAACCTGCTGTGCCATTTGCAGCAGGTAACGGCCGGGCGTGCCTTGTGCGTGCAGCCGCTTCGCGGTCTGGAAGAGCTCGGCGACCCGCTGACTGATGGCCTGGGCCCGGTGCTGAGCGAAGCAGTGCACGCGCACGCTGGGCCAGCCGCCTGCCTGTTTCGGCAGGTTGATGAAGTCGCGCAGGCAGCGCATCAGTGCATGCTCGCCGTCGTAGCGGTGTACCAGTACTTCGTTCCAGGTATTGATCGTGACTTGATCCACCGTCAGCACCAGGTTTTCCCGCAGGCCACCGTAATTGAGCGAATCGGTACGCTCGGTCGTCAGCAGGATATCCAGTTCACGGTGGTGGGGCAGGGGGTCGATGCCTACGTTAACCAACAGCAGCACCTCGTCGGCGACACTTGGCTGTAGCAGGCGTACCTCGCTGACGGCTGGCAGCGGCAACGCGATGAGCTGTTGCAAACTCCCGAGCAGGCCCAGCAGTTCAGGCTCGCTCAGGGCGCTGATGCCCGGATGAAGAGCCAAGCGCGTGTGCCTGCCTATCACCCCATTGCAGTGAGCCCAGAGCAACAATTCGACAAGTTGCCAGCATCGCTTGATCGGGTTGGCAAGTTCCATCTCATGGCTATTGAGGTTACCGCTGTACAGTTCCCAATGATGGCTCCCAGGCGCCCTGCGGCTGGGTGACTGGGCCAGCGTCACGGTCTGCTCGGCCAGATCGGAGGTACGGCCACCCTGGAGGATTTCAACCTTGTCCGCACGGCGTTCGAAGGCCGCATGAAGACGCCGGCCCAAGAGGTTGAGCTCGCGCTGGTCAGCCCGACTGGTCGCGCCATGGGCGCGCGCGAACTGGACCAGGAAGCGGTAGCTGCGGCTGAGTTCGGCCACCAGCTCGCGTCGCTCCAGGGTGACCTGATGCACCCTCCAGGACGGGCGACCATCCAGCATGGCCAATTGCGTATCCCCCCAGCCCCACTCGCCGGTCAAGCGTCGCAGCAGACGACGTTGCCAGCCCTCGGTACGCCCCTGTTCGCTGAGCCTTGCATTCACCTTCAGGTACAGGCTGCGCCGCACCAGTTCCAGTCGGGCATGCTCATGGCGCTGGAGCAGGTAGCGCTCGATCCGGCGGTAGACCATGACATAAGGGTCGAGCAGATCGAGGTCGAGCTGGTTGGCGAACACCGCTTGCTTGTAGTCCAGGCTCAGGCAGCGTACGGCGGGGTATTGACTTGCATAGGCTTCGGCCAGCAGCAACTTGAGCAACGACTTGTGGGGCGCATCGATGCCTTTGAACAGCTGCCATAACCCGGCGCCAATGAACTCGTTACCTGGAATCTGCGCCAGGTGACCCAGGTCGAGGGCTTCCTGAGGACGAACGAAGCGCTTGGCCAGCAGGGTTTGGGTATAGGCGGGGTAATCGCTTTCCTGGCCGGGGGGCACCAGCCACCACAGTGGGGTGCGCCCTGCCAGCCAGAGGGTGGTGCGGTAGAACTCGTCCAGCAGAAGATAATGCTGCGTGGTGCCGCAATCGTCGGTGCCCAACTGGCCTGTACGCTGGCCATGAGCGAAAGCCTGAGTATCGATGAGAAAGATGTGCGTATCGGCGCCCTGGCTCCTGGCCCAGGTTTCGAGCAGTTGGCATTTGCGCTGCAGGGCCTCCAGCGCCTCACGCCCAAGGTTGCAGGCATGGCATACCCACACGTCGATGTCGCTGTCCTCAGCCTGGGCAAGCGTGCCCAGGCTGCCGATCAGGAACAGCCCGTCGATGGGGCGTGTCGATGCATGGTCGCGGACCTTGTAATTGAAGGCGCGAGCCAGGCGCTGCGCTTCGAATACCTGATCGGCATTAGGCTCGAAATCGCAGATACCTGCGGGTGTTGTCGAGGTCACATAGCCGGGCAGGGAGGGATGGTTCACATGGAACAGCACCGGCAGCACGGCCAGGACCTGCTGCTGGCGGGTGGACAAACCAGTCATTGCCCGCTGCAGGCGACCTGCGTTGATCTGCAGGTAGCGCTCACGCAGGGTGGCCAGCAGCTTACGGTCGATCCCGTTGTCCAGGTCCAGTTGGATCTCGTCGGGACAATTCATTTCGCGCTCATCAGTCCGCTGAAGCTGGGGCGAGTTTAGCCTGATCGATGGGCCTCACGAAGTGCCGTTGGTGTCTTGACGCCATTTATTCGATATCGCTGGCAGTTCGTGCCACCTGCCGATGTAGTGCATCATGCTCGGCTAAATGACAACGTGAGGTTAACCATGCGTGTTTGGATCGATGCCGACGCGTGCCCGAAGGCCGCCAGGGACCTGATCGTCAAGTTCGCCCTCAAGCGCAAGTTCGAAGTGGTCATGGTCGCCGGCCAGGCGGTGGCAAAGCCTGCGTTCGGCATCGTGCGGCTGATCGTGGTGCCCAGTGGCATGGACGCGGCCGACGATTACCTCGTCGAGCATGCCATGCCGGGTGAACTGGTCGTCTGCAGTGACGTGCCTCTGGCCGACCGACTTGTGAAAAAGGGTGTGGCAGCGCTGGACCCGCGGGGGCGTGAGTTCGACGAGCGCAACATGGGCGACCGTCTCGCTACGCGCAACCTGTTCACCGAACTGCGCGAGCAAGGCCAGGCAGGTGGCGGGCAGGGGCCCTATGGGGATCGCGACAAACAGGCCTTTGCCAATGCGTTGGACCGGATCATCGCCCGACTGACCGCTGCTTGACCCGGCAGGAGCGCCAGCCAGCCGGCCAGGCATTCCTGCCGTAACGCCTGCCTGCACACAAACGGGCTTATTCGTGCGTCAGTTCCAGGACCCGATCCACCAGCTTGTAGATCCCGCCCGCCGCTTCACTGATGGTTTTTGCCGACATGTAGGCAGGGGTGGTGACCAGTTTGCGCTGGGTGTCCTCGACAATGTCGTGCACGTCGCATTCTTCATGAGTGCCGCCCATCTTGACGACAGCCGCAGCGGTATCGGCATCGTCGCCGATGGTGCAGACCACCCCGGGGCCGTAGATCTTGGCAGCCAGCGCAGGTGATATGCAGATCAGACCTACCGGTTTACAGGCAGCGGCAAAGGCTTCGGCCAGTGCTTGCACGTCCGGGTTGATGTTGCAATCGGCGCCTTTGACGGCAAAATCCGACAGGTTCTTGGCCGCGCCGAAACCGCCTGGAACGATCAAGGCATCGAAGTCCTCGGCCCGTGCCTCACGAATATCCTTCACCTTGCCACGGGCAATCCGGGCAGACTCCACCAGCACGTTGCGAGACTCGGGCATCTCATCGCCGGTCAGGTGGTCGATGACATGCATCTGCGCGATGTTCGGTGCAAAGCACTGCACCTGCGCACCGCGCTGGTCCAAGCGCAGCAGGGTGATCACGCTCTCGTGAATTTCGGCGCCGTCATAAACGCCACAGCCGGAAAGAATCACCGCCACTTTTTTAGTCATGCTCATTACTCCAGGTCGAAGCGCTCTATACCCGTCAGTCTGGCAGCGCGGCCCAGTGCGGGAAAGTCATGTCTGTTGGAGTGTGCCCAGGTGCAGGTGTTCAGTCCTGGGGCTCACGCGCAGCCCGGCGCTCGGCCCGCAGGGTGCGGAAGCGCCGGTGCAGCCACAGGCCTACGCCAAGTACCAGCAAGGCGCCGAGCACCCACAGCTCGTAACGCTTGATGTTGCCCAGCAGGCCTTCGAGGATTGCGCCGAAATGATAGGCCGCAGCCCCCAGGGCGATGGCCCAGATCGCTGCCCCGATCCCGTTGAGCAGCAAGTACCGCCGTGGCGGGTAGCCAGACAGGCCGATCGCGACCGGCATGACCGTGCGAAGCCCATAGACGAAGCGGAAGCTGAGCACCCAGATGTCGGGGTGGCGACGAATGTGGCCCAGCGCACGGTCGCCCATCGCCTGCCAGCGGGGTTTGCGCGCCAGGATCTTGCGTCCATGACGACGGCCCATGAAGTACCACAACTGATCCCCGGCGTAGCTGCCCATGAACGCCACCAGGCAGACCAGCTTGATGTCCATGTAATCGCGGAACGCAAGAAAACCTGCAAGGACCAGGATGGTCTCGCCTTCGAAGAAGGTGCCTAGAAAAAGGGCAAAGTAGCCGAAATCCTGCAGGAATTGTTGGAGCATTTTCTGAGGTGCTGGCGAAATGAACGCGCAGCCTACCCCTTCGCGTGCTTTCGGGAAAGTGTCCAAATGTGTCTCGACGTGAACAGTGCCCACAACCACAATGTCTGCAACCGTGTGCCATGGCTTGCCCTGGCGTGTAACACAGGCGTCATAATGGGCGCTTATCTTGCCGCTCAATTGATGATAGGGCGTTAACGTCCTCAGGACCGCCAGATGAATAATGAAGTGCTTCCCCCTGTCTTGATCAAGGATGCCAAGGAGCTTCCAGAAGAACTGGTGCAGACCCCGCCCGATCTGCCGCCCGCCCCCCAGTTCGCTGCAGAACCTCCGGCGGCGCCTGCGCCGGCGCCAGCTCCGGCCATTGCCGTGCCCGGCCTGGACGATACCAGCCTGTACATTCATCGCGAACTGTCCCAATTGCAGTTCAACATCCGCGTGCTGGAGCAGGCGCTGGATGAAAGCTACCCCTTGCTCGAACGCCTGAAATTCCTGCTGATCTTCTCGAGCAACCTGGATGAGTTCTTCGAGATTCGCGTAGCCGGGCTGAAGAAGCAGATCAACTTTGCCCGTGAGCAGGCCGGCGCCGACGGTTTGCAGCCGCATCAGGCACTTACGCGTATCAGCGAGCTGGTGCATATCGAAGTCGATCGCCAGTACGCGATTCTCAACGATGTGCTGCTGCCCGAGATGGAAAAGCATCAGATTCGTTTCATTCGCCGTCGTCACTGGACACCCAAGCTCAAGACGTGGGTGCGTCGATATTTTCGCGACGAGATCGCGCCGATCATCACCCCGATTGGCCTGGACCCCACCCACCCGTTCCCGTTGCTGGTGAACAAGAGCCTGAACTTCATCGTCGAGCTCGAAGGTGTCGATGCGTTCGGCCGTGATTCAGGCCTGGCCATCATTCCCGCGCCACGGCTGCTGCCGCGAGTCATTCGCGTACCCGAGGACGTCGGCGGCGCGGGTGCCAACTACGTCTTCCTGTCGTCGATGATCCATGCCCATGCGGACGACCTGTTCCAGGGCATGAAGGTCAAGGGGTGCTATCAGTTCCGCCTGACCCGCAACGCCGACCTGGCACTGGATTCGGAAGAGGTCGATGACCTGGCCCGGGCGCTTCGTGGCGAGCTGTTCTCGCGCCGCTATGGCGATGCCGTGCGCCTGGAAGTCGCCGACACGTGCCCCAAGCACCTGTCGGACTACCTGCTCAAGCAGTTCAGCCTGAGCGAAAGCGAGCTGTATCAGGTCAACGGGCCGGTCAACCTGACGCGCTTGTTCAGCATTACCGGGCTGGACAGCCACCCCGAGCTTCAATACGCACCGTTCACGCCGGCCATTCCGAAATTGCTGCAGAATGCCGATAACATCTTCAGCGTGATCAGCAAGCAGGACATCCTGCTCATGCACCCCTTCGAGTCGTTCACGCCGGTCATCGACCTGCTGCGCCAGGCTGCCAAGGACCCGCACGTGCTGGCCGTGCGCCAGACGCTGTACCGGTCCGGCGCCAACTCGGAGATCGTCGACGCCCTGGTCGATGCGGCGCGCAATGGCAAGGAAGTGACGGCGGTGATCGAGCTGCGCGCACGCTTCGACGAGGAGTCCAACCTGCAGATGGCAAGCCGCCTGCAAGCGGCAGGTGCAGTGGTGATCTATGGCGTGGTGGGCTTCAAGACGCACGCCAAGATGATGTTGATCCTGCGCCGAGAGCAGGGCGAAATCGTACGCTATGCGCACCTGGGTACTGGCAACTACCACGCAGGCAATGCCCGCCTGTACACCGACTACAGCCTGCTCACCTCCGACGACGCCCTCACCGAAGACGTTGGCAAGCTGTTCAGTCAGTTGATCGGCATGGGCAAGACCCTGCGCATGAAGAAGTTGATGCACGCGCCGTTCACCCTGAAAAAGGGCATGCTGGACATGATCGGCCGCGAAACCCAGTTCGCCTTGGACGGCAAGCCAGCGCACATCATTGCCAAGTTCAACTCGCTGACCGATGCGAAAGTCATCAAGGCCCTGTACAAGGCCAGCCAGTCAGGCGTGAAGATCGATTTGATCGTACGGGGCATGTGCTGCTTGCGCCCAGGTATACCGGGCGTTTCACACAACATTCAGGTGCGCTCGATCATTGGCCGCTTCCTGGAGCACACCCGGGTGTTCTACTTCCTCAATGGCGGTGAGGAGCAGATCTACCTGTCCAGTGCCGACTGGATGGAGCGCAACCTCGACAAGCGGGTTGAGACCTGCTTCCCGGTCGAGGGCAAGAAACTGTTGCTGCGGGTGAAAAAGGAGCTGGAGGCGTACCTGACAGACAATACTCACGCCTGGGCCCTCCAGCCTGATGGCCGCTATGTGCGCAGCAGCCCGACGGGTAACCAGAACCCCCGCAGTGCCCAGGCGACCTTGCTGGAGCGCCTGAGCAACCCGGTGCTCAACGTACGCTGAGGACGAAGCCGACCCGGGCCAGCCACTCCGCCTCGTTGGCGAAGTCGGCCTGGGTCAGCTGGTTCTGTTCGAGCCAACCTTCCGGAAACACCACTTCGAGGCGGTTATCGGCTGCCTTGAGCTCGACCTTCGGCATCTGCTGGGTACCACGGATATGGTGGAAGAGGATCGCGAAGCGCAGCAACACGCACAGGCGCAGTAGCTTGACCCCTTCATCACCCAGCTCGGCGTAACGGTCCTTGGGAATGTTGCGGCGATGGCCGCGCACCAGCAAGGCCATCATCTGCTGATCCTCGCGCGAGAAGCCAGCCAGGTCCGAGTGCTCGATCAGGTACGCGCCGTGCTTGTGGTAATGGTAGTGGGCGATGTCCAGGCCTATCTCATGGACCTTGGCTGCCCAGCCCAGCAGGTCTCGCCAGTTGCCTTCCTGCAGGTCCCAGGCTGCGGCCACCTGGTCGAAAGCATGCAGTGCCTTGCGCTCGACCCGGGCTGCCTGGCCCTGATCGACGTGATAGCGCTCCATCAGCGAATTGAGGGTACGCTCGCGTACATCCTCGTGGTGGTGCCGCCCCAGCAGGTCGAACAGCACGCCTTCACGCAGCGCACCGTCGCAGTGGTCCATGCGCTGCAATTCCAGGGCATCGAAGATCGCTTCGAGGATGGCCAGGCCCGCCGGGAAGATGGTGCGCCGATCCGGCTTGACCCCTTCGAAGTCGATCTTGTCGACTTCGCCCAGCTTGAACAGCTTGCGCTTGACCCAGGCCAGCCCCTCGGCATTTACCTCGCCATTGCCCAGGCCCCCGGCCCGAATGGCGGCGCCAATGGCGCGAATGGTGCCGGACGAGCCGATAGCTTCGTCCCAGGTCAGGCGGTGCAAGGCATGCTCGATGCTCATCAGCTCCAGGCGGGCGGCCGTGTAGGCCTGGGCATAGCGTGCCGGCGTGATCTTGCCGTCGCGGAAGTAGCGCTGGGTGAAACTGACGCACCCCATCTGCAGGCTCTCGCGCAGCAAGGGTTCGAAGCGCTGGCCAATGATGAATTCGGTGCTGCCGCCCCCGATGTCGGCCACCAGGCGCTTGCCCGCGGTATCGGCCAGGGTATGGGAAACCCCCAGGTAGATCAGGCGCGCCTCTTCGCGGCCTGAAATGACCTCGACCGGATGGCCGAGAATGGCTTCGGCACGCTGGATGAAGACGTTGCGGTTGCGCGCCTCGCGCAGGGCGTTGGTGCCGACGATGCGCACCGAGCCCGCCGGCATGCCGTTGATCAGCTGGGCAAAGCGCTTGAGGCACTCCAGGCCGCGTTCCATGGCCTCTTCACTGAGCTTGCGCTCCTCGTCGATGCCGGCAGCCAGCTGTACCTTCTCGCCCTGCCGCTCGAGAATGCGGATTTCGGTGTGGTGGGCCTTCGCCACGACCATGTGGAAGCTGTTGGAGCCAAGGTCGATGGCGGCTATCAGGGACAGGTTCTTCGCGGTGGTATGCGGCATGATCTGGAAGTTCTCGGTCGTTAACCTGGCAATCGTGCCACGATAGCAGGCTGGTCGCCAACGCGTGGCATCTGGCCTGCGCGGTGAGCTTGATGTACGGCAATGTGCCATTCGATTCTATGAAGGCGATGTGACAGTTTCGATTCGAGTGCTCTTGCACAACTATAGTTACACTCAATCGTCTGCGGCTTCCTGTCGACAGCGGGGGCGGCTATGATGGGCAACGTTTTTCCGTGCTTACGACCTTGGAGATTTCCATGAGCGACAAAATCAAACACGTCACCGACGCCACCTTCGATGCCGAAGTGCTCCAGGCTCAAGGCCCGGTGTTGGTCGACTATTGGGCTGAATGGTGCGGCCCGTGCAAGATGATCGCTCCGGTTCTGGACGACATCGCCAACACCTACGAGGGCAAGCTGGTCGTCGCCAAGCTGAACATCGACGAAAACCAGGAAACCCCAGCCAAGCATGGCGTGCGTGGTATCCCGACGCTGATGCTGTTCAAGAACGGCAACGTCGAAGCCACCAAGGTCGGTGCCTTGTCCAAATCGCAGCTGGCGGCTTTCCTCGACGCCCACTTGTGATGAAAAGCCCCGCAAATGCGGGGCTTTTTCTTTTTCAGAGCACTAGACGCAGAAAAAAGCAAGTGTTACATTCGGCCTCGCACTGCTTCTTCAGTGCCCTCTACATGCCGTCGCCGAAGCATCCCCAATTCGAATCAGTACGCGATCCTTTCGCCATCTAGCGGCGCGGCTTCATTAAGCCAGAAGCTTAATTCTCCCTTCTTACATGATTACGTCATTCCCCTTATGAACCTGACTGAACTCAAGCAAAAGCCGATTACCGATCTTTTGGAAATGGCCGAACAGATGGGCATCGAGAACATGGCCCGTTCGCGCAAACAGGACGTGATTTTCTCCCTGCTGAAAAAGCATGCGAAAAGCGGCGAAGAGATCTCGGGTGACGGCGTGCTGGAGATTCTCCAGGATGGTTTCGGTTTCCTGCGTTCCGCCGATGCGTCTTACCTGGCCGGCCCGGACGACATCTATGTCTCGCCCAGCCAGATCCGCCGCTTCAACCTGCGTACCGGCGACACCATCGTGGGCAAGATCCGCCCACCGAAAGAAGGCGAGCGCTACTTCGCGCTGCTGAAGGTCGACACCATCAACTTCGACCGTCCGGAAAACGCCAAGAACAAGATTCTCTTCGAGAACCTGACCCCCCTGTTCCCGAACAAGCGTCTGAAGATGGAAGCCGGCAACGGTTCCACCGAAGACCTCACCGGTCGCGTGATCGACCTGTGTGCACCGATCGGCAAGGGCCAGCGTGGCCTGATCGTCGCGCCGCCGAAGGCGGGCAAGACCATCATGCTGCAGAACATCGCGGCCAACATCACGCGTAACAACCCCGAGTGCCACCTGATCGTCCTGCTGATCGACGAGCGCCCGGAAGAAGTGACCGAGATGCAGCGTACCGTGCGCGGAGAAGTGGTCGCCTCGACCTTCGACGAGCCGCCGACCCGCCACGTGCAAGTCGCCGAGATGGTGATCGAGAAGGCCAAGCGCCTGGTCGAGCACAAGAAGGACGTGGTCATCCTGCTCGACTCCATTACCCGTCTGGCACGCGCCTACAACACCGTCATTCCGAGCTCGGGCAAGGTGCTGACCGGTGGTGTGGACGCCCATGCCCTGGAGAAGCCGAAGCGCTTCTTCGGTGCTGCGCGTAACATCGAGGAGGGCGGCTCGCTGACCATCATCGCCACCGCGCTGGTCGAGACCGGCTCGAAGATGGACGAGGTGATCTACGAGGAGTTCAAGGGCACGGGCAACATGGAGCTGCCACTGGATCGCCGCATCGCCGAGAAGCGCGTGTTCCCGGCCATCAACATCAACCGCTCCGGTACCCGTCGCGAAGAGCTGCTGACCGCCGACGACGAACTGCAGCGCATGTGGATCCTGCGCAAGCTGCTGCACCCGATGGACGAGATCGCCGCCATCGAGTTCCTGGTCGACAAGCTCAAGCAGACCAAGACCAACGACGAGTTCTTCCTGTCGATGAAGCGCAAGTAAGCGTTTCAGGTTGAATTGATTGGGGCCGCTTCGCGCCCCATCGCGGCACAAGGCCGCTCCCACGGGCCGTGCATTTTTTTACAGATAGTTCATCTTTTCAGCGGTAATGCGCTGGCCACTTCCCGATTCCGGCGGATGCAAATTTTCTGCACAATTTTGAAGCTCACCCATACCCAGAGTGGGAGCGGCCTAGTGCCGCGATGGGCTGCGCAGCAGCCCCAGGATCTCAGCTGCGCAGCTGAAAATGGTCGGGGCCGCTTCGCGCCCCATCGCGGCACGAGGCCGCTCCCACGGGCCGTGCATTTTTACTGATAGTTCATCTTTCCAGCGGTAATGCGCTGGGCATTCCCGATGCCTGCAGATGCAAATTTTCTGCACAAATTTTGAAGTTTACCCATACCCAGGGGTGGGGCGGCCTAGTGCCGCGATGGGCTGCGCAGCAGCCCCAGGATCTCAGCTGCGCAGC
>CAURYQ010000025.1:0-45760 GCA_963529135.1 uncultured Pseudomonas sp. | reverse complement strand
GGAAGTGGGGCGCATTATAAGGGGATTCGAAACCCCGTCAACCTTTAATTTCATATGTTTGAAAAATAGCGGTCTGCTTCCCGGAGACCAGGCACCGCATCCCAGGCAATGAAAAAGGGAGGCCGACTGGCCTCCCCTTTCGTGACGCACCGCTTACAGACTTGGGAAGGCGAACTGCGACGCTTCATGGCTGGCGCGCTGCGGCCAGCGCTGGGTAATGGCCTTGCGCCGGGTATAGAACCGCACCCCGTCCGGCCCGTAGGCATGCAGGTCGCCAAACAGCGAGCGCTTCCAACCGCCAAAGCTGTGATACGCGACCGGAACCGGCAGCGGCACGTTCACGCCTACCATGCCCACCTCGATCTCATCGCAGAACAGTCGCGCGGCCTCACCATCGCGGGTGAAAATGCAGGTACCGTTGCCATACTCGTGATCGTTGATCAATTGCATGGCCTGCTCAAGGCTATCGACCCGTACCACGCACAACACTGGCCCAAAGATCTCCTCTTTATAGATGCGCATTTGCGGCGTCACCTTGTCGAACAGCGTGCCCCCGACAAAGTAACCTTCTTCATTACCCGCTACGCGCAAGCCGCGACCATCGACCACTAGCCTTGCGCCTGCCGCCACCCCTTCATCGATGTAGCCAACCACCTTGTCACGCGCTGCCGCCGTCACCAGCGGCCCCATGTCCAGGCCGCACGATGTGCCGGCACCGATCTTCAACGCCTTGATCTGTGGCTCCAGCTTGGCGATGAGCGCATCGGCAACCTGATCACCGACACATACCGCCACCGAAATGGCCATGCAGCGCTCGCCACACGAACCATAGGCCGCGCCCATCAGCGCACTGACGGCGTTATCCAGATCAGCATCGGGCATCAGCACCGCATGGTTCTTCGCACCACCCAGCGCCTGGACGCGTTTGCCACGCTTGGTACCTTCGGCATAGATGTACTCGGCAATCGGCGTGGAACCCACGAAGCTCAGTGCTTTGACTTCCGGCGCTTCGATCAGGGCATCCACGGCTTCCTTGTCACCGTGCACCACGTTGAGAATGCCCTTGGGCAAGCCTGCCTCCAGCAACAGCTGAGCGATGAACAGCGTGGAACTGGGGTCGCGCTCGGAAGGTTTGAGAATGAACGCGTTGCCGCAGGCGATCGCCAATGGGTACATCCACAGTGGCACCATCGCCGGGAAGTTGAACGGCGTGATACCTGCCACTACACCCAGCGGCTGGAAGTCGGACCACGCATCGATATTAGGGCCCACGTTACGGCTGTACTCGCCCTTGAGCACTTCGGGAGCGGCGCAGGCGAACTCGACGTTCTCGATACCACGCTTCAATTCGCCAGCAGCGTCTTCCAGCGTCTTGCCGTGCTCCTCGCTGATCATCTGGGCGATACGCGCTTCGTTCTGCTCAAGCAGTTGCTTGAAACGGAACATGACCTGCGCGCGCTTGGCCGGCGGGGTATTGCGCCAGGCCGGGAAGGCCGTCTTGGCGGCGTCGATGGCTTGCTGCACGGTCGCGCGGCTGGCCAATTCGACCTTGCGCACAGCCTGGCCGGTGGAGGGGTTGAACACATCGGCGGTGCGCTCGCCCTTGGTGACCAGGTCACCGTTGATCAGGTGCTGAACAATGCTCATGTAACACTCCAGATAAAGAAGAGGCATTGCAGGCGTGTCTGCGACAACCGCCTGCAGTGGAAGCGGGAAGTCAGTCGATCAGGTTCAGCGTTTCGCCCACGGCATCGAACAGGCGGTCCAGCTCTTCAGGTTTGGTGTTGAAGGTTGGGCCGAACTGCAGGGTGTCGCCGCCGAAGCGTACATAGAACCCAGCTTTCCACAGCTTCATGGCCGCTTCGTAAGGCCGCACGATAGCATCCCCGTCCCGGGCAGCGATCTGGATGGCGCCGGCCAAGCCATAGTTGCGGATGTCGACGATGTTCTTGGTGCCTTTGACACCATGCAGCAGCTTCTCGAAATGTGGCGCGAGGTCTGCAGCGGACTGCACGAGGTTTTCCTTTTGCAGCAGGTCCAGCGCAGCAAGCCCCGCAGCGCACGCCACCGGGTGTGCCGAATAGGTGTACCCATGCGGGAATTCGACAGCGTAATCCGGCGTCGGCTGATTCATGAAAGTGTGGTAGATCTCGCTGCTGGCAACCACGGCGCCCATCGGGATCGCACCGTTGGTCACCTGCTTGGCGATGCACATCAGGTCGGGCGTGACGCCGAATGCTTCGGCACCGGTCATCGCGCCCATGCGGCCGAAGCCGGTGATCACTTCATCGAAGATCAGCAGGATATTGTGTTGGCTGCAGATTTCACGCAGACGCTTGAGGTAGCCCTTCGGCGGAGGCAGCACACCGGCCGAGCCTGCCAGCGGCTCAACGATCACCGCTGCAATGTTGGACGCGTCGTGCAACTCGATCAGCTTGAGCATCTCGTCAGCCAGCGCGATGCCGCCCTCTTCCGGCAAGCCTCTGGTGAACGCATTGACCGGCAGCACCGTGTGGGGCAGATGATCGACGTCCAGCAACTGCCCGAACATCTTGCGGTTGCCGTTGACGCCACCCAGGCTGGTACCTGCGATGTTAACCCCATGGTAGCCACGGGCTCGGCCAATGATCTTGGTCTTGGTGGCCTGGCCCTTGAGGCGCCAGTAGGCGCGTACCATTTTCAGGGCCGTGTCGGCGCATTCGGAGCCGGAGTTGGTGTAGAACACATGATTGAGGTCGCCCGGCGTCAGCTCGGTAATCTTTTCAGCCAGCTGGAAGGACAGCGGGTGCCCGAACTGGAACCCTGGGGAATAGTCCAGGGTTCCGATCTGACGAGATACCGCCTCGGTGATTTCCTTGCGCGTATGGCCCGCGCCGCATGTCCACAAACCGGAAAGGGCATCGAAAATCCTGCGCCCTTTGTCGTCCACCAGGTGGTTGCCATCGGCCGCCACGATCAGCCGAGGGTCGCGCTGGAAGTTGCGGTTGGCGGTATAGGGCATCCAGTGCGCATCCAGCTTGAGCTGGCTGGCGATACCGGCAGGCGCGGTTTGAAGCATGTTCATCGGCGGTTCCTCGGAAGACGATTAGGCAACGATGGATGTTGTTGCAGCTAACTTGGCACGGCGATAAAGTCTGAAAAAGCCTGCATTTCTAACCTTTACACAGGCCACGACTAAACTGATGAGCCGACGCCCCGATCCGCTTGCCCAAGTCAGCGACTTCGATATTCGCCTGCTGAAAATCTACCGAAGCGTGGTGGAATGCGGGGGATTCTCCGCTGCAGAAAACATTCTGGGTATCGGGCGATCCGCCATCAGCCAGCAGATGAACGATCTTGAACAGCGTCTTGGCTTGCGCCTGTGCCAGCGCGGGCGAGCGGGGTTCTCGCTCACTGAGGAGGGACGAGAGGTCTACCACTCGGCGCTGCAATTGCTCAGCGCGCTGGAAACCTTCCGTACCGAAGTCAACGGCCTGCACCAACACCTGCGCGGCGAGCTGAACATCGGCCTGACCGACAACCTCGTGACGCTGCCGCACATGCGCATTACCCATGCGCTGGCTGAACTCAAGGACCGTGGGCCGGATGTGCGCATCCAGATCCGCATGGTCGCCCCCAGCCAGGTGGAGCACGGCGTGCTCGACGGTAGCCTGCACGTCGGCGTCGTCCCCCAAACCAGCCCTCTGTCGGGCCTTGAATATCAGCCTCTGTATAGCGAACGCTCGCTACTGTATTGCGCCGTCGGCCATCCACTGTTCTACGCCGACGACGATCAGCTCGACGATGAGCGCCTCAACCGTCAGGAGGCCATTACCCCCACCTTCCGCTTGCCTGCGGAAATCCAGGCGCACTATCAGGTCCTCAACTGCACGGCCAGCGCGTCCGACCGTGAGGGCATGGCGTTTTTGATTCTCACCGGGCGCTACATGGGGTATCTGCCTGACCATTACGCCGCCCTCTGGGTCCAACAGGGGCGGCTGCGCGCACTCAAGCCGCAGCAGCGCTTCTATGACCTGAGCTTGAGCTGGGTAACGCGCAAGGGCAGGCGGCCCAATCTGGTGCTTGAGAGCTTTCTGGAAAGTCTGGCTGCGACACGTTGATGCCACTCTCTGCCGCGAATGCTTGTTACTTTGCCGTGGGAAGGTAATCTTGTCCTACAGACGCAGCCATCCCTCTGCCCGGAATCGTTCATGACATTAGAAGTCCCTGCGCACCGCCTATCCGCCTCCGGCAAACCCGCAGGCCGGATCCGACAGAAAAACGAGCAGGCCATCATCAAGGCTGCCGAAGACGAGTTCGCCCGCCACGGTTTCAAGGGCACCAGCATGAACACCATCGCCCTCAAGGCGGGGCTGCCCAAGGCCAATCTGCACTATTACTTCACCAACAAGCTTGGCCTGTACATTGCCGTGCTCAGCAACATCATCGAGCTGTGGGACAGTACCTTCAACGCCTTGAGTGTCGAGGACGACCCAGCCGAAGCGCTCAGCCAATACATCCGCACGAAGATGGAGTTCTCCAGGCGCAACCCGCAGGCTTCAAGAATCTTCGCCATGGAAGTGATCAGCGGCGGCTCATGCCTTACCGAGTATTTCAGCGCTGACTACCGTGAGTGGTTCCGGGGCCGGGCGGCCGTTTTTCAAGCCTGGATGGATGCCGGCAAGATGGACCCGGTAGACCCGGTGCACCTGATCTTCCTGTTGTGGGGCAGTACCCAGCACTACGCCGACTTTGCCACGCAGATCTGCCAGGTGACCGGCCGCAGTCGCCTGACCAAGCAGGACATGGAAGCTGCCAGCACCAATCTTATCCACATCATTCTCAAAGGATGCGGCATCGCGCCGGTTGCCTGACCTACATTTATGCCCTCTACCCTGCTAGACCTGTGCGAATACCGCGAGGACATTCGCAAAAGCCGCTTCATCACCTTGGCCGGCCCTATTGCCAGCGCCACCGACGCCATGAGCTTCATCGAGCGTCACAGCGTCCCTGATGCCACGCACAATTGCTGGGCCTGGAAAATCGGGCCTCAATACCGTAGCAGTGACGATGGTGAGCCAGGCGGCACGGCCGGGCGCCCCATCCTGTCCGCCATCGAGGCGCAGGACTGCGATCAAGTGGTGGTGCTGGTCATCCGCTGGTACGGAGGCATCCAGCTGGGCACCGGCGGGTTGGCCCGGGCTTACGGCGGTGGCGCCAACAAATGCCTCCAGCAGGCCCCCAAGCGGCTGCTGGTACAGCGCAGCGAGTTCACTTGCAGTTGTGCATTCAGCGAACTGGCATTGGTGAAGCTGCGTATTGCTGAGGTGCAGGGGCTGGTACTGGACGAGCAATTCACCGCCAACGGCGTCGACCTCAAGATCGCCTTCGAAGATGTCCACAGGCAATTACTTCAACAGCACTTGGCAGACCTGAGCCGCGGACGAATCATGCTGCAAAGTGCCTGAGTGTTGCCCACAACAACTGTGGGCCTGGTTGTGGATAAGCTTGGGGCATACCCCTGGAGCCCAATGAGTCAGAGCCCTCCAGGGTTTTGGTCAAATTTTGACCAGAGCACTGATTATACGGTTCGCTCGGCCGCGAATCCGAGTTATCCCCAGACATCACCTGTCACGCGACCACCAGCCGCCCTAGTTGCGCACATTTACTGTGGAGCAGCCTGTGGATAACCCGTTAGTCAAATGGCGCGATGCCTGTTACGCAAGGCTGCGTCGAGAGTTGCTCATTTTTCAAGCAGCACAGCGGGCCTGCGCTTGATCCACTCCAAAGGCAAACCCTTGGTCTGGTGATTCGACAGGATACTGCCATTCGGGCCCACGGCCGGGCCTTGCCCTGTAGAATGGCGGCAACCGTACCTGATTGAGATCACCTTATATGTATGACTGGTTGAACGCCCTGCCCAAGGCCGAACTGCACCTGCACCTCGAAGGCTCCCTGGAACCGGAGTTGCTGTTCGCCTTGGCCGAGCGCAACAAGATCGCCCTGCCTTGGGCGGATGTCGAGACGTTGCGCGGTGCGTACGCCTTCAACAACCTGCAGGAGTTCCTGGACCTGTACTACCAGGGTGCCGACGTACTGCGCACTGAGCAGGATTTCTACGACCTCACCTGGGCCTACCTGCAACGGTGCAAGGCCCAGAATGTGATTCACACCGAGCCTTTCTTCGATCCGCAAACGCACACTGACCGCGGCATTCCTTTTGAAGTGGTGCTCAACGGCATCAACCAGGCACTCAAGGATGGCCGTAAGCAGTTGGACATCAGCAGCGGCCTGATCTTGAGCTTTCTTCGCCACCTGAGCGAAGACGAAGCGCAAAAGACCCTGGACCAGGCCTTGCCCTTCCGCGATGCATTCATTGCCGTGGGGCTGGACAGTTCCGAAATGGGCCATCCACCCAGCAAATTCCAGCGTGTGTTCGACAGGGCACGCAGCGAAGGCTTCGTGGCCGTGGCGCATGCCGGTGAGGAAGGCCCGCCCGAGTACATCTGGGAAGCGCTCGACCTGCTCAAGATCAAGCGCATCGATCACGGCGTGCGCGCCATCGAGGACGAGCGCCTCATGCAGCGCATCATCGATGAACAGATCCCTCTGACCGTGTGCCCGCTGTCCAACACCAAGCTATGCGTGTTCGACCACATGAGCAAACACAACATTCTGGACATGTTGGACAAAGGCGTGAAAGTTACCGTCAACTCGGACGACCCAGCCTACTTCGGCGGCTACGTGACGGAGAACTTCCACGCCCTGCACACGCACCTGGGCATGACTCAGGACCAGGCTCGCAAGCTTGCCCAGAATAGCCTGGATGCGCGCCTGGTCTGACGGCTCAGCCCACCTGCAGCGTCTCGACCCGGGCGATGCGATTGATCTGCTGGATGCCCAGCGGTGAAATGTGCAACGCTCGGGTGTCTTCCGCTTCGCGCACCCATCCCGACTGCAAGAACAGGCGGAACAGCGCCTGGCCCAATACCCCGCCCAGGTGCGGTTCCATGTCGTGCCATTCGGTGCAGCGGCACAGGGTGCAGGCACGAGGCTGGTGCGGGGCCAGCGCGTCGATGTACACCCCCAGGGTAGCCAGTTGCGCTCGCCCTTCATCGCTGACCAGCAACTGCCGGCCACGTCCCTCCAGCCACCCCGCCACCACCAGGCGGTGATAGAGTTCGGCCGCAAGCTCCCCGCCCAAGTGATCGCCACAGCGCCGGGCGCGCCGCACGGACATGGGCAATGTGGGTCGCGGAGTGTGAGCATGACGGTTTCTGGCATTTTCCAGCTGCACGCTGGCAAGCGCCTCGACGGCGGCGCCCACCTGGGGTGTTGCCAGGCGGAAATAGCGCTTGCGGCCCCTGGCCTCAAGGCGCAGCAGCCCTGCCGAGCACAGTAGCGAAAGGTGCGCACAAGCCGATGAGGCGCTGAGCCCGGTCATGATGGCCAACTCGTTGGCCAGCCGCGGCGTGCCATCGATCAGGGCCCATAACATGGCACTGCGCTTGGGGTCGGCCATCAGGCTGGCGATCTGGCTGATGCTGCTGGCTGCGTTCATGTCCCTGTGACTCCCTGCAAGTTCACTGTATAGATGCGATGGCCGACCCTGGCCCGCGAACGCCCTCGCTAGCGCTGGCCGGGCTCGTCAGTATAAGCCGCACCTACAAGTACCCTTGCGCAGTGCCACGCGCATTTGTCGCAGAAATGCCATTGGGTATGGCTACCCTATGCAGGCCCATCGTTGAACGCAGATCAGCAACCGGGCCTGAACATCGGCAGTAGACAGGGTCTGCGGCTCGGCACCGTATGAATCAGGTCACATCACTTATCATAAATTCGGAAGATGCCCACAGCCGGCTTCACCAAATAGCGCAGATAGAGTCGAAGGTTCGTCGTGCCTCAGGCTAAGCCCTTCAGCTGCAGACGCTTCGTCAGCAGCGCAACGCTGACGACCAAGGCACCACACAGGCTCATCACCAGTGCCATGGGCAAGGCGCTGCCATCATGCAGCAAACCCACCAACGCCGCGGCCCCGGCGGCCACGCTGAACTGCACGCAACCCATCAACGCAGAAGCGCTACCCGCCCGTGCGCCCTGCCCGCTCATGGCGCACGCAGAGGCGTTGGGAAGAATGCAGCCCAGGCTCGCAATGCACACGAACAGCGGTACCAGCAGCGGCCAGAGCTCTGTGGGCCTGATCGCTGCCATACCCAACAATGCCAGGCCCGCCGCCAGGTAAACCCATACCGCGCGCGTCAGCAGGAAGGCAGGCCCGCGTTTGGCCAGCAGGCGCGCATTCACCTGGGCCATCAGGATGAACCCTGCAGCGTTGGCGCCGAAGAACCAGCCGTAATGCTCGGCGGGCACCCCGTACAACTTGATGAATACGAATGGCGAGCCGGCGATGTAGGCAAACATGCCGGCGATGGCGATACCGCCAGTGAGCGCATGCCCCAGAAAAACACGATCGGCAAGCAGGCGCAGGTACTGACGCAGAGCGCCTGACAGTGGCTGGCGGGGAATGTGCTCAGGCATGCTTTCAGGCAGCCCGAGGCTGATGGCGAGCAGGCACGCGGCACTGAACAGGCTCAAGGACAGGAAAATGGACTGCCACCCGGCGTAGTTGACCAACACGCCACCGAGCATGGGGGCAAGGATCGGCGCCAGCCCCATGACCAGCACCAGTTGCGAGAACACCTTCGCCGAGGCAATCGGGTCGCACTTGTCGCTGACGATCGCCCGCGACAGTACCATGCCCGCACACCCACCCAGGGCCTGGACGAAACGCGCCAGGATCAGCGTATCCAGATTAGGCGCATAGGCGCAGCCCAACGAGGCCACGGTGAACAGCGTCACACCGAACAGCAATGGCTTGCGTCGACCGAAGCGATCGGCCACCGGCCCATACAGCAGTTGCCCGAGCGACAACCCGAGAAAGTAGGCGGCCAAGGTGGTCTGGACGTGTTTTTCATCGGTGGCGAACGCCTGCGCCATGGCCGGGAAGGCAGGCAGGTAGAAGTCGATCGCCAAAGGCCCGAACGCACTGAGTGCGCCCAGGATGAGCACCATTCGCAGGTTCATCAGGAATCCATAGCAAGCTAACAAAGTGAGTTATTCTACCTGCTGTGGACCCCGCCCTGTGCAAAACAATCCAACAATTGCGCTACCCGATCGGGGTGCCTAGACGGTTTCGGCCTGGTACCCCTCTTCGCGGATCGCCGCCAGTATCTGCGCGGGGTCTGTGCTGCTGTCGACGCGCACCTGTTTCGCCGCCAGATCGACGTCTACCTTGGCAGTGGCATCGAGCGCCTGAACGGCTCGAGTCACCGCCTTGACGCAGTGGCCGCAGGTCATACCCTGTACAGTGAATACGTGCATTGAAGTACCTCCTCAACGTTTTCAGCGAGTTTCAAGCTTGCCATGGGGGCAAGGTCAAGCACGTCTCTGTTTCAAGGTCGCGATTGAAGGTGGAAATTCACGCTCGCCTCGGCCAAGCTGCGACTTTGAAGAACAGGCAAGCAGGAGAGTGTTCATGTTCCGGACAACAATGGGCATCGCCGGGCTGCTGGTTGCGCTCGCGGTGGTGCCGCCGGCCATCGCCGAAGACAACTCGGCCTATAGCGTGCTGATCATTTCCCGGGAACGCCTCGAAGTGGCCACCAGTTGCGAGATCGGTGTCTACCTCAACGACCAATTGTCCGGGCGCCTGTTTCAGGAGCAGTCCACCTCCTTCAACCTGCCCCCCGGCCCCGTCGATGTACGCCTGCGCCTGCTGCCGGGGCAGACACCCGGTTGCGCACCGGGCCTTGAGGACCAGCGCAGCACCCGGTTGAACCTGCAAGCCGGGCAGATCAACAAGTACCGCATCGCGATGGGTCAGTATGGGATGGAACTGAGGCGAACGCCGTTAG
This sequence comes from uncultured Pseudomonas sp., assembly GCA_963529135.1. Lineage (GTDB taxonomy): Bacteria > Pseudomonadota > Gammaproteobacteria > Pseudomonadales > Pseudomonadaceae > Aquipseudomonas. The sequence continues at coordinate 35,867 of CAURYQ010000025.1, read as the reverse complement.
ACTATTGACCTTCCCCACATGGCAAGGTTGATGCTGGCAGCGTGCCCAAGGAGGAAACCATGTCCACGCCCGTCACTTATCACCTGCCCATCTCCGGTATGACCTGCGCCAGTTGCGCGGGCCGAGTGGAACGTGCATTGCGCAAGGTCACCGGCGCAGAACACGTCACCGTCAACCTTGCCAGCGAGCAGGCACGGGTCCAGGCCCCAGCCGACAGCCTGGATGCCCTGGTCGAGGCTGTCCATGCAGCCGGCTACGATGTACCCAGCCGTACCGTAGAGCTGCAGATTGCAGGCATGACGTGCGCCAGCTGCGTGGGTCGGGTCGAGCGGGCGCTTGCCAAGGTTCAGGGGGTTCGCCAGGTCAGCGTCAATCTTGCCAATGAGCGTGCCCATGTGGACGTGCTCGATGGGGTGGAAGAGGCGGCGCTGATCGATGCTCTGGAGCAAGCCGGCTATGACGCCCTTCTGCCGCACGCACCCAAGGACGAACAGAGAGCGGTAAATAGGCGCCTGCATCGGGAGCGCTTGGCAGTCGGCGCAGCGCTGTTGCTGGCCCTACCGCTGGTGTTGCCCATGCTGGTACAGCCCCTGGGCCTGCACTGGATGCTGCCACCCTGGGCGCAGTTCCTGCTGGCAACGCCTGTACAGTTCATTCTGGGCGCCCGCTTCTACGTCGCGGCCTGGAAGGCCTTGCGCGCGCGCAGCGGCAACATGGACCTGCTGGTCGCGCTCGGTACCAGCGCCGGTTATGGCTTGAGTCTGTATCAATGGGCCAATGCACCGTTGGGTACGGTGCCACACCTCTACTTCGAAGCCAGCGCGGTGGTCATCGCCTTGGTCATGCTGGGCAAGTACCTGGAAAGCCGTGCCAAACGCCAAACCGCCAGTGCCATCCGTGCCTTGGAAGCGCTGCGCCCTGAGCGTGCGCTACGGGTGACCGAGGGGCTGGAGCAGGAAGTACCCATCACGCAATTGCGCCTGGGTGACCTTGTCCTGGTCAAGCCAGGTGAGCGCTTCCCGGTCGACGGTATCGTCGAAGACGGTCACAGCCATGCCGATGAAGCCCTGATCAGCGGCGAAAGCCTGCCGGTACCCAAGCAACCGGGGGACAGCGTTACCGGCGGCGCAGTGAACGGCGAGGGTCGCTTGCTGGTTCGCACCCAAGCGCTCGGCACCGAGACCGTCCTGGCACGCATCATCCGCCTGGTAGAGGACGCACAGGCTGCCAAGGCTCCCATCCAGAAGCTGGTTGATCGTGTGAGCCAGGTGTTCGTACCTGCCGTACTGGTGCTGGCCGTGATCACCTTGATGGGATGGTGGCTGGTGGGTGCACCGCTGCAAAGCGCCTTGATCAATGCAGTGGCCGTGCTGGTCATCGCCTGCCCTTGCGCACTGGGGTTGGCGACGCCAGCCGCGATCATGGCGGGCACGGGGGTAGCCGCACGCCACGGCATCCTCATCAAGGATGCCGAAGCACTGGAACGAGCGCATGCCGTCAACCGGGTGGTGTTCGACAAGACTGGCACGCTCACCTCCGGTAGCCCGAAGGTGGTTCACAGCCAGGCGCTGGATGGCGATACAGCCCGCCTGTACCGATTGGCCGGCGCGCTGCAGCGCGGCAGCGAACACCCACTGGCCAAGGCCGTGCTGGACGCCTGTGCCGAGCAAGGCCTGCATGTGCCGGCGGTGACCAACAGCCAGTCCCTGACCGGGCGCGGTATCGCCGGACGCGTCGATGGACGAGACCTGGCACTGGGTAATCACCGCCTGCTGCAAGACCTCGGCCTGGCGCCAGGTGAACTGGCCGCTCCGGCTGAGGCCTGGGAAGCGCAAGGGCGTACCTTGTCCTGGCTCGTCGAAAGCGGATCAGCGCCCCGCGTGCTGGGCCTGATCGCGTTCGGCGACAGCCTCAAGCCCGGCGCCGCGCAGGCGATTCGCACGCTGCGCGAGCAGCGCATCAGCAGCCACCTGCTCACTGGCGACAACCGGGGCAGCGCCATGGCTGTGGCCGCTGCCCTCGACATTGCCGACGTCTACGCCCAGGTACTGCCAGCGGACAAGGCCGCCACCGTGGTCACACTCAAGCAAGGGGGTGTGGTGGCCATGGTCGGTGACGGCATCAACGACGCGCCGGCGTTGGCAGCTGCGGACATCGGCATTGCCATGGGCGGTGGGACGGATGTGGCCATGCAGGCCGCCGGCATCACCCTCATGCGCGGCGACCCGCGGCTGGTGCCGGCGGCCCTGGCAATCAGCCGCAAAACCTATGCGAAAATTCGCCAGAACCTGTTCTGGGCATTCATCTACAACCTTGTCGGCATACCCCTGGCTGCCCTGGGCTACCTGAACCCGGTGCTGGCAGGCGCCGCCATGGCCCTTTCCAGCGTCAGCGTGGTCAGCAATGCGCTCTTGCTGAAGACATGGAAGCCGGCTATCGATCAGGAGACGCCATGAACATTGGCCAAGCCGCCGCTCGCACCGGCCTGAGCACCAAGATGATCCGCTACTACGAAGCCATCGGCCTGCTCAAGCCCGCCATGCGCAGCGACAGCGGCTACAGGGTCTACCAGCCTGCCGACCTGCATGCGCTAGCCTTCATCAAGCGCTCGCGGGACTTGGGGTTCTCCCTGGAAGAAGTGGGCAAGCTGCTCACGTTATGGCAGGACAGGCAACGCGCCAGCGCGGATGTAAAAGCGCTGGCGAACCAGCATATCGAAGCATTGAACAGGCGCATCGAAGAGCTGGTCAGCCTGCGCGATACCCTTGGCGAGCTGGTTTCCAGCTGTCAGGGCGATGACCGCCCGGATTGTCCGATTCTCAAGGAGTTGGCCAACGAAGGCCCCGCAGGATGCTGCCGCTGAGGTTTTCCGCCGCGCTGCCAGGGCATACCCGTCCATACGCGACCGAATAGGCATCAATAGCGACTTCGCCCAATATTTGTGGGCGTTTTCCTACATAAAATTCGGTTGCTGCCGATGCATTGGGTACCTGCCTCATGTGTCGACAAAAATAATTCGGGAGCGCCGATGAGCATCAAACAGAAACTGACCTGGGCCTTTGCGATCATCGCTGCCCTGCCCATCGTGCTGGTGGCCACCCTGGTGGTACTCAACCTACGCGGCGAGGCCAGGGACGGCTTCCTCGACAGCAGCAGTCGAGAAATCCGTCAGGTCAGCAATGCGATGAACATCTTCTTCCAGGGCATCAGCCAGAACGTGGAGTACATGGCTTCACAACCGATGGTGGCGGCCACTGGCGGTGAACTGAACAAGTACATGAGCGCCACGCCGTCCTACGAACTGGGTGAGCGGTCGAGCAACATCCTGGCGTTCATGACCAGCCTGGCCAATGCCCACCCTGCCTATGCCTATCTCTCCTATGGGGTGGCCGACGGCGGCTACGTCGGCTGGCCGGCGGGGCAGAAGTTCGTCAACTACGACCCGCGCACGCGCCCTTGGTACCAGTTGGCCATGGCCAACCCCGGCAAAACCCTGCGCACCGGAGCCTATTACTGGGCCGCCGACGATGCTGTGCTGGTCAGCACCGTACGTGCCGTGGCCAACCCGTTGGGCAACCCCGGCGGCGTGGTCAACGTCGACGTCTCCATCAAAGGCCTCACCGAGATCGTCAAGCAGATCAAGCTGGGCGAAAGCGGGTATCTGTTGTTGGTCGAGAATAACGGCAACGTGTTGGTCGACCCGCGCGACACCGCGCACAACTTCAAACAGTTGGCGAGCTTCGGCGACGGCTACGCCGAGCTGGCCAAACACGGCAAGGGGCTGGCCGAAGTCGAGCTGGACGGCGTTCGCTACATGGCCAACATCTATCCGGACGAACAACTGGGCTGGACGCTGATCGGGTTGATCGAGCAACGCGAAGTGATGCAGACCACCACGCGCCTGACATGGCTGATCGGCATCGTCGCGCTGGTATTGGCCGCCGTGTTCGCCGTTGTGGGTGCGACCTTCGCCAAGCTGATCGTGCGCCCGATCAACAGCGTCACCAATGGGCTGGAGGACATCGCCCAAGGCGAAGGGGACCTGACCCGCAACCTGGAAATTCGCGGCCGGGACGAAACTGCTCAGCTGGCAAGCTGGTTCAACCAGTTCCTCGGCGCCATTCGCAGCCTGATCCAGCACATCAGCGCAGCAGCCGGCAACATCCTCAATACATCCACCAGCTCGACGCGCGTGTCCAGCGACATGGCCGAGGCCGCCGGGCGCCAACGTGAGGCGGTGGACATGGTATCGACCGCCTTCCACGAGATGGTGGCCACCGCCAATGAGGTGGCACGCTCCTGCAGCCAGGCAGCGCAATCGGCCGACAGCGGCCAACAACAAGCGCGTGAGGGCCAGCAGCAGATCGATGCCGCGGTCAGCAGCGTCGACCGCCTGAGCCACGAGATCGAACAATCGGCGCAGTCGATCCAGCAACTGGAGCGTGACAGCAACGCCATCCAGTCGATCCTCGGCACCATTCGTTCCATCGCCGAACAAACCAACCTGCTGGCCCTCAACGCCGCCATCGAAGCTGCCCGTGCCGGTGAGCAAGGCCGTGGTTTCGCGGTGGTGGCGGACGAGGTGCGTGCCCTGGCCAAGCGTACCGCCGACTCAACCGCGGAGATCGACGGCCTGCTGGGCAACCTTGCCGGGCGTACGGCCGAAGTAGCGGCGCAAATGCATGCAAGCCTTGAGGTTTCGCAGCAATCGGTGAGCCGTATTGGCATGGCGCGCGACAGCTTTGGGCAGATACGCGAGTCGGTGGACGTGATCCGTGACATGAACACGCAGATTGCCACGGCCGCTGAAGAACAGCACCAAGTGGCCGAGGACATCAACCGGCATATCAGCCAGATTCATGGCGATGCCCAATTGGTGGCCGAGCTGGCTCAGGCAGCCCGGCAGGATTCCGAAAGCCTTGCCGGCCTGTCCAACGAACTGGACTCGCTGGTTCGCAGGTTCCGCACCTGACGGATATCCGCCCGATGACCGGGTTGCGCGCTGCAACCCGGTTCCACTTGGCCCCTGGGCAGGCGGCTAGAGTTTCAGCTCCCCCGGCGTAGCGCCGAACAGCTGCTTGAAGGCTGCGATGTAGGCGGAGGTCGAATCGTAACCGCACCCCAGTGCCGCGTCGGTAACCGTGTGGCCGGCCTCCAGCGACGTCAAGGACGACAGCAAGCGCATGCGCTGGCGCCAGTTGCGAAAGCTCAGCCCAGTTTCGCGCTGGAACAGCCTCATCAAGGTCTTTTCCGAACAACCCAGCTCACGCGCCCATTGCTGCAAGGTCTGCGGCTGATCCGGCGCAGCCACCAGGCCATTGCACAAGGCCAGCAAGCCAGGGTGACGCGGCAGCGGCAGGGAAAACTCCACTTCCGGCAGCGCTTGCAACTGATCGAGCAACACCGCCACCAGACGCGCTTGCACGCTATCGCTCTCCGGATAATCCACAGGGTACAGGCAGAACTGCTTGATCAGCTCGCGGGCCAAGGGGGTCACTTCCAGCACCCGACACCGCTGCGCTGCCCAAGGGCACGCGTCGCGCCGGATGTACAGGCTGCGCATCTCCGCTTGCATCGAACTGGACACCGCATGCTGGGTGTGCGCGGGTATCCACACACCCCATTGCGGCGGCGCAAAGTAGCTGCCTTCCTGGGTGTAGACCCCCAACACGCCACTGATGGCATAGGAAAATTGCACCCAGTCGTGTTGGTGCGAGGTTGTCCAGGAGCCCGCCACGAGTCGCTCGGCACGGGCATACAACGGCCGGGGCAGACGTTCCAGATTTGGAATGGGACGAGGATGTCCGGTGGCAGGCATGGCGGCTTCTTATAATGATGATCGGCCAAGCCTACCAGCCAGGAGGGCCTCAGCGTTATCCGGCTCGATGGCTACCGTCGATCTTCGACCGGATGAACACCCATGCTCACCGCTCGACAATGACGGTTACGCCCTGCCCGCCTGCAGCGCAGATCGAGATCAGGCCTCGACCTTGCGGCGCCGTCGACAGCAGCTTGGCCAGATTGGCCAGGATGCGCCCGCCGGTGGCGGCGAAGGGGTGCCCGGCCCCGAGTGAGCTGCCCTTCACGTTCAGTCGGGAAAGGTCGATCGAGCCCAAGGGTGCCTCCAGCCCGAGTCGCTCCCGGCAATAGTCGGCATCTTCCCAGGCCTTGAGCGTGCACAGCACTTGTGCTGCGAATGCCTCGTGGATTTCGTAGTAATCGAAATCCTGCAGCGACAGGTTGTTGCGTGCCAGCAAGCGCGGCACCGCGTATGCCGGCGCCATCAGCAACCCCTCGCGGCCGGTGACGAAATCCACCGCGGCCGTTTCGCCATCGACCAGATACGCGAGCACCGGCAAGCCGTGCTGCTGCGCCCACTCCTGCGTTCCCAGCAGCACCAGCGAGGCACCGTCGGTCAACGGCGTGGAGTTGCCTGCCGTCAAGGTGCCCTCCTCGGTGCGGTCGAACGCGGGCTTGAGCTTGGCGAGCTGCTCCAGTGTCAGATCGGGGCGTAGGTTGTTGTCCCGGGTCAGCGACAGAAACGGCGTGATCAAATCGTCCTGCCAACCTTCTTCGTAAGCTCGTGCCAGGCGTTGATGGCTGCGTAGGGTCAGCTCGTCCTGCTCCGCCCGGCCGATGTTCCAGGTCTTGGCCATGCGCTCGCAGTGCTCACCCATCGACAGACCGGTGCGGGGCTCGCCGTTGCGCGGCAGTGACGGCTTGAGGTGATGGGGCCGCAGGCCCAGGAAAGGCTTGATTCGATCACCCAGCGCCTTGCCGCGATTGGCCTGCAACAGCATCTGGCGCAGGCCTTCGCTCACGGCGATGGGCGCATCGGACGTGGTGTCGACGCCGCCCGCAATGCCGCAGTCGATCTGCCCAAGGGCAATTTTGTTGGCCACCAGCAAGGCTGCTTCCAGCCCGGTGCCGCAGGCTTGCTGGATGTCATAGGCAGGGGTCAGCGCAGACAACCGCGAGCCCAGTACACACTCGCGTGTCAGGTTCATGTCCCGGGCATGCTTGAGTACCGCGCCGGCCACTACCTCGCCAAGGCGCAGGCCATGCAGGCGGTATCGCTCGATGAGCCCTTCCAGGGCAGCGGTAAGCATGTCCTGATTGCTGGCCGTGGCGTAAGCGCCATTGGAGCGGGCGAACGGGATCCGATTGCCGCCCAAGATAGCGACCCGGCGAAGTGAGCGCATGCGCATGTTCCTCCTGAAACAATTTGATCCGTAGAGCCTAGGTGTTTTTGCCGCATTCGAACGACCTGGTCGCAATCCTGGTCCACACTGTCAGACTTGCTTTCGGAGGACCCACCATGAGCGATCGCTACCTCGGATTTGCCAACTCCAGCCTCGGCCGCCGACTGGTCGACAGCCTGGGCCTGCCTCGACCAGCCTCCCTGGAACGCTGGGAGGCTGGCCGCATGCGGCCAGTGGACGGGGCTTTGGTACTTGGCGGTGGCCCCATGGCACGCCAGGTCGAAACACTCGCAGCGCGTTTGACCGATACGGTGTACAGCTTCAACGGCCAGTCCCTGCATTCCGCCCCTTGGGTCGCGGGGTTGGGCCCTAAAATCAAGGCGCTGGTGTTCGATGCCAGTCACTTGTCGGACAGCGATGCGCTCAAGCAGTTGCGCGAATTCTTCCAGCCGCTGCTGCGCAACCTTGCGCACTGCGCCCACATCGTGCTGCTGGGGCGCCCACCCGAGGCAGTCAGCGACCCCATGGCCAGCGTGGCCCAGCGGGCCCTGGAAGGGTTCAGCCGGTCACTGGCCAAAGAGCTGCGCAATGGCGCCACCGCTCAGTTGCTGTACGTGGGTGACGGCGCCGAACCTCAACTCGAAGGCGCCTTGCGGTTCTTCCTGTCCCCCAAAAGTGCCTTCGTTTCGGGCCAGGTGCTGCGCTTGCAGCCCTGCCAGGCCCAAGTCGAGGACTGGACGCGGCCGCTTGGCGGCAAACGTGCGCTGATCACCGGTGCGGCCCGAGGCATCGGGGCATCCATTGCAGAAACCATGGCCCGTGACGGTGCCGATGTCGTGCTGCTGGATTTGCCCCAGGCCAGCCAGGACCTGCAAGCACTTGCCGCGCGCCTGGGTGGCAAGGCACTCGCATTGGATATCTGCGCAAGCGACGCTGCCGAGCAGTTGTTGGCGGCAGTACCTGATGGGCTCGACATCCTGGTGCACAACGCAGGCATTACCCGTGACAAGACCCTGGCGAACATGACGCCCGAATACTGGGATGCGGTGCTGGCGGTGAACCTCAAGGCCCCCCAGGTGCTGACCCAGGCCCTGCTCGAAAACGGCGCGCTGCACCAGGACGCTCGCATTGCCTTGCTCGCATCTGTCAGTGGTATCGCCGGCAACCGTGGGCAATCCAACTACGCCGCCAGCAAGGCCGGGCTGATCGGCCTCGCCCAAGCCTGGGCCCCCACGCTTGCCGAGCAAGGTATCAGCATCAACGCAGTAGCCCCTGGTTTCATCGAAACCCATATGACCGGTGTCATGCCCATGGGCTTACGCGAAGCGGGGCGACGGCTGAGCTCGCTGGGCCAGGGGGGTAAGCCACAGGACGTGGCCGAGGCCATCGCCTGGCTCAGCCAACCCGGCTCTGGAGCCGTGACCGGCCAGGTGCTGCGCGTCTGCGGCCAGGCATTGATGGGAGCTTGAGCATGCAACGACAATGGCATGACCTGCATCAGCCAGACAGCCGCACCAGCTTGTACCTGCGCGCAGCCAGCAAACGACGCATCACCGGGGACTGTCTGCCGACGCAAGGGCTGCGCTGTACGCTGGCGGTCCAACCCCACCAGTTGCATGCCTATCGGCAGCTGTGTCGTTTCGTCGACGACGGCCGGCTACCGGCCACGTATCCGCACATCATGGCGTTCAACCTGCAACTGCAGCTGATGACCGCGAAGCAATTTCCTTTTCCTCTGCTGGGCCTGGTGCACCTGCACAACCGCATCGATGTCGTGCGCCCGCTTGGGGGTATCGAGTCGCTGCGCCTGGCGGTCCATGCCGACAACCTGCAGCCTCACGCCAAAGGCGGCACTTTCGACCTCATCACCGAGGCGGCGGACGGTATCGGCGTGCTCTGGCGGGAAACCAGCCGCATGCTCGTGCGCGGGCTGAAGCTCGACGGTGACCCTGTACAAGCGCCCGAGGAGCCAGCGAGCGTATTGCCAGAGGTCACGCGCTGGTATGCCGACAGTGACATTGGCCGTCGGTATGCCAAGGTCTGCGGCGACTACAACCCTATTCACCTCAGTACACCCAGTGCGCAATTGTTCGGCTTCCCCACCGCCATCGCCCACGGGATGTGGAGCAAGGCCATGGCCATGGCGGCGTTGCATGGGCATCTGCCCCACAGTGGCTACCGGTTCGAGGTGGGCTTTCACAAACCCGTGCGCCTGCCCTCGGAGGTGGTACTGAGCGCCAGCCAGGCGGGTCCTGCGGGTGAGCTGCGCCTGGACGGGCAGGCAGGCGTGGTCCACATGCTCGGCCGCTGGGCCTGCCTGTAGGCGGGTAGCTCGCGCCTGCTGCGCTACCGCGCAGGGCCGCTTGCTTTGCAGCGGTGCTGCGCGGAAGCTATGCGCCATGAGGAGAACCCGATGAACCTGCAAGAACTGACTCAACGCCTGCATCAAATCCGCGACACCAACGACTGGCAGCGTTTTCACAGCCCCAAGAACCTGGCCATGGCCGCCAGCGTCGAAATGGCCGAACTGGTGGAAATCTTTCAGTGGCTCAGCGAAGACGAGTCGCGTCGCCTGTCACCCGAGGACTTGGCCCACGCCGGCCAGGAAGTGGGCGATGTCGTGCTCTACCTGCTGCTGTTGTGCAGTGAACTGGGCCTGGACATGGACCAGGTGGTACGCGCCAAACTGGCCGACAGCGAAAGGCGCTTCGCGCGATGAACGACCGTCATTTCGATGAACTGGCCATCCGTTTCGCCGAGAAAATCTACGGCGGGGCCAAGGGTGCGATCAGGCTGGCGGTGCTGCAAGCCGACCTGGCCGAAGCATTGCCGGATCGCCCGCTGCGTATCCTCGACATTGGCGCCGGGCTGGGCCACATGGCGCTATGGTTAGCGCAGCGCGGCCACCACCTCACCCTGGCCGAACCCGCCGAACCCATGCTCGAAGGGGCACGCGCGCGCTTTGCCGAGGCAGGCCAGACGGCAACGTTCATCCAGGCGCCTTGGCAGGCACTGCTCGGTGAGCTGACCGAACCCTATGACGTGGTCGTATGCCATGCGGTACTCGAATGGCTGGCCGAGCCGGAAAGCATCCTGCCGGTCCTGCATCAACTCACGGCCGCCGGGGGTTTGCTGTCGCTGGCGTTCTACAACCGCGATGCCCTGGTCTACCGCAACCTGCTCAAGGGCCATTTCCGCAAACTGCGCAGCAATCGCCTGGAGGGTGAAAAGCAGAGCCTCACACCGCAAAAACCACTTGATCCGCGGGCTCTCCGGGCGCAACTTGAGCCTATGTGGCAGGTCGAAAGCGAAAGCGGGATACGGGTCTTCCATGACTACATGCCCAAGGAATTTCAGGACCGGGCCGAGCTGCTGGACCTGCTGGAAATGGAGCTCGCTCACCGTCGCCACCCAAGTTTCGCCGGCCTGGGCCGTTATCTGCACTGGGTCTGTCGCCCACGTTGACCTGCCTGTGAGGAGCACGCATGCCGTACCGTCTGCTGCGACTGGCCCTGCTGCCACTCGTTCTGGCCGGGTGCCAGGGCACTAACCCGTATGTTGCCAGCAGCCGCCCATTGCCACCGGCACCGCCTCAGGCAGCGACCACGTTCGACGCCAGCGCCTATCCCGCACCGGCCAGAGACTACGGCCGCTACCGCAGCTGGAGCTGGCGTGACGGGCGCCTGCCCAGCGGCTCGGCCAGTGTCGACTCTGCGCAGTTGGCCGATGCCGTAGCCGCGGCGCTGGACCAGCAAGGCCTGCGCCCTGCCCGCCAAGGCGCCGGCGACCTGCTCGTCGGCGCTGATGTCCGTCTGGAAAAACGCCTGCGCCAAGTGCGTGACTACGACAGCTACGACCCCTATTACGGGCCCTACGGCAACGTAGGCTATGGCGGGTATCGCAATGGCTATGGAGGCTACGCCAGTATTCCGGTCGTGCGCACCTACGAAGTCGAGGTCATGGTCGTGCGCATCGACTTGTACGACAGCCGCAGCGGCCAGCCGGTCTGGAGCGCAAGTGCCGAAAGTGGCAGCGACAAACGCTCGCCGCGGGACCGTGAGAATGCCATGCGCGAGTCCGTGCGCAAGGCCCTCGGCAGCTATCCTCCCAGTTAACGCATAACGGAGACTCATCATGTTGCGTCGCCTGTTTCTAGTGTCGTTCGCGGTCTTGCTGGCTGCCTGCTCGAGCCACAACGTTCAGCAGGATTACGACGCAAGTCGCGATTTTGCCGCCTATCGCAGCTGGGCCTGGCAAGAGCCTGCCCTGCAATACCGTCCCGACGACCCCCGCATCAAGAGCGACCTGACCGAGCAGCGCATCCGCCAGGCGGTCAGCGATCAGCTCGATCAACGGGGGCTGCGTCCGGCGCAGCACGGTACCCGTGCGGATCTCAACGTACGTACTTACCTGATCGTGGAGCAGCGCCAGCAACAGGTCACAACCAACTACGGCGGCTGGGGTGGCTACTGGGGCGGTTACTGGGGCGGGCCGATGTACAACGAGACCCGCAGCGTCGACTACAAAGTCGCGACCCTGCAGGTCGATTTGCTCGACGGTCGCGATGGCAAGCTGGTCTGGCGCGGCAGTGCCGAGCAGATCATGAACAATTACCCGCCAAGCCCGCAGGAACGTAGCGATGCCATCCAGAAGACGGTGGCCCAGGTGCTGAGCAACTACCCACCTGGCAGCAAGCGCTGAATCGCCCGTCCCTGTCTGTACCCAGCACTCGTGGGGTATACAGACAGGCGGCGAGGCCTGCACTGACAGACGACGACTGCGACAAAACTCATTCTTCCAACGCCTTTTCCCTGCTACTGCCCGGCTTTCGCTCAGGTTCCGGTCTATCTTGACTAAGGAAACCTGACTGAACGGGTAGTGTTCATCTCAAGGAAAGGCGACCTGTCGATGCAAAGCATTGTTCTTCTTCTGTGGCTTGCCTTGTGTACCGAACAGGATGTGCGACAGCGCCAGCTCTCGGACATGCTGACGCTGGGGGTGGCGGTAGGGGCTTTGGCATGGCTGTTCGCAACCGGTCATACGTGGCTAGGCGCCGACCCCAGCGATGCAGGCTGGGGCCTGGCCATCGTCATGCTGCTTACCCTGCCTGGCTACATGCTGGGCCACTTCGGCGCCGACGATGTGAAGCTGATGGGCGCGCTGGCACTGGCCACCAGCACCGACTACGTGCTCGGTACCTTCATCGGAGCCGGCGTCGCGCTTTTGATCTGGTTGGCCACACGACGGCGGTTGTGGACGCTGCTCAACCCCAAGGTGAAAAAGCGCCTGCTGGCCTTGACTGAGGCCATGGGCGACAAGCAGGCGTTTGTCCCTTATGTGCTGGCTGGCTACCTTCTGACAGCTGTATGGACCCAATGAAGAACCCAGCGGTCCCAAATTTTGTACAAGCCTTGTACATCTACGAGGTGCGGCTACTTTTAATCTGCCAGAGCGTCTAGCCCGGGAGCAGGGCCGTATATCCACAGGGAGTTGATCGTGTCCAGACCTGTAAGCGAAGTAAAAGTGCTGGTAGTCGATGATCAGTCAATCATCGTCGAGCAGTTGTGCGAGTTTTTGCAAGCCAAGGGGTACAGTTGCGTGGCAGCGCTCTCGACTGATGAAGCAGTCGCGCACTACGAAGCCGATCCAGCCATCGGGCTTGTCATCTGCGACCTGCACATGCCCGGGCGTGACGGTATCGAACTGGTGCGCGCCTTGAAGCGTATCGACGGCAGTCACCGCATGTTCGAGGCGATCATGCTGACCGGTCGTGCCGACAAGCAGGATGTCATACGCGCACTGCGCGAGGGCTTCGCCGATTACTATCAGAAACCGATGGACCTGGACGAGTTGCTCGAAGGTGTGCGCCGCCAGGAGCAGGTATTGCAGGAACGTCAGCGCGGTTTCCATGACCTCAGCGGGCTCAACCAGCGCCTTCAGGACCTGGCCGAGTCAGTCGACGAGCTGTATCAGGACTTGGAAAAAGCCCGTGGGCAAGGGGCACACAGGCGTGCCAGCGACATCGAAGAAACCGAAGCCGAATTACCGTCGCTGTTCGAAAAGCTCTCTCCACGCCAGTTGGAAGTGGCGCGGCTGGTAGGCAAAGGCAAGACCAACTATCAGATCGCCTGCGAACTGGGGATCACCGAAAACACGGTGAAACTGTACGTATCGCAGGTGTTGCGCCTGACCCATATGCACAACCGCACGCAATTGGCGCTGGCACTGACACCGGGCTCTTCGCCGGTCAATCAACGCTTCACGGCACACTGACAGGTGCCGGTGCAGGTGCACCGGCCCACCGTTACTCATTGACCTGGAATACAACCCGTGCCGTTTCACCGCTTTCGTCCAGCGCGCTCAACTCAGCCTGCCCCGCCTGCGGCAGGCGCACGATGAGGCTGTCCTGCCCCTGAGTCTCCCCTAGCGGTTGCCCATTGAGGAACCACCAGCGCCGGCCACCACCGCCTAATGCCGATACAGGCACCTGCAGCGGCTCACCACTGGTGGCCGGGCGACGCAGGTGATCCCCGGAGCGTACGCCGACAATGGCCAAAGGCGGTGCACTGGCTGCGCCATGCGGTGGGCACGCGGGGTCTACCGCCGACAGGCGCGCAGCGCGTCTTTCTGCGCGGGGCAACCAGGGTTCCAGGGGCGCCGGCCACAGCGCCACCTCGCGCAGTTGGGCACCCGGGCAACTGCTGTCAACGCGCAACCCTCGGTCGCTGACCCAGATGCGTTCACGCAAACCCAGGCCCAGTGGCTGGTCAGCGGCCTGCAAGGTCGGGGGAACGGTGCCGTCCAGTGTCCAGGCAAAGCGCTGGCGCCTGCAGTTGTCGTCCTGACGGTTCATCGGCTGCCCCAGCGGCCAGCAGATGGCCGCCACGCCTACCTGGGCGGGTGCGCGCTGAACCGGGGCATCGAGCCCGCGCTGTCTGTCGCGGTTACTGAGCAGATCGTGCACTTGCAGCATCAACGGGGCGGCCGACGCCAAGCCGAACTGCCCGGCCACAGGCGTGCCATCTGGCCGGCCAATCCACACCCCGATCAGGTAACGAGGGCCGACGCCCACCGACCAGGCGTCTCGAAAGCCATAGCTGGTACCGGTTTTCCACGCCAACTGCGGGCGTTGTACCAATTCGGCATGGGGGTCGCGGTCCGGCCGAGCCTGCCCGCTGAGGATACGTCGGATGATCCATGCCGCGCCGGGCGACAACAGTCTGTGCTCTATCAGAGGCGCCTGGGGCTGCAACCGCACCTGAGCGCTTTTGCCACCCCTGGCCAGCGCTGCGTAGCCGCCTACCAAGTCTTCCAGGCGGCTACCGGCACCGCCCAGAATCAGTGACAGGTTCGGCTCGGCCAACGGTGGCAAGGTCAGCGGCAAACCACCCATGCGCAACTGCGCGGCGAAGCGCTTCGGGCCGTAGGCCTCGAGCAGCTGCACGGCCGGCAGGTTGAGCGACAATGCCAGTGCCGAACTGGCCGATACCGGGCCACTGAACCCGCTGGAAAAGTTGCCCGGGCGGTAGTCCCCGTAGCGGCGCGGTACGTCCTGCAACAGCGATTCGGAGTGAATCAGGCCATCGTCCATCGCAAGTCCGTACAGAAACGGCTTGAGCGTCGACCCTGGGGAGCGCAATGCCCGCACCATGTCCACATGCCCGAAGCGTCGAGCGTCCGTGAGGTCGACTGAGCCCAAGTAAGCGCGTACGGCCATGGTCTGCGCATCGACGACCAGGATCGCGGCAGACGTGCGTTCTGGCAGACGCGCTCGCCACCCCAGCAGCAAGTCTTCCAGGCGGCGCTGCAAACCGGCATCTACCGTCGTGCGAATCAGCGGCGGGCTGCCAGGGGTATTCAGGCGACGGGCCAGCAACGGCGCCAGCGCCGGCTCCTGGCGCGGCGCCAGCACCAGTGGCTCTTCGGCCGCTTCGCGCAGACGCTGCTCGGGCCATACCTGGTAGTGCGCCAGTCGTTGCAGCACTTTGTTGCGTGCGCGTTCAGCGCGCTCGGGGTGGCGGTCCGGGCGCAGGCGGCTGGGTGCTTGCGGCAGCACCGCCAACAAGGCCGCCTCGGCCGGTGTCAGGTGCAGGGGCGACTTGCCCAGGTAAGCCCAACTGGCGGCGGCAACGCCCTGCAAGGTTCCGCCGAACGGAGCCCGGTCCAGGTAGAGCTGCAAAATGTCGCGCTTGGACAGGTGCCACTCCAGTTGCAGGGTGCGCCACAGCTGGCGCAATTTGCCTGCCAGGGTGCGGTCATGCGGATTGAGCAGGCGCGCCACTTGCATCGACAAGGTGCTGCCGCCCGACACCACGCGACCGCCCCGTGCGTTCAGCCACGCGGCCCTGGCCAGGGCCATCGGATTGACGCCTGGGTGCCGATAGAACCAGCGGTCCTCGTAGGTCAGCAAGGCTTGCAGGTACAGAGGCGAAACCTCTTCGGGGCTGACCGGATAGCGCCACACCCCCTCGGCGTCGGCAAATCGCCATAACGGCGTGCCATCCTCGGCCAGCACTACACGGGCCAGGTCATCGGACGGCATGGGCAATGGCCAAAGCCGATCGGCCAGCCAGATCAGGCCCATCACGACCACCACTCCAACTCCCAAGACGCGTACTGTCTTGCCCGTACGCGATGCACGCCAGCGGGCTAAGCTTGGCATCGGGAACCGACCTGGCGCGATAATGGCCAAAGCACTGGAAACGGCAAGAACGCCACCATGTTCATCAGGAAACAACTATGCATGTAGAAGGTTTTTTCGAATGGCTGGGACAAGCGCTGGGATCGTTGATCCGCATCGTCGTCGACGCGCTGAGCGGGTTGTTCAACCTGCTGGCCAATGCCGGAGGCAACTTCATCGATGGCTTGTCGCGCACCTTGGGCATGGACACCTCGCTGGTCAGCATCCTGGCCCTGATCGTGGGCCTGATGCTGCTGTTCTCGGCGATCCGTGCCTTCATGCGTGCCTCGATCATCCTCGGCATCATCTGGCTAGTATTGGGGCTGTGGGTAATGAGCTGGGTGATCCATTGATCGGCAGCGCAACGAGCAGGCTCAACCGCCCTGCTCGTTGCGCGCGGTTTTCCACTAACGCGGCTTGACCGTCATGTCACCTTGCCCATCACCCACGGCCTGCAGATTCGGGCGGTACATCGACTCGACCTGCGGTGGCGGAACCCGGTAGGTGCCAGGGGTCACTGCTCGGGCCAGGTACAGCAGGTGGGTGGTGCCGTAGCTGTCCAGCTTGAGCGCTGCGACGTAACGATCGTCGCGGTACTCCTGGTGAACCACACTGGCATTTTGCATCGACTCGCGCCACGTCTTCACTGTGCTGCTGGCGTTATCCAGGCTGGCGGCGCTTTGCGCGAGGTTCTGGTTTTCCAGCTCCAGGCCCGCTGGCAACAGATCGACCACCAGGGCATCCGGTACCCGCTCTTCGGCCTTGAGCGCCAGGTGCACCAGCACCAGGTCGCCGCTGCGCAGGTTGCTCAGGTCCAGTGGCTGCCCTTTCATGCCCAGGTACTCGCGGCGTATCTGCATGCCATTGCCACCGGCGGGCGGCGCCTGGCGGGGGTAACCCGACAAGGTCAACTGCTGGTAGACGGTCTGGGCACCCTGATTCTGCACTGTCAGTGGCGATGCCAGCAGCGGCCCTTCCAGTTTCATCCCTGCTTCGGCGTTATCGAAATCACGTAGCTCACCCGCGCTGCTCAGGCGGGCCTGCCACTTGGCTTCAGGCTTGCCCAGCAGGCCACGCCCAGCCAGGAACAGTGCGTTGCGTTCCTGAGTGGACATCCAGCGGTTGGCAGCCACCTCATCGGAAAGGGCGAAAAGCCGCTGGTCCACTTGGTCACTGGCAAGATTGTTTTCCTGCAGCAATGCCAGGATCAACGCCTGGTCACGCAGGGCGCTGCCGTAGTCTGCCATCCAGCCCTTACCACGGCTGACTGCAAGCCCTGCCTGCAATGCCTGGTCGGCACGTGGCTTGTCACCCATCTTGTCCAACGCGGCGGCCAGCTGCACCAGCGGCAACCCGGAGCGCGCGTCGGCGCGGCGCTCGAACAACCCACGCAACGCGCCCAGCGGCGCCTGCTGACTGCGCGAGAGCACCAGCGCGGCATAGGCTTGCACGGCAAAACGGGTGTGATCAGCGTCCTGGCTGTAGTCCACATCGATCAGGTTGCGCTCCTGCACGTAGCGCAGCAAGCGCTCGCTCGCCTTTTTCAGTGCCTCGGCGGGTACACCGTAGCCTTGGTCGCGAGCACGCAGGAGGAAGTCGGTGACGTAGGCCGTCAGCCAGTATTCTTCCTCGCTGTCGGCGCTCCACAAGCCAAAACTACCGTTGTAGCGCTGCATACCCAGCAGGTGCTCGATGCCCATCTCGATCTTGCGCTTGCGCACCTCTGCCGGCTCGCCCTTGATACCAAGCCGCTTGAGGGTGTCGGCGTCGGCATAGAGCGATGGGTACAGGCCACTGGTGGTCTGCTCGAGGCAACCATACGGGTAGGCCTCGAGCGCGCGAATCTGCTCGGCGAGGTTGAGCGGTGGTCGGCTCGACAGGGCCAGGATGCCCTCCAGGCCGGCCGGTTCGAAGGCTGCGAGGTCCGCTTCCGGCAACGTCCAGGGTTGATCCTTCAAGGCGACACGGTAGTGTTTGAGCATGGCGGGATAAGCCGGGCGCACGCCCAGTGTCCATTCGCGCTCGAACGTGGTCGGCGCCTCGCCGGCCAGTTGCAGCCCAGTCACCCGCACATGCACCTTGCCTTGCCCCAGGCCACCTTGGGCCTGCACGGGAATCATCAGGGTAGAGCGTTGGTCCTCGGCCAGCGCCACAGTCTGTAGCGCTTCGCCGGTCAGGCTTACTTGCTCTTCAGTCGTCACCTGCACGGTCAACTGTTGGGCAGCCCCCGACAGGTTGGCCAGGTCCAGCGCCAGCCGCGTCTGATCGCCGCCTGCCAGGAACCGCGGGGCCGAAAGTTCGGCAATCAGCGGCGCTGCCACCACGGTCTTGCCCTCTGCCATGCCGAAGTGGTCCTCGGTCCAGGCTTGGGCCATCAGCCTCAGCTCGCCGTTGAAGTCAGGGATATCGACCGTGGCCTGCCCTTCCCCCTTGTCGTCCAGGGTGACCGGCAGGCTCTGCTGGGCCACGATGGTGACGGTGGTATTGGGGCGCTTGCCACCCTTGGCCATGGCCGCGTCACCACCGAAGGCGAGGCTGGCCAGGCGCCCTTGCCCGGCTTCGATCAGTTGCCCGTAGATATCCAGTTGGTCGGCCCCGTATGCCTTGCGGCCGAACAGGCTTGCAAATGGGTCTGGGGTCTTGAAGTCGGTGATATTGAGAATGCCGACGTCCACTGCCGACACCAGCACATGTATCTGGGCAGGCACGCTGCCGTCGGCATTGGCAGCCTTGATCTTCACCGTCAGCGGTTGCTTGGGGCGCATTTTTTCCGGTGCCTGCAAGCTGACCGCCAGCTTGCGCTCAGCCCGGTTGAGCGGCAGGTGCAGTACGCCTACCGCACGTTTGGGCGTAGCGTTGGCCTTGCGCTCACCTGGGCGGATAACCAAGGCACTGAGGTACAGGTCGTGGCGTGCCCAGGCCTTGTCCAGTGGGATGTCGAAGGTCTTGCCTTCGGCAGGCACTTCGATTTCCTGCCACCACAACGGGCCGTCGCTGGACTCGACCATGAGGTAGCCATTGCCGGCGGCCGGCGGCGTCACCGTGACCTTGGCCGTTGCACCGTCGGCGTAGGAAGGCTTGTCCAGTGCCAGCTTGACCTGGTCTGGGCGCACCGCCCCGCCTTCGGCGTTGTCCTGCGCACGGTAGCCGGCCCAGAAACGCTGGCTGGACACCAGGCCAGTCTGCGGGTCTTCGACCTCGACACGGTAGGGGCCCCACTCGACCGGGAAGCTCAGCTTGGCCGTGGAGTCGGCCTTGATGCTCACCGTTTCTTCGGCCTGGGTCAGGAATTTCTCGTTGTAGGCGTAGCTCCAGCCGTCACTTTGCGAGTAGTTCCAGTAATAATCGCGTCGCTCACGGATCAACCTGACCTTCAGATCGTCGGCGGCCAGCTTCTTGCCCTCGCGGTTGGCGACCAGAAACTCGAATTCCACCGGGCCATCACTGTCGGCCTCGTCACCCTCGAACAGGCCACGCAACCCAGGCAGGCGGTCCGCCGGCCAAACAGGTTGTTCAAGACGCCGCGTAATCGGCCTGCCGCCCGACTCCTGCAAGCTCGCCTGTACGGTCAGTTGCAAGGGTGAACGTGCCTCGGCCCAGCGGCTGGGAATGTCCACTACCGCCTTGCCCGCCTGGTCCAGGGTCACTTCATCCAGCTCCAGGTCCTGCTCCAGTTCGCCTTCGGTGACCGATCCGAACTGGTAGCCTGGCAGAGCGGGAACCGCTTCACGCAATGGCCGTACGTAGGCCTGGCCACTCAGGCGATTGCCAGCGGCCGGAGCCCCGTACAGGTAGCGGCCGGTCACCTGGATGCGAGCGTCCTGATCGGGAGCTAGCGGCTTGCTGCTGCCCTTGAGCTCAAGGGCCAGCCGCTCGGGCAGGAAGTCCTCGACCAGAAACTCGTAGACCTGCTTGCGCCCACCGCCCAAATCGAGCAGCAGTTGCCAACGACCGGTAGGCGCTTCGGTGGCCAACTGCAACTGGTACTGGAACAAGCCGTCAGCGTCGGCCTCCCAGACGAACTTGCGGCTGACCTGTTCATCGGGCCGCCGCACTTCGACGTTCACCGGTTGCGCCTTGACGGGCTTGCCATCCTGATCGCGCAACAGGCCATTGAGCAACACCGTTTCGCCTGGGCGATACAGGTCGCGCGGACCGAAGATGAAAAGCTGAAGCGGATTGGCCTGGGGGCCAGTGATGTCGAACTCGGCCAGGTCCAGCGCAGCGGTGTTGAGCCGCAGCAGTGTCGTGTGGACGCCCTGGGTGGCAATCAGTGTGTCGGCCTTGGGCGTGATCGGCAGCTCGGCATGCCCCTTGCCATCGGTGGTGGACTGGGCGAGGAGCTTGCCTTTCTTGTCGTGAATTTCGACATTCACCCCATTCATTGCCTTGCCCCCTTCCAAGGCCTGGGCGAACACGTCGATGCGATCCCGGTAGCGATGGGCCGATACCCCGATGTCGCTCAGCGTGAACAGGGTGGCCGGCTGTGAGTAGTCGTAGGTCCCCGAAGCCCGCATCACGGCCAGGTAGACCCCGGGCTTCTGCAGCGGCTTGATGCCAGCAATCGGCAGCAGCACGGTTTCACGCGTGTTGCGTGCCGGGTTGAGGTCGAAGCGGCCGCTGTAGACCAACTCGGCCATGCTCAGCGTGTCCTTGGACTGGTAATACTCCAGGGTGCTGCTGCGGCCCCAGTTGGCCACGAACGACGAGAGCATTTCGGGCTTGACGCGGAAGAATTCGACATCCACTTTGTCCACGTTCAACGCGATGACCGGCAGGCCTTCTGCCAGCCGCGTCGGCAACAGCGAGCCCCGGCTGGCGAAGCCGACGGTGGGTTGCAGGTCTCGGGTTTCGAGGCGAGTGATCGACTCTTCCTGCAATGACTTGCCGTTGACCGCCAGCAGGCCCTTGTCCACGGTCAGCACCAGCTTGCGCTGCGGTTCCAGGTGACGCAGGCGCAGCTCCATCTGGCTGTCGGACAACTCCCAGGCGCCATCCAACTTGCCTTTGACCGTGTCCACCAGATGCACTTTGCTGGCAAAGTCCTGATCGGCATCCAGCGGCGCCGAGAAGCTGACCGACAGCGTGGCCGCGCCATCGAGCTGCACCTCCGACACATCCAGTACCGTAAGCTCACGGCCCTGGTAGCGCTTGGCAAGCACCGCCGGGTCTTCGCGTTGCGTGGTCTTGGAGGCGACGGCGGCCGTCGGCTTCTGGGCGGGCGCCGGGGCGTCCGGCTTGGATGAATCACAAGCACTGAGCAAGGCCAGCGCGCAGGCCAGCAACAATCCTTTGTTGAACATGGAGTAGACACTCAAGGCAGGGTGTAGATGAAGGCAGCAACTATAGCGCAAGGAGACGTGCAGCACTCGCCCTTGCGCGCCAGATGAGACCTTGATCGCACACAATGGTTGCGTGGCCGGTACACTGTCGTTTTGACTCGCATCACCGCCCTGCGGGCACCTTTTGGGCGCGTGCAGCCCTCGCCTACGCTGGAACCAACATGCTCCGACTCTTCGCCGACTGGCGCCACAGCCCCACTCACCTCAAGGTCTGGGGGCTGGCCGCGCCTATGATCCTGTCCAATATCTCGGTGCCACTGGTGGCGTTGGTCGACAGTACCGTCATTGGCCACCTGCCCCATGCCCATCAACTGGGTGCGGTGGCCGTGGGTGCCACACTGTTTACGTTCATGGTCGGCTTGATGGGCTTTCTGCGCATGGGCTCTACCGGTTTTGCCGCCCAGGCCGCCGGTCGGGGTGATGGCGCCGCGTTGCGCCAGGTGCTGGTTCAAGGTCTGCTGCTGGCAGTGGGTTTCGCGCTGCTGATCGGTCTGCTTGCCCTGCCCTTCAGCCAGTTGGCGCTGCAGGCCATGCAACCCAGCGCTGCGCTGGCACAGGCCACGCAAACCTTCTTTCACACCCGGCTGCTGGGGTTACCGGCAGCGCTGGCCAGCTACGCCCTGGTGGGCTGGTTTCTGGGAACCCAGAATGCCCGGGCACCGCTGGCCATCCTCCTTACCACCAACCTGCTCAACATCGTGCTGAACCTGTGGTTCGTGCTGGGCCTGGACTGGGGAGTGCTGGGCTCGGCACGCGCATCGGTTATCGCTGAATGGTGTGCGGCGCTGCTGGGGCTGGCGCTCACCCGTCCTGCCCTGCGTGCCTACCCGGGCCAGATTGCCTGGGCAGCGCTCAAACGCTGGCCCGCCTGGCGTCCGCTGCTGGCGGTGAACCGCGACATTTTCCTGCGCAGCCTCGCACTGCAACTGGTCTTCCTGCTGATCGCCGTCCAAGGCGCACGCCTGGGCGAGGCCACGGTGGCCGCCAACGCACTGCTGCTCAACGGCCTGCTGCTCACTGCCTACGCCCTCGATGGCCTGGCCCATGCGGTGGAAGCCCTGTGCGGCCACGCCATTGGCGCGCGCGACCGCAAGACCCTGCGGCGCTCGCTGACAGTGGCCGGGGGCTGGTCGCTGCTTGCGAGTCTGGCTTTCGCCGGGTTGTTTTGGGTGGGAGGGCACCTGTTCATCGATCTGCAGACCGACATCGACGGCGTCCGGGCAGCGGCGTACCCCTACCTGCCCTACCTGGCCTGTCTGCCACTGATCGCCGTCTGGAGCTACTTGCTGGACGGCCTGTTCATCGGGGCCACACGGGCTCGGGAAATGCGCAATGCCATGCTGGTATCGCTCGCCATAGCACTGCCGCTGGCCGTTGCCCTGAGCGGGCTAGGCAACCATGGGCTGTGGTTGGCGTTTCTCGGGTTCATGGGCGTGCGCGCCCTGACGTTGGCCTGGGTAGGGTGGCGGCTGCAACGCAAAGACGCTTGGGTGGCGTGATTACCCGTGGCCACGCGCAGGCGGGAGCCTGACTCGGTAAGCGCTCACCACCGCCACACCCTGAGGGGCGTGACGGCGGTGAGCGTCGTCAGGCGCTGATGCCCATCAGGACGAAAGGTAGGACGACCGGGTCAAGCCCAGGCGCAGCGCATCGAGGTACTGGGTGCGCTCCCGGGCGGTGATCTTGGCGCTGGCTACCTTGTCGCGGTAGTGGGTCATCAACTCCTCGGGAGACAGGTGCACGTAGCGCAGCATGTCCTCGATGGTGTCGTGGGTCTCGATACCGGCGTGGTACACGCTGCCATCGGCATTCTGGTAGATGTTCACCGAGTCGGTGTCACCGAACAGGTTGTGCATGTCGCCCAAAATCTCCTGGTATGCCCCGACCAGGAACACACCCAGCAGATAGTCCTCGCCCTCGTTGAGCGCGTGCACTGGCATGCTGGTCTCGATGCTCTGCTCGTCGACATACTGGTTGATCTTGCCGTCGGAGTCGCAGGTCAGGTCCTGCAGTACGGCACGGCGCAGCGGCTCTTCGTCCAGGCGATGCAGCGGAATGATCGGCAGCACCTGGCCGATGGCCCAGGTGTCGGGCAGGCTCTGGAACACCGAGAAGTTGCAGATGTACTTGTCCGCCAGCTTGTCGTTGAGCTCGTCCAGCACCTGTCGGTGCGAGCGCTGGCGGGCCTTGAGCGAGTTGTACAGGCGACGGCACACGGCGTAGTAGCACTGCTCGGCCAAGGCTTTCTCGGCCAGGCTGATCTTGCCGTCGGCATACTGAGCGGCCACATCGCCCATGTAGTGGGTGGCGCGCCAGTAGGTCTCGGTGACCATCTCGATGTCGGTGGGGCCCAGCAGATCTGCCAGCCACTGCACGGTTTCCGGCAGCGCGTCCTTGTTCTCGATGGTTGGCACCTGGTCGTTGTGCCGTTCGACGTCGGTGACCTGAATGACCAGCATGGCATGGTGAGCCGTCAGCGAACGACCGCTTTCCGAGAAGATGTGCGGGTGCGGCAGGCCCTGCGCGTCGCAGAACTCCTTGAGCATGCCCACGACCACGCCGGCATAGTCGTCCATGTCGTAGTTGATCGAGCTGGCGTTGCGCGAATGGGTGCCGTCGTAGTCCACACCCAGCCCGCCGCCCACATCGATGTGATCGACCGGCAGACCCAGGGCACGCAACTCGCCGTAATAGCGGATCGCTTCCTTGAAACCGTGCTGGTAGTCGGCCAGGTTGGCAATCTGCGAGCCCATGTGGAAGTGCAGCAGGCGGATGCCCTGATCCAGACCGGCATCGCGGAAGCGCTGCACCACGGAAATCAGCTGGGCGGCAGACAGGCCGAACTTGGACTTCTCGCCGCCCGTATCGGCCCACTTGCTCGAGGCCAGTGACGACAGGCGCACGCGCAGGCCCACCTGCGGCTTGACCTTGAGGTCGGCCGCCTCCTCGATCACCAAGGCCACTTCGGACTCTTTCTCGATGACGATGAAGACGTTATGGCCCAGTTTCTGGCCCATCAGCGCCAGGCGGATGAACTCGCGGTCCTTGTAGCCGTTGCAGACGATGGTGCCGCCCTTGGGCGCCAATGCCAGCACCGCCAGCAGTTCGGGTTTAGAACCGGCTTCCAGCCCGATGGAGACGTTCTGGGTGGCGATGATGTTTTCGACCACCGCCTCCTGCTGGTTGACCTTGATCGGGTACAGGGCAGTGTACTGGCTCTGGTATTCCAGGCGCGCGATATTGGCGTCGAAGGCTCCGGTCAGCTGGCGGACGCGGTCCTGAAGAATGTCGGGGAAGCGCACCAGCAAAGGCAGCGACAGGCCGCTCTGGCGCAGCTGATCGACCTGTTCGTACAGGTCGATCGGCGAGCTGTCCGGGCCGTTGGGGCGCACTTCGACGCGCCCGGCTTCATTGATGGCGAAATACCCTGCGCCCCAATGGCGGATGCCATAAACGCTGCGGCTGTCGGCCACGGTCCATTGGCTACCATCGTCTTTGCGTGTGCGTCGTACGGACATTCAAGTCCCCTATAAATTGAGTCAAGACACTGCCGGGCAAACCGGGAAGGCAGTGTAGAAGCCAAAAATGACGGTTCGTCCGTGCTCTGGGGTAGACCCTGGTCACCGCGACGAGTTTAGAAAGCGCAGGTCGAAATACCCGCAGGAGGGTTCAGCCGCCTGACTTTTTCGCTTTGAAGCCTTGCTTGATCAGCTCGGCGATCAGTAGGTCCACATGATCGCCCTGGATCTCGATGACGCCATCCTTGAGCGCGCCACCGGTACCGCAGCGGCGCTTGAGAGTGGCAGCCAGCTCCTTGAGCTGATCCGCCGCCAATGGCACACCGGTGACGGTGGTCACGGTCTTGCCGCCGCGGCCCTTGCTCTCGCGGCGCACGCGGGCAATACCGTCACCTTGGGCGATGACCTGCTGCTTGCAGGTACAGGCGTCCACAGGCTGGCCACAGTCAGGGCAATGGCGACCGGCGTCGGTCGAATAAACGAGACCGCCCAGGGCGGCGAGGGAAGAAGCTTTCTTGGCCACTTTTGTTCCTCGGTGCTGAGGACAAAAACTGGTCGTACCTGCACATGAGGCCGACCGCGAGGCCCCACTCTGGCAGGGGCGGCGCTACTGCCGCAACACGTGCGGCAGCCCGAAAAGGCCGCGCAGTGTAACGATAAAAGGTGCCGTTGCTAAGTACTGGATTGCGGCATTTTGCGAATGTTTTGCGACCATGTGCACACGGGCTAGGCGAGGCTGTCTCTGTAGCGCACCAACGCTGCCATCGAGTCGGGGCAATAGGGCCTGACACGGCTGTCTTCGAGTGCCTGATCAAGGCCGATGAACCGCGCCTCGCTCACTTCCTCGGGCTGCAGACGCAACGGCGCATCCGATACCGCCGAATAGACCGCGCACCAAAGCCGATTACCGGGTTGATCGAAGTGGAATCGCTCGTGAAAGCGCAACGGCACGCCCGATATACCCAACTCTTCGGCCAGCTCGCGGGCGGCAGATTCGGCGTACGTTTCACCTGCGGCCACCATGCCGCCAGCGGCCACGTCCCAGTACCCAGGGTACAGCGCCTTGCTCAGGGTGCGCCTGTGCACGCACAACTCACCGGCACTGTTGAACAGCAGGATGAAGGTGCAGCGCCCGATCAGCCCGCGCTCACGCAACTCGACACGGGGCAAGGCGCCCAGCACCTGGTCGGCTTCGTCTACCCAGGTAACCCGTTCCCGGTCCGAAGCCGCCCGGTGGGCGGCCTCATCGGGGTTGAAGGCCATATCAGCCCTGCGACAGCAGCTGGCGCAGGTCGATGACCGCCGCATTGGCGCGGGAAATATAGTTGGCCATGACCAACGAGTGGTTGGCCCACATGCCAAAACCGCTGCCATTGAGCACCATCGGGCTCCACAGCGGCTCTTGCGAGGCTTCCAACTCGCGGATGATCTGACGCACACTCACGGTGGCGTTTTTCTTGGCCAGCACGTCGGCGAAGTCGACTTCGATCGCACGCAGCAGGTGCGACAGGGCCCAGGCCTGGCCGCGGGCTTCGTAGAACACGTCGTCGATCTGCAGCCATGGCGTTTCCACGACTTCTTCGTCAACCTGCGGCGCCTGGCCAGCCGCCACCGATTCGGTCTTGAGCGTGGTATTGAGCTTGACGCGACCTACGCTGGCCGAAAGGCGCTGCGACAGCGAACCCAGGCGGGTAGCGACGTCACCCAGCCAGTTGTTCAGATTGTCGGCGCGGGTATAGAAGATCGCGCCCTTGTCGCCCGAGGCCAGGCGAGCCTGGTAGCGCGCCAGCGACTTGATGCCCTCTTCGAACTCCGACTCGCTCGACGGCAGGATCCAGCTCTTGTAGTCGAAGTTGAAGCGTGGCTCGGCCTTGGCCAGATCGGCATCTTCGGTCGATTGCGACTGCGAACGAGCGAAATCCTTGCGCAGTGCGCGGGAGAGGTCACGCACCTGGACCAGCACGCCGTATTCCCAGTTGGGCATGTTGTCCATCCACAGGCCCGGCGGGAGACGGTCGTTGGCGATATAGCCACCGGGTTTGTTCAACAAGGTGCCAGCCACGGTCTTGAGCGTTTCGACGGTGGTATAGCCCACTACCATCTGCTGGCCGGTACGCTCGGCTGCACTCTGCGCGTTCTGCTGCACCGGGAACAATTCGGGCTCCTGGCTCCAGTACCAGCTCAGGCCGATACACACCACCAGGTAGACCCCGACGAGGGCCAACAGTGCGCGGCCCCAAAGGCCACCAAAATAGCTACGGGCGGCAGCGCCGCGGCCGTCGACACGCTCGCGGGGCTCGGCTTTGGCCTCGCGGTTTTTCCAGTCCAGCATGGCTATATCCTTGATCAGTCACGACGGTTCAGGGGCTTTGACCACAGGCCTGCGCCAGGGTGCCACGGCAAGCCCGCCTGACAGCACTATAAAGCAGACACTGCCTTACGCATAAGCGACCCCTTGGTCTGTAACTGAATCGCCATTCAGCCCAGTTTGTTGGTCAGGGGTGCGCACCGGGCGTAAAAGAACTGCTAGCATAGAGCCATCACTGCCCCTGCATACCCCTAACCACAAGTAGCCAGGACATGAGCCAAGCAGCCGAGCCGAGCCCGCAGTGCCCTACTCAGCAGCTCGCGCGTAGCGGCCTGCGCAAGGATGATCCACATGACCAGCCGCTGCTGGCGCCGGTGCGCAGGCCGGTCTACATCCTCTTGCAGGATCACGACCGCGCCGAGCGCCTGGCCCAGCAACTGGAATTCTTCGGTCTGGGCGTACAGGCCTTGCCCACTGCCGATGCCTTTCGCGCATCGGTGGGCGAGTGCCCGCCGTCGGCGATCATCATGGACGTCGACTTCAATGGCGTGGGCCAGGGCCTGGCATTGGCGGCCGAGGTCCAGACAGGGCAGGCCAAGCCTCTGCCGCTGCTGTTCTTCAGCCTGCATGAAACTGACACCCCGACCCGACTGGCAGCCGTACGGGCCGGTGGTCGTGACTTTCTCACCGGCACACTGGAGGCTTCCAGCCTGCTGGAGAAGGTCGAGCTGCTGACCGACGCCGCGCCGTACGATCCATTGCGCGTGCTGATCATCGACGACTCACGTACCCAGGCCCTGTTCACGGAGCGGGTACTGGCAGGTGCCGGGATGATCACCCGTAGCCTGACCAACCCGATCGCAACCATGGCCGAGCTGGCCGATTTCCAGCCTGACCTGATCATCCTGGACCTGTACATGCCGGCGTGCACCGGCCCCGAACTGGCCAAAGTGATTCGCCACAACGACCGCTACGTCAGCGTGCCGATCATCTACCTCTCGGCCGAGGACGACCTGGACAAGCAGCTCGAGGCCATGAGCGAGGGCGGCGATGATTTCCTGACCAAGCCGTTTCGCTCGCGCCACCTGATCACGACGGTGCGCAACCGCGCCGCCCGCGCCCGCCACCTGAAGGCACGCATGGTCCGCGACAGCCTGACTGGGCTGTACAACCATACGCATATCCTGCAATTGCTCGAGGATTGCAGCTTCCGTGCGCGCCGCGAACAGCAGCCGTTGAGCTTCGCCATGCTCGACATCGACAGTTTCAAGAAGATCAACGACCGCCATGGCCACCCCATGGGCGACCGGGTGATCAAGAGCCTGGCCCTGTTCCTCAAGCAACGCCTGCGCAAGACCGATTTCATCGGCCGCTACGGCGGGGAAGAATTCGCCATCGTCATGCCCAACACTGCCCTGGAGGCGGCCTACAAGGTACTGGACGACATCCGCGGGCGTTTTGCCGAAATCCTCTACCCGGCCCAACCCCAGGACCTGCGTTGCACCTTCAGTGCGGGCGTGGTGCAACTGGATGAAGGGCTCGACGCCTTGACCATGGCGAGCGCCGCCGACGAAGCCCTGTACCGTGCCAAACATGCGGGACGCAATTGCGTGGTTCGCGTGGACCCTTGATCTGCCGGGCAAAAGATAGAGGCACTTTGCCTGCTCCCGTCATCATCGCGTCATACAACCGCAATAGCTTCAGGCCCCTACCTCTTCCCTCCCCCGCAGGAAGTT
Source organism: uncultured Pseudomonas sp. (assembly GCA_963529135.1). Classification (GTDB taxonomy): domain Bacteria; phylum Pseudomonadota; class Gammaproteobacteria; order Pseudomonadales; family Pseudomonadaceae; genus Aquipseudomonas. Next base: position 7,081 of record CAURYQ010000025.1, on the reverse strand, counting down.
CGCGGCTATGCGCCTGAAGTGGCTGACCAATTTCAATACCCTGTTGCTGGTAACGGTATGCATCGCCCTGGGCGTAACGCTGTGGTGGTCGCAGCGAGCCCTGGAGCGCCCCTATCAGATGATGGAGCGCTACCTGGCCCTGTCTCGCCAGTTTCAGACTCAAGCCGCCGACAACATCCAGGCCTATCTGGCCAGCGGCGATGCCCTGCGCCTGGCGGCGGCAGTGCAAGCCACGACGCAACTGCAAAAGGCGCTGGATGACTGGCCCGACGCGCTGGCCAGTGAGCTGCGCCCCAGCCTGGATGACCTTCTGGCCTTCAGCGCCGGCGACCTTCTGGCAGCCGGCAAGCTGGCTGGCGACCCACAGGCACTGTTACTGCAGGCCGAGCGTGAACTGGGTGCCAACCTGGAGCAGCTGACTGCCTACGCCCGCGACAGCGCAAGCCCCGACACTGGACGTTACCTGCTGCCTCTGATCGATGCGACCGTGCACCTGAGCAGGCTTGGCCTGGCACGGGAGAAGCTGGTCAGCAGCGGCCGACCTGAGCTGGCGACCGAGCTGGAGCGTGAACTGCAACTGATCCAGGTCCAGGCGCGGGTCATCGATGGCTTGCCGCTGCTGGGCGTGACCCGTGCCGCCGAGTCCGGCGCTGATGACTTCGCGGCGCTGATGGGGTTGCAGACCAAGGCTCAGGCTCAGACGGAGGACGTCGCCGTGGGACTGAAGCGCGAACTGCAAAGCCTGGTTGGCCGCTACCCTGCCGAGCTGCAACGCACACGTGACCAGATCGCCCATCGCGCCACCCTGGCGGCCCGCACCACGCAACGGCTCGATGCAGTGCGCCAGGCCATAGCGGCGCTGGAACCCGAGGTTCGCGGCCTGCATGCCACGATCACCAGCGAAGTCCGGACGTTGCAAGGGGTGATGATCGTGATGATTCTGCTGATCGCCCTGCTCATCGACGCCTTGCAGCGTCGCCTGGCACGCACCCTCACCGGCCTGGCACCGGCGCTGTCGCGCTGGGCAGAGGGCGATTTCACCCAGCCCATCGCGCTGGGCAGGACCAACCGCGAACTGCATGATATCCAGGCTTCGCTCAACCGCCTGCGCCAGTACCTGGTCGACCTGGTCGGCGCCCTGCGTCACAACGCCGAGCAAGTCGCCGGCAGCAGTCATGCGCTGGCAGGCATGAGTGCTGCCCTGCACGATGGCGCGCAGCGGCAGGCCGGGGATACCGGGCAGATTCGCGATGCGCTCGGGGAGCTGGAAGCGACCATCCAGCAGGTGGCTGGCGATGCCAGCGCTGCGGCCCTGGCCAGTCGTGACGCGGGCCGGGCAGTGGACCAAGGCCAGGCAGTGATCGGGCAAAGCCTGTCGGGTTTACGCACGTTGGTGGATGAGGTGCAGGGCAACGCCCGCATGATCGAGCAACTGGCAGAAGAATCGGCCATGATCGGCGGCGTGCTGACCGTGATCCGGTCCATTGCCGAACAGACCAACCTGCTGGCGCTCAATGCCGCCATCGAAGCCGCTCGCGCTGGCGAAATGGGCCGCGGTTTCGCAGTGGTGGCCGACGAAGTGCGCACGCTGGCCCAGCGCACCACAGGCGCGACCGGAGAAATACAGGCGCTGATCGACAGGCTGCAGCAAGCCGCCAAAGACGCCGTGGATGGCACGCGGGTACAACTGGAACATGCCGAGGCCACTGCAAGCCAGGCCCAAACCGCCGACGGCGCACTGGATGAGATCGTCTGCGCGATCCGCACCATTGCCGACACCGCCTTGCGCATCGCCGAAGTCACTGCGCAGCAAAGCGGTGCGGTGAGCGAAATCCGTGACCACAGCGAGCGGATTCACCAACTGGGCGCCGATAACCTGCAACGCATCGGCGAGGGGCGCGAGCAAGGTGATCACCTGCTCAACCTTGGCAGTGCCCTGAATCAGGCGGTGGGTGCGTTCAGGGCCTGAATCGACCGACAGACCTGCGCGCCCAGGCCCCATTGCACTGTTACCGACTGAAGGCATGGCAGGCGACAAGGGTGCCGGGGCCTGGGTCAGCCTGACCGCTCATGGTCCCTCAAGGGCCAACTCCGTTATCATGCGCGGCACGTTCGATCTTGCGAGTACGCCATGCGCCGCCTGTTTTTCCTGTTGTGCCTGCTGCTGGCCAGCCCGGTGTTCGCCACGGGCCTGCTGGACAACCGCCCCAGCGCCACGCTTGGCGCCTCTTCGCTGGCCGGCAACGCCGACTTTCTTCCGGTACACGAAGCTTTCAAGCTGAGCCTGATCCAGGCCGATGCCAAAGCCATCAAACTGCGCCTGGTCGCCACGGACGGCTACTACCTGTATCGCCACCGCTTCGCCTTTCGCACCGAGCCTGCCGACATCGCCTTGGGCACACCGGTCATCCCGAAGGGCGAAGCCAAGCATGACGAGTTCTTTGGCGATGTCGAGGTGTACCACGGCATCGTCGACATCGAGTTGCCGCGCAACGACCCAAGGGCCTTTACCTTGCAGGTGGGGTATCAGGGCTGTGCCGACAAAGGCTTGTGCTATCCGCCTGAAACAGAACACCTGAGCATCGACGGTGAGGGGGCCGCGAGCATCCCTACCGCGAAAACCTGGGACTGGAAGGCGCTGGTGCTGTTCTTCGTCGCCGGCGTGGGGCTTACTTTCACGCCGTGCGTATTGCCCATGCTGCCGATCCTCTCGGGCGTGGTGCTGCGCGGTCAGGTGGGCGGATTGCGCGGTTTGTCGTTGTCGCTGGCCTATGTGCTGCCCATGGCCGCCAGCTTCGCCGCCCTCGGGGCACTGATGGGCTTGTTCGGCGCAGGTCTAAACCTGCAGGCGCGGTTGCAGTCGGCCTGGGTGCTGGTACCTTTCGCGCTGTTCTTCGTGGTCTTTGCCTTGGCCATGTTCGGCTTGTTCGAACTCAAGCTCCCGCAAGCGCTGAGCAGCCGCCTGGACAGCGTAGCCAACCGTACCAAAGGCGGGTCGCTGCTGGGCGCGGCGGTGTTGGGCGTGTTGTCCAGCCTGCTGGTTTCCCCGTGCGTGTCGGCACCGTTGGCTGGCGCGCTGCTGTACATAAGCGCCAGTGGTGATGCCCTGGGCGGCGCGCTCAAACTGTTCGTGCTGGGCCTGGGCATGGGTGCCCCGTTGCTGCTGGTCGCCACCGGCGGCGCGGCCTGGTTGCCCAAAAGCGGCCCGTGGCTCGATAGCGTCAAACATGCCATCGGCGTCCTGTTGCTGGGGCTGGCCATTGGCCTGCTCAGCCGGGTCTTGCCCGGGCCTGTCACGCTGGGGCTGGTCGGCTTGCTCTGCGCCGGGGTGGCCGTGTTCCTCGGGGCCTTGGAATTCGTGGTCAAGACCGCTCGCCAGCGCCTCGCCCAAGTGCTTGGCCTGGCATTGCTGGTGTACGCCTTGGCCTGTTGGCATGGCGCACTCAGCGGCCAGGGCGACCCGCTGCAGCCACTGCGCCCCGCCGCTGCAAGCGCTACCGTTGCAAGCGCCTCCGGCAAGGCAGCACCCGGGGCGCAGGCGTGGCAAACGCTGAGCACCCCCGAGGCGCTCGATGCTGCACTGGCCGATGCCAAGGCCGCCGGCCAGCCCGTGCTGCTGGACTGGTACGCAGACTGGTGCATCAGCTGCAAGGTCATCGAGCATGAGGTGCTGAATGCACCCCAGGTGCAACCGCAACTGGCAGGCTTCAAACTGTTGCGTTTCGACGTAACGCGAAGCGATGCAGCCCAGCGGGACTTGCTCGATCGCTACAAGTTATTCGGCCCGCCTGCCTTGATGTTCTTTGCTGCCAACGGTAGCGAACTGACCGCTGATCGGGTGATTGGCGAGATAAATGCCGAGAACTTCGTATCGATTTTGTCAGGCGTGCGCAGCCGTGCAGGCCTCTGACAGCCCGCTGGCATGGGAACATGCCGGGGTTCAGTGACCAGTTCCCGCCATCCGGTCACATACTTCGCGCGAATCTCGCTCATCGTGCTGGCTATTGCCGGGAACTGGACACTTGCCGTCGCTTTAGGCACACTCGCCGCGCTGTGTCGAATTGCCCTACAAATCCAAGGAACTCGCAGATGGCAACGCTACTGGTGCTTCACGGCCCCAATCTCAACCTGCTCGGTACCCGCGAGCCTGGCCATTACGGCGCCGTGACTCTGGCCCAGATCAACCAGGACCTGGAGCAACATGCACGCGCTGCAGGCCACCATTTGCAGTTTTTGCAGAGCAATGCCGAATACGAGTTGATCGATCGCATTCATGCGGCGCGCAACGAGGGTGTGGATTTCATCCTGATCAATCCGGCTGCTTTCACCCATACAAGCGTTGCATTACGTGACGCATTGCTTGCGGTGAGCATCCCATTCATCGAAGTGCACCTGTCCAACGTGCACAAACGCGAACCGTTCCGTCATCACTCCTACTTTTCCGATGTCGCGGTAGGGGTGATCTGCGGCTTGGGCGCCAGCGGTTATCGCCTGGCCCTGGAGTCCGCACTGGAACAACTGGCTGCCAACGCACAGCCCAAATGATGAAAGCCCTGGCCTCGGTGGCCAGGGTCAAGAGAAGCGTGTCGACACGCTTTTGAAATTTCGCCCCCTGACCGAACCTTTGGGAGTTGATGATTAATGGATATCCGTAAAGTCAAGAAACTGATCGAGCTGCTGGAAGAGTCTGGCATCGACGAGCTGGAGATCAAGGAAGGCGAAGAGTCCGTCCGTATCAGCCGTCACAGCAAGACCCCAGCCGGTCAGCAGTACTTTGCCGCCCCCGTCGCCGCACCGGCACCTGCCGCTGCACCAGCGCCTGTCGCTGCCGCCGCCGCCCCGGCCGCCGAAGCCGCCCCTGCCCTCAAAGGCACCGTGATTCGCTCGCCGATGGTCGGCACCTTCTACCGCAAGCCTTCGCCGACCTCGCCGAACTTCGCCGAAGTGGGCCAGACGCTGAAGAAAGGCGACACCCTGTGCATCGTCGAAGCCATGAAGATGATGAACCACATCGAAGCCGACATCGGCGGCGTCATCGACGCCATCCTGGTAGAAGACGGCCAGCCGGTTGAGTTCGACCAGCCGCTGTTCACCATCGTTTGAATCGCGGAGAGCCAACGATGTCTGGGAAGCTCGAAAAAGTCCTGATCGCCAACCGCGGGGAAATTGCCCTGCGGATCCTGCGTGCCTGCAAAGAGCTGGGTATCAAGACCGTCGCCGTGCACTCCACCGCTGACCGTGAACTGATGCACCTGGGCCTGGCAGACGAGTCGGTCTGCATCGGCCCTGCATCGTCCAAGGATTCGTACCTGCACATCCCGGCGATCATCGCTGCTGCCGAAGTTACCGGCGCCACCGCGATTCACCCGGGTTACGGTTTCCTCGCGGAAAACGCCGATTTTGCCGAGCAGGTGGAAAAGTCCGGTTTTGCCTTCATCGGCCCCAAAGCTGACACCATTCGCCTGATGGGTGACAAGGTGTCGGCCAAGGACGCGATGATCAAGTCGGGCGTACCGACCGTACCGGGCTCCGACGGCCCGCTGCCGGAAGATGAAGAAGTCGCGCTGGCCATCGCCCGCGAGGTCGGCTACCCGGTGATCATCAAGGCCGCCGGTGGTGGCGGTGGTCGCGGCATGCGCGTGGTGCACAAGGAAGAGGACTTGATCTCCTCGGCCAAGCTCACCCGAACCGAAGCCGGTGCCGCCTTCGGCAACCCGATGGTGTACCTGGAGAAGTTCCTCACCAACCCACGTCACGTGGAAGTGCAGGTACTGTCCGACGGCCAGGGCAATGCCATTCACCTCGGTGACCGCGATTGCTCCCTGCAACGCCGCCACCAGAAGGTACTGGAAGAGGCCCCGGCCCCAGGTATCGACGAGAAAGCGCGCCAGGAAGTGTTCAAGCGCTGCGTGGACGCCTGCGTCGAGATCGGCTACCGCGGTGCGGGTACCTTCGAGTTCCTGTACGAAGATGGCCGCTTCTACTTCATCGAGATGAACACCCGCGTGCAGGTTGAGCACCCGGTGTCGGAGATGGTCACAGGCATCGACATCGTCAAGGAGATGCTGAGCATCGCCGCTGGCAACAAGCTGTCGTTCCGTCAGGAAGATGTGGTCGTCCACGGCCACTCGCTGGAATGCCGTATCAACGCCGAAGACCCGAAGAAGTTCATCCCGAGCCCAGGCAAGGTGAAGCACTTCCACGCGCCTGGCGGCAACGGCGTACGCGTCGACTCGCACCTGTACAGCGGCTATTCGGTTCCGCCGAACTATGACTCGCTGATCGGCAAGCTGATCACCTGGGGCAAAGATCGCGACGAAGCCATGGCTCGTATGCGCAACGCCCTGGACGAGATCGTCGTCGATGGCATCAAGACCAACATTCCGCTGCACCGTGACTTGGTGCGTGATGAAGGTTTCTGCAAAGGCGGCGTCAACATTCACTACCTCGAGCACAAACTGGCCAACCAGGATTGATCGCGTAGTGTGACGTACCAAAACCCCGGACCTGCTCCGGGGTTTTTTATTGCCTGTAAGGCCTTCATCGCTGCCAAGCGCGTTGCGCATGCTCGGCTTGGACACCTTGGGTTAACATGCACTTTTCGCATTGATTGCATTTTATACTTTGGGCCCGCTCCGAGAGATGCTGGGCCAAATGCCCCCTCCTAACATGCGGCATGTATTCGAATAGCTGAGCAAACCGCACCTCCCGCATCCACCTGCGACGTACGCGCCTTAGTGATCGGGCACTCATACAAAGAGAATGACCCAAGCCCGGTCATTACCACGCATGAAAGCCCGAAGCCGCTTATATATAAAGTGCGCTCAGCAACGAAACTTCCTACAGGGAATCAGGAACTTCCCTGCGCGACGGAACTGGCACTTTTGAATATAAAATAGGCCGATCGCCGGCATCTACAGCTACTGCCAGCACCTTATCGACACGCCGCTTGCCCACCGCCTTCAAGTACACCTGCAACCTCTATTTGGCTAAGGAAAGCTCATGCTCGACCTGAAGACGCTGCTAGAAATCAACCGGCGCAATTGCGAAGCCTTGCAAGATCCTTTCTCCAAGGGGCCGG
>CAURYQ010000024.1:0-46667 GCA_963529135.1 uncultured Pseudomonas sp. | reverse complement strand
TCGCCGGGGCGCAGCAGGCTCATCACCGACACCGCAAGGCCATGCTGCGCGCCGATTCGGGGAACCACTGGTCCCAGCAGATACCGACGCCGATCCGTGCGTAGCGGGTCTGCCAGACCTTGAAGCCGGTGTCGCCCGGATTGAAGTAGTACTTCTCGTGGTAGCCCGGGCCGTCCGGGATGTGGCTCTTGCGGTAGACCCCGAGGTTGCCGCCATCGGCGTCGATGACCGCGATGCTGTTGAAGCGGGCGCGCCCGGCGCGTTCGAAGAAGCTGATCGGCAATACCACCTGCAACTCCCGGGCGAGGGCCTGGAAGTGGGCGATGGCGGCGTTCTCCTCGACCGTGGTGGCCAGCTGCAGGTAGTCCGGGTTCGGCTTCTGGCAGAAGTAGGGGGTCTCGAACAGTTCCTGGATCAGGATGATCTGCGCACCCCTGGCGGCGGCCTGGCGCACCAGTTTCTCGGCGCGGGCGATGTTCGCCGGACGATCCCAGGAGCAGGCCATCTGGGTGGCGGCGACGGTGACGTTGCGGGTCATGGAGCACCTCGTGTGCTGGCTCGGATGGCTGCCGGGCTTGGCGGCGGCCGGTTGTGGGTCGGGCGGGCGGGAACGGGGTGTCGCGCCCGATCGAGGGATGGGCGGATTTATATCCGATAAAAATCGGACTGTGAAGCGGTTTAAGAGAGTTTTATGGGTTTTCTATCGATTTAAATCGGATATAAATCCGGTTAATGGTTCGCTACGCTTTTCCAGGATCGGCGGCAGGTAGAGCCCCAGGTAGGCGTCGAACACCCGCATGCCTTCTTCCGCCAGGCGTGCGTCGATGATCCCGTGACGCTGGACCGACAATGCGTAGACGCGATCGCCTAGCTCCATGGCCAGGCTGAAGATCTCGATATCGGTCGGCAGCGGTGGCAGCAGGAAATGCCGCTCGAACAGGGCGCGCATGGCCTGGCCGAGTTGCACGTCATGCTGGCGATCGGCCTGGGTGACTTCGGCCAGGCCGTGGCTGGCGAGAATCAGTTGGCGGGCCGCCGCGTCGCGGGCGTAGACCGCCAGCATGCGCTCCTCGACGATCCGCGACAGGTCGCGCCAGCAGCGCAGGCCTGCATGTTCCACCGGCTGTTCGAGGCACGCGCGGAAGGCGGCGTGGACCTCGCCGGTCAGCCCCTGGAGCAGGGCCGGCACGCTGGGGAAGAAGTGGTAGACCGACGATGGCGGCATTTCCGCGCGTTCGGCCACGCTATAGATGGTCAGGCCGCCGATGCCTTCGTCGGCGAGCAGGCCGCGGGCGGCGTCGAGGATCGCGGCGATCCGGGCCTGGCTGCTGGCGCGGGGCTTGCGGGTGGACGAGGTGGGCTGCATGGCGGGTCTCCGGGCGTGAGCGGCTATTGGACGCCAGCTCACGCGACCGGGGCAAGCCGCTCAGTGGCTGGCGCCGCGGAAGGCCTTCCAGATCTCGTCGACCACCGGCCGGAGTTTTTCCGGCGGCGTTTCCAGGGCGAACAGGCGGCGGCTGGTGTCGCGGTCCGGATACAGGCCGGGTTGCTGGCGCAGGGCAGGATCGAGGAAGCCGGCGGCGTCGGCGTTGCCGCTGGGGTAGAGGGTGGCGGCGGTGATCTGTGCGGCGATCTTCGGTTGCATCAGGTAGTCGATGAAACGGTGCGCCTCGCGTGGATGCTGGGCGCCGGCCGGGATCACCAGGTTGTCGATGAACAGCACCGAGCCTTCCTGCGGTACCTCGAAACTTACCGGCTGGCCCGCCTTGGCCGCGCGCAGGGCGTCGCCGACCCAGGCCATGGCCAGGCAGAGGCGACCGCCTTCGAGGTCGGCGATGTAGCGCTCGCTGTCGACGTAGCGCAGGTTCGGTCGCAGTCCGTGCAGCGCCTCGGCGGCGCGGCGTACCTGGCTCGGCGCAGTACGAGCGAGGTTGCGGCCCTGGTAGTTGAGGAGGATCGCCAGGGTTTCGTCCGGCGCGTCCAGCAGGCTGATGCCGCAGCTTTTCAGGCGCTGGCTCTGGCTGGCGTCGAACAGCAGGCTCCAGCTGTTGGGCAGCGGCCCGCCATAGGCGGCTTCGGCCTGCGGGGTATTGATGGCCAGGCCTACGGCACCCCATAGATAGGGGATGGCGTGGCGATTGTCAGGATCGACCGCGGCCAGTTTGCTCAGCAATTGACGGTCGAGATGGCTGCGGTTGGGCAGCTGGGTGAAGTCCAGCGGCCGCAGCAGGTTGTCCTTCAGCAGGGCCGGCAGGGTGTCGTGGGAGGGGACGGCGACGTCGATCGCCTCGCCACTGCGCAGCGCCTTGTCCAGTTCCTCGGCGGTGGCGAAGGTGTGGTACTCGACGCGGATGCCGGTGTCCTTCTGGAAGGACTCGAGCACCTGCGGGTCGATGTAGTCGTTCCAGTTGTAGACGCGCAGGGTCTCCTCGGCCTGGGCCAGCCAGGGTGCGAGGGCGAGGAACAGCAGGGCGGAAAGGCGGGGCATGGAATCTTCTCGCTGGACGGAACGGAGCGGACGATGGTGCCGGAGCCAGGCGGCAGAGGCATTGATGCAGGCCAGCATCGAGTCTGGTGGGAGGCGTGGCGGCAGGCTGTGCCGTGGCGCACATTTCCCGGTTCCGAGAAAAGGACCGGGGCGGTTTCCCAGACACAGACGCCCCCGCGTTGAGTGTCTGCGAAACCGCCCCGGATTTCGCTGCGTACGGCGCCGGCCCAGGACCGGCGCGCCGATACCGCTACCTCAGACGGTATGCAGGTACCAGTTGTACTCCAGGTCGGAGATCGAGTGTTCGAACTCCTCCAGCTCGCTTTCCTTGCACGCGACGAAGATGTCGATGTACTTCGGATCGATGTACTTCGCCAGGATCTCGCTGTCGTCCAGTTCGCGCAGGGCGTCGCGCAGGTTGTTCGGCAGGCTCGGCTCCAACTGCTCGTAGGAGTTGCCTTCGATCGGGGCACCCGGCTCGACCTTGTTGGTCAGCCCGTGGTGCACCCCGGCAAGCACCGAGGCCAGCAGCAGGTAGGGGTTGGCGTCGGCGCCGGCGACGCGATGTTCCAGGCGTACCGCGTCCGGGCTGCCGGTGGGCACGCGCAGGGCCACGGTGCGGTTGTCCAGGCCCCAGCTCGGCGCGTTCGGCACGTAGAACTGCGAACCGAAGCGGCGGTAGGAGTTGACGTTCGGGCAGAGGAAGGCCATGGAGGCCGGCAGGGTCTCGAGCACGCCGCCGATCGCATGGCGCAATGCGGCGTTCTGCTCGGGATCCTCGCTGGTGAAGATGTTGTTGCCATGCTTGTCGAGCAGCGAGATATGCACGTGCAGTCCGTTCCCGGCCTGGCCCGGATAGGGCTTGGCCATGAAGGTGGTGTCCATCTCATGGTCGTAGGCGATGTTCTTGATCAGGCGCTTGAGCAGGACCGCATAGTCGCAGGCCTTGAGCGGATCGGGCACATGGTGCAGGTTGACTTCGAACTGCGCCGGGGCGCTTTCCTTGACGATCGCGTCAGCCGGAATGCCCTGTTCCTTGGCACCTTCCAGGATGTCCTGGAGGCAATCGGCGTATTCGTCCAGGTCGTCGATCAGGTAGACCTGGGTCGACTGCGGACGCTTGCCGGAAATCGGCGAGCGGGGCGGTTGCGGACGGCCGTTCACGTTCTCCTGGTCGATCAGGTAGAACTCCAGCTCGAACGCGGCGCAGATGGTCAGGCCCAGGTCGTCGAACTTGCTGACCACTTGACGCAGCACTTCACGCGGGTCGGCGAAGAACGGCGCGCCCTCGATCTCGTGCATGGTCATCAGCAGTTGCGCGGTCGGGCGTTTCTGCCAGGGTTCGTTGGACAGGGTATCGGGGATCGGATAGCAGATCCGGTCAGCGTCGCCGATGTCCAGGCCCAGGCCCGTGCTCTCGACCGTCGAGCCGTTGATGTCCAATGCGAAGAGCGAGGCGGGCAGGTTGATGCCTTTCTCGTACACCTTGTGGAGGCTGGTGCGCTCGATGCGCTTGCCACGCACCACACCATTCATATCTGCAATCAGAAGGTCAACGTAGAGAACCTCAGGATGTTCCTTAAGGAACGCGTTCGCTTCGTTAAGCTGAACGGCACGCGGGGGTACCGACATGATGCAACACCTTTGTTGTTAAAAATATCAATCAAGGGGGGCTTGCAGGACCAGTCAATCGAAAAGCCATACTGATGTCAAGCCAACCCCATGATGCCCTGAAATGGCACATCTACGGCAGATTTGCTGCATATCGGGGCAGGGCATTATCCGCTATTTCGCAAGACAAGAGCTATCTCATGCGCTGCGTCGTTTATTTTTTACGCAGGTGTTGTGTAAAAAAATGAACGGCGCTAAGCTCCGATTCAACCCAAAACAGAATAATACGAGGGTCTCATGGTCCGCCTGCCGCGACCTGGAAGCGCTGCCGATGCTGCGCAATCAGGCTGTCCAGTCATGCTTGCCACGCCTGCCTACCGTTCAGGGGCAGTGGTCGCAATAATTGACGCTTGGCATGTCCGGGCCCGCCCTTGTGGCGCCCTACCGAAACGCATCGCCTCTTTCTGCCCTTACAAATCGCTCCGGACACACCTGATTTCAGTGTATCCACCGTCCGCCTGCGCGAGGGTTTTGCTTTAGCCATCCACTGCATCCAGAATCAAGTCGCGGACCACCTTACCTCCTGAGGTATTTATGAGTAACAACCTCGACCAGCTCACCGATTGGTTGAAAGAGCACAAGATCACCGAAGTCGAATGCCTGATCAGCGACTTGACGGGCATCACACGCGGCAAGATTTCGCCTACCAACAAGTTCATCGCCGAAAAAGGCATGCGTTTGCCAGAGAGCGTGTTGCTGCAAACCGTGACCGGCGACTACGTCGACGATGACATCTATTACGAGCTGCTCGATCCTGCAGACATCGACATGATCTGCCGGCCCGACGAGAACGCCGTCTTCCTGGTGCCGTGGGCCATCGAGCCGACCGCGCAGGTTATTCACGATACCTACGACAAGAAGGGCAACCCGGTAGAGCTGTCGCCGCGCAATGTGCTCAAGAAAGTGCTCAAGCTTTACGCAGACAAAGGCTGGCAACCCATCGTCGCGCCCGAGATGGAGTTCTACCTGACCAAGCGCAGCGAAGACCCGGACTTCCCGTTGCAACCGCCGGTAGGGCGCTCGGGTAGGCCTGAAACCGGGCGCCAGTCATTTTCCATCGAGGCGGCGAACGAATTCGATCCTTTGTTCGAGGACGTCTACGACTGGTGCGAATTGCAGCAGTTGGACCTCGACACGCTGATTCATGAAGACGGCACGGCGCAGATGGAAATCAATTTCCGTCACGGTGATGCCCTGCACCTGGCCGACCAGATCCTGGTGTTCAAGCGCACCATGCGCGAAGCGGCGCTCAAGCATAACGTGGCCGCCACTTTCATGGCCAAGCCGATGACTGGCGAGCCGGGCAGCGCGATGCACCTGCACCAGAGCGTGGTCGATGTGACGACCGGGAAAAACATCTTCAGCAATGAAGACGGCAGCATGAGCACGCTGTTCCTGAACCACATCGGCGGCCTGCAGAAGTTCATCCCCGAGGCTTTGCCGCTGTTCGCGCCCAACGTGAACTCGTTCCGCCGGTTCCTGCCGGATACGTCCGCGCCGGTGAACGTCGAGTGGGGCGAGGAAAACCGTACGGTAGGCCTGCGCGTTCCGGATGCCGGACCGCAAAGCCGCCGCGTCGAGAACCGTCTGCCAGGGGCTGATGCCAACCCATACCTTGCCATTGCCGCGAGCTTACTGTGTGGCTACATCGGCATGGTCGAAGGTATCGAGGCCAGTGCCCCGGTCCAGGGCCGTGGTTACGAACGCCGCAACCTGCGCCTGCCGCTGACCATCGAAGATGCCCTGGAGCGCATGGAAATCAGTCGCGCGCTGGAGCAATACCTGGGCAAGAAATTCATTGCCGGGTACGTGGCCACCAAGCGTGCCGAACACGAGAACTTCAAGCGCGTCATTAGTTCGTGGGAGCGTGAATTCCTGCTGTTCGCAGTCTGATCAACCTCGGCCTCGCCAGCGCGCGGCCGTCCGTCAACGGAGAAGCACATGAGCCTGAACAACCCGCAAACCCGTGAATGGCAAGCCCTCAGCGGCGAGCATCACCTCGCGCCTTTCAGCGACTACCAGCAGCTGAAGGAGAAGGGGCCGCGCATCATCACCAAGGCCCAGGGCGTGCATTTGTGGGACAGCGAAGGGCACAAGATTCTCGACGGCATGGCGGGCCTGTGGTGCGTGGCCGTGGGGTACGGGCGTGAGGAACTGGTACAGGCAGCCGAACGGCAGATGCGTGAGCTGCCTTACTACAACTTGTTCTTCCAGACCGCCCACCCGCCTGCACTTGAGCTGGCCAAGGCGATTACCGAGGTGGCGCCCGAGGGCATGAGCCATGTGTTCTTCACCAGTTCGGGCTCCGAAGGCAACGACACGGTGCTGCGCATGGTTCGCCATTACTGGGCACTCAAGGGCAAACCCAACAAGCAAACCCTGATTGGTCGGGTCAACGGCTATCACGGCTCCACCGTGGCCGGGGCCAGCCTGGGCGGCATGAGTGGCATGCACGAGCAGGGCGGTCTGCCGATCCCGGGCGTAGTGCACATTCCCCAACCTTACTGGTATGGCGAGGGCGGCGACATGACCCCGGAGGCTTTCGGGGTGTGGGCCGCCGAGCAATTGGAAAAGAAGATTCTCGAAGTTGGCGAGGACAACGTAGCAGCGTTCATCGCCGAACCCATCCAGGGTGCCGGTGGCGTGATCATTCCGCCGGATACCTACTGGCCAAAGATCAAGGAGATCCTGGCCCGTTACGACATCCTCTTCGTGGCGGACGAGGTCATCTGCGGGTTCGGGCGCACAGGCCAGTGGTTCGGCTCGGATTTCTACGACCTCAAACCCGACCTGATGACCATCGCCAAAGGCCTCACCTCCGGTTACATCCCCATGGGCGGTGTGATCGTGCGTGACACCGTTGCCAAGGTGCTCAGCGACGGGGGTGATTTCAATCACGGCTTCACCTACTCCGGGCATCCGGTGGCTGCTGCAGTGGGCCTGGAAAACCTGCGTATCCTGCGCGACGAACAGATTGTGGAGAAGGCACGCACCGAAGCGGCACCGTATTTGCAGAAACGTTTGCGTGAGCTGCAAGACCACCCGCTGGTGGGCGAGGTGCGTGGCATTGGCCTGCTCGGCGCGATCGAGCTGGTCAAGGACAAGGCGACACGCAGCCGCTTCGATGGCAAAGGCGTAGGCATGATCTGCCGCAACTTCTGTTTCGACAACGGCCTGATCATGCGCGCGGTCGGTGACACGATGATCATCGCGCCGCCGCTGGTCATCAACCCTGCGCAGATCGACGAACTGGTGGAAAAGGCACGCAAATGCCTGGACCTGACGCTCGAAGCGATCCGCTAAAAGCTAGCGATGTGACATTAAGTGGTTACAAGGGTCAGGTTTCCTTGAAACAGGGCCGTGTAACTTGCCAGACTAGCGGCTGCTTCAGTCGCCCACACGCGTGTACTGCGCAACCCGGCTTCTGAACGGATGGCTAATCGAACAATCTGGAGCATGACGCATGAAGAACATGGGCAAGACGTTGTTGGCCGCCGCCCTCATGGGCGCGGTGGTCGGGGCTGTACAGGCTGAAGACAAGGTATTGAACGTCTACAACTGGTCGGACTACATCGCTCCGGACACCATCGCCAAGTTCGAGAAAGAGTCGGGTATCAAGGTCAAGTACGACGTCTTCGACAGCAACGAAACCCTCGAGGCCAAGTTGCTGGCCGGCAAGTCGGGCTATGACATCGTCGTGCCTTCCAACAACTTCCTGGCCAAGCAGATCAAGGCAGGCGTCTACCAGGAGCTCGATCGCTCCAAACTGCCCAACTGGAAGAACCTCGACGAAGACCTGCTCAAGGCCGTGGGCGACGCCAGCGACCCAGGCAACAAATACGCCTTCCCCTACATGTGGGGCTCGATCGGCATCGGCTACAACCCCGAGAAGGTCAAGGCCGCGCTGGGTGTGGACAAGATCGACTCCTGGGATGTGGTCTTCAAGCCCGAGAACATTGCCAAGCTCAAGAGCTGCGGCGTGAGCTTCCTCGATGCCCCGACCGAAATGCTGCCCGCTGCCCTGCATTACCTGGGGCTGCCGACCAACAGCACCAAGAAGGAAGACCTGAAGGCCGCCGAGGACCTGTTCCTCAAGATCCGTCCTTCGATCACGTACTTCCACTCCTCCAAATACATCGGCGACCTGGCCAACGGCAACATCTGCCTGGCCGTCGGCTACTCGGGTGACCTGGAGCAATCCAAGACCCGCGCTCATGAAGCGGGCGACAAGGTGAAGCTGGACTACGTGATTCCGAAAGAAGGCGCGGGCACTTTCTACGACATGGTCGCCATGCCGAAGGATGCCGAGCACAAGGAAGCGGCCTACAAGTTCATGGACTTCCTGATGCAGCCACAAGTAATGGCCGAAATCACCAACGCCGTGCGCTTCCCTAACGGCAACAAGGCCGCGACCGCCTTCGTGGACAAGGACATCACCAGCGACCCGAGCATCTACCCGTCCGCTGACGTGAAGAAGAAGCTGTATGCCATCGCAGCCCCTGACGCGGCGGTACAGCGTGTGATCACCCGCAGCTGGACCAAGATCAAATCGGGCAAATAAGCCTGATGCAGCAGCTTCGGGCCGGTTTTTCCCGGTCCGAAGCCAGTGAAAGGCAATTGAACATTGCGGCATCGAAGCTGCGAAGGTAAGTTGCGCGCCGGTTTTGCGTGTGCGGCAGCATTGTCGCTACCCAGACACTGATTGTGAGGACCACCCACTTGTCCAATTCTGTATTACGCAAGGCCATGATGGCTGCAGCGGGCCTGACGCTGGCATGCAGCGTCCAAGCGGCGCCTACGGTGCATCTCTACAACTGGTCCGATTACATCGGCCCCACCACCCTCTCGGACTTCGAGAAAGCCACCGGCATCAAGCCGGTGCAGGATGTGTTCGATTCCAACGAAACCCTGGAAGGCAAGCTGCTGGCCGGCAGGACCGGCTACGACGTAGTCGTGCCTTCCAACCATTTCCTGGGCAAGCAGATCAAGGCGGGCGCCTTCCAAAAGCTCGACAAGAAACTGCTGCCCAATTACACGAACCTTGACCCGTCGCTGATGAAACGCCTGGAAAGGAACGACCCGGGCAATCTGTATGCCGTGCCTTACCTGTGGGGCACCAACGGCATTGGTTACAACGTCGACAAGGTGAAAGAGGCGCTGGGCGTCGACACCATCGACTCCTGGGCCGTGCTGTTCGAACCCGAGAACATGAAGAAGCTGTCCAAGTGCGGCGTGGCCTTCCTCGACTCGGCGGACGAAATGCTTCCGGCCGTGCTCAACTACATGGGCCTGGACCCCAACAGCACCAACGCCAAGGATTACGCCAAGGCCGAGCAGAAGCTGCTGGCGGTGCGCCCATACGTGACGTATTTCCACTCGTCCAAATACATCACCGATCTTGCCAACGGCAACATCTGTGTCGCGGCGGGGTTCTCCGGGGACGTGTTCCAGGCCAAGGCCCGCGCAGAAGAAGCGAAAAAGGGCGTGAATCTGGCTTATGCCATTCCCAAGGAAGGCGGCAACCTCTGGTTCGACGTGCTGGCGATCCCCAAGGACGCCAGGAACGTGAAAGAGGCGCATGCCTTGATCAACTATTTGCTGAAACCTGAGGTTATCGCCCAGGTCAGTGATTACGTCGGTTATGCCAACCCTAACTCGAAGGCTGGCGACCTGATGGACCAGGCCGTGAGGACTGACGCTGCGGTTTATCCACCGCAGGATGTGCTGGACAAGATGTTCGTGAACTCAGAGCTGCCGCCCAAAGTGCAGCGCCTGATGACCCGCAGCTGGACCAAGGTCAAGTCGGGCAAGTAATCCACCTAACCCGCCGCGGTACCTGCTGGGCAGGCCGCGCGGGCACAAAAATCTTGTTGGGAGTTTCACTCATGGCAGTTGCCTCCGGCGCCTATAAGAAAGCCCTCGAGGGTGGCCAGCAACCCAAGCAGGTGCTGGTCAAGATCGACCGGGTCACGAAAAAATTCGACGAAACGGTAGCTGTGGACGATGTGTCCCTGGAAATCCGCAAGGGTGAAATCTTCGCCCTGCTCGGGGGTTCCGGTTCCGGCAAGTCGACCTTGCTGCGCATGCTGGCAGGCTTCGAGCGCCCCACCGAAGGGCGCATCTACCTCGACGGAGTGGACATCACCGACATGCCGCCGTACGAGCGGCCCATCAACATGATGTTCCAGTCCTACGCCCTGTTTCCGCACATGACCGTGGCGCAGAACATCGCCTTCGGCCTGCAGCAGGATCGGTTGCCCAAGGCCGAGGTCGACGCCCGCGTGGCCGAGATGCTCAAGCTGGTACACATGACCCAGTACGCCAAGCGCAAGCCGCATCAGCTCTCCGGTGGCCAGCGCCAGCGCGTGGCCCTCGCCCGCTCCCTGGCCAAGCGCCCCAAGCTGCTGCTGCTGGACGAGCCGATGGGCGCCCTGGACAAGAAGCTGCGCTCGCAGATGCAGCTTGAGCTGGTGGAAATCATCGAGCGCGTCGGCGTGACCTGCGTAATGGTGACCCACGACCAGGAAGAGGCCATGACCATGGCCCAACGCATCGCCATCATGCACCTCGGCTGGATCGCACAGATCGGTTCGCCGGTAGACATCTACGAAACCCCGACCAGCCGCCTGGTCTGCGAATTCATCGGCAACGTCAACCTGTTCGACGCCGAGGTGATCGACGATGCCGAAGGCCATGCTCTGATCGCCTCGCCGGAACTCGAGCGCAAGATCTATGTGGGTCACGGCGTTTCCACTTCGGTGGAAGACAAGCACATCACCTACGCGCTGCGCCCTGAAAAGATGCTGGTGACGACGGTGCAGCCAGACTTCGAGTACAACTGGTCACGCGGCAAGATCCATGACATCGCCTATCTGGGCGGTCATTCGGTCTTCCATGTGCAGCTGCCCAGCGGCAAGATCGTGCAGTCGTTCGTGGCAAATGCCGAACGTCAGGGCGCACGCCCTACGTGGGATGACGAAGTCTATGTATGGTGGGAAGACGACAGCGGCGTGGTGCTGCGGTCATGAAGCTGCGCAAGCTCAAGCGAGCGTTCCGTCGCATCACGCCCGAAGGGCGGCACCTGGTGATCGGGGTGCCCTTCGTGTGGCTGTTCCTATTCTTCATGTTGCCGTTCTTCATCGTGTTGAAGATCAGCTTCGCCGAAGCCGACGTGGCGATCCCGCCCTATACCGAGATCTACAGCTACGTCGAGGACAAGATCCAACTGGTGCTCAACCTGGCGAACTACGGTTTGCTGACCGAGGACGAGCTCTACCTCTCGGCCTACCTGGGCTCGCTGAAGATGGCGTTCATCAGCACGGTGCTTTGCCTGTTGATCGGCTACCCCATGGCCTACGCCATCGCCAATGCCAAGAAGGAAACCCAGACCGTCCTGCTGCTGCTGATCATGATGCCGACCTGGACGGCGATCCTGATCCGTGTCTATGCCTGGATGGGCATTCTGAGCAACAACGGCCTGCTCAATGGCTTTTTGATGTGGACCGGGCTGATCGACCAGCCTTTGCAGATACTCAATACCAACCTGGCGGTGTACATCGGCGTGGTCTATTCCTACCTGCCGTTCATGATCCTGCCATTGTTCGCCAACCTGGTGAAGCATGACTCCAGTCTGCTGGAGGCTGCGTCGGACCTTGGATCGAGCACGTTCAACAGCTTCTGGAAAATCACCGTGCCGTTGTCGAAGAACGGCATCATCGCCGGTTGCATGCTGGTCTTCATCCCGGTGGTGGGCGAGTTCGTGATCCCCGAGCTGCTCGGCGGCCCTGAAACCCTGATGATCGGTAAAGTGTTGTGGCAAGAGTTCTTCAACAACCGTGACTGGCCAGTGGCCTCCGCGCTGGCGGTAGTGATGCTGGCAATCCTGATCGTGCCGATTCTGCTGTTCAACCGCAGCCAGGCCAAGGAAATGGAGGGCAGGGCATGAAGCGCTTCGGTTTTTCCAAGCTGATGCTGGTGTTCGGCTTGCTGTTCATCTACTTGCCGATGGTGATCCTGGTGATCTACTCCTTCAACGCCTCCAAGCTGGTGACGGTGTGGGGTGGGTGGTCGGTGAAGTGGTACGTTGGCTTGCTGGACAATACCCAGCTGATCGGCTCGGTGATGCGCTCGCTGGAGATCGCCTGTTACACGGCGGTGGCGGCGGTGGCGCTGGGTACCATGGCGGCCTTCGTGCTGACCCGGGTCACTCGTTTTCGCGGGCGTACCCTGTTCGGTGGCCTGGTCACTGCGCCGCTGGTAATGCCTGAGGTCATCACGGGTCTGTCGCTGTTGCTGCTGTTCGTGGCCATGGCGCAACTGATCGGTTGGCCGCAGGAGCGTGGCGTTGTCACCATCTGGATCGCACACACCACGTTCTGCGCGGCCTACGTGGCAGTCGTCGTGTCGGCCCGGCTGCGTGAGCTGGACCTTTCGATCGAGGAAGCGGCGATGGACCTGGGAGCCAAGCCTTGGAAGGTGTTCTTCCTGATCACCATACCCATGATCGCGCCGTCGCTGGCGGCGGGCGGCATGATGTCGTTCGCGCTGTCACTCGATGACCTGGTACTGGCCAGCTTTGTGTCCGGGCCAGGCTCGACCACCCTGCCCATGGAAGTGTTCTCGGCGGTACGCCTGGGCGTGAAGCCCGAGATCAATGCGGTGGCCAGCCTGATTCTGCTGTCCGTTTCCTTGGTCACCTTCTTCGTCTGGTACTTCAGCCGCCGTGCCGAGGAGCGTCGCCGCAAGGCTGTTCAGCAGGCGATCGAGGAAGGTGCAGCCGCCAATGCCTCGCAGCCTCAGGTTCGACGCCCTGCGCCGGTAGCGCCGATCTGATCGGAGCACAGTCGCGCCGTTTTATTGGAAACGGTGCGGCTGTGCGCAAGCCCGCGTGAGCACTGGGCACATCCAGCTACTAAAACTTGTAGAGCCTGTAAGGGTTGGACATAGCAGGTTCTCCAGTTCAGGTATGACCGGCCCTCTGTCAGCCAATAGGGTTTGAACGTCAGGCGCAGACCCACGCTACCGTCACTCAAAAGCACTGGCCACTGCCCGAACTGCCAGGCTTTCTGATGCCTTGCCATGTTGAAGCGTTTCTTAGGGGGCTCAGTGGCGAGCGTGTCTGGCGTTTGACGGTGAAAATTATGGAACCCTGATCAGCCTGGCGAATCGCATGCATGAATCTTTTGCGCGCAAGAAAGGAGCCTCCATGACGCTGTCGCGTGCGCTACTGGTCACGGGCTTGGGGCTGCTGGGCATGCTCACCGGCTGCAGCAAGGAAGAACTTCCGGAAAAGCTGCCCCGCGTTGGCGTACAGAATGTCCGATCCGCTGATTTCGCTGCCAGGGTGACCTTGACCGGCGACATTCAGGCGCGGGTGCAGACCGACCTGTCGTTTCGGGTAGGCGGCAAGATCATCTCGCGCGCGGTGGACGTGGGCGATCATGTAAAGGCCAGGCAAGTACTGGCGCGGCTCGACCCCAAAGACCTGCAGAACAACGTCGCATCGGCCAAGGCCGAAGTGTTCGCGGCCCAGGCGCGGGTGACTCAGACCCAAGCGGCCTTCGTCCGCCAGCAGAAGCTGCTGCCTAAGGGCTATACCAGCCAGAGCGAATACGATGCTGCCCAGGCCTCGTTGCGCAGCAATCAGAGCGCCCTGAAGGCCGCCCAGGCACAACTGGCGAACGCCAACGAGCAGTTGAGCTATACCGCGTTGGTGTCGGAAGCCGACGGAGTGATCACCGAGCGCCAGGCGGAGGTCGGCCAAGTGGTGCAAGCGACCATGCCGATCTTCAGCCTGGCCCGTGACGGCGAGCGCGATGCCGTGTTCAACGTCTACGAGTCCCTTCTGGCTGGCACGCCCAGCGATGCCAGCGTCGTGGTCAGCCTGCTGGACGATCCCAAGGTCCAGGCCCATGGTGCGGTGCGCGAAATCACGCCCACCGTCTCGGCCCAGAGCGGCACGGTGCAGGTCAAGGTCGGTCTGCAAGACGTCCCCCCTGCCATGCAGTTGGGCGCGCCTGTCACCGTTACCACCCAAGGGCGCGGCAAGCCCAGTGTCGAGTTGCCTTGGTCGGCGCTGACCAAAGGGCTGAAAAAGCCAGCGGTGTGGATAGTGGGCGAGGGCGACAAGGTGCAGCTGCGAGAGGTCCAGGTGAGCCGTTATCTGACCGGCAAGGTGGTGATCGGTAAAGGGCTCGACGGTGGCGAAGTGGTCGTGGTCACCGGCGGGCAACTGCTGCACCCCGGCATGAAAGTGGAAAAGGTACCCGCCAAAGCGCCGGAGAGCCCGCTATGAAACCTTGGCTTACGCTGATGTGTGCCGGTTTGCTAATTGCCGGGTGCAGCAAGGAGGAGCAGCCGCCCGAGCCAGTTCGTCCGGTATTGTCGGTGGTGGCGCAGCCGCAGTTGCAGGCGCGGTTGGGGCGCTTTGCAGGAGTGATCGAGGCACGCTACGAAAGTACCCTGGGTTTCCGGGTTGGCGGCCGTATCGCCCGGCGCTGGCTGGACGTCGGCGCGCAGGTCAAGGCGGGCGACACGCTGGCCACCCTGGACCCGACCGACCAGCAGAACCAATTGCGCGCTGCCGAAGGTGACCTGGCCAGGGTGCAGGCGCAGTGGATCAATGCTCAGTCAGACGCCCGCCGGCAACAGCAGCTGTACGACCGGGGCGTTGGCGCCCAGGCTCAGCTGGACATCGCCCAGACCAACCTCAAAACAGCCGGCGCTACCTTGGAACAGGCTCGATCCTCGGTCAGCCAGGCCCGTGATCAGCTGGGCTACACGATTCTGCGCAGCGATCATGCCGCGGTGATCACCGCCTGGCAGGCCGAGGCCGGTCAAACCGTCACCGCCGGGCAGGCGGTGGTCACCTTGGCCAGGCCGGATGTGAAGGAGGCGGTCATCGACTTGCCGATCGGGATTGCCGAGCAATTGACCCCGGACCTGACCTTCACCGTCGCCTCGCAGCTCAACCCGGAGGTCAACACCACTGCCACCTTGCGCGAGCTCGAGCCCAAGGCCGACGCCACCACTCGCACCCGGCGTGCACGTCTGACCTTGGCCAGCACTCCAGAAACGTTCCATCTGGGGACCGCCATCAGCGTCACCCTCAGTTCGCAGGTTTCTCCTCGCAGCGAGTTGCCGACCAGCGCCCTGCTGGAGCGCGATGGCAAGACCCAGGTGTGGGTCGTCGACCCTCAGCAGAAAACCGTCGCCTTGCGCGACGTGACCCTGATCGACCGTAACGAAGACCGCATCGTCGTCTCTGCAGGCGTACAGCCTGGGGAGCGGGTGGTGATCGCCGGCGTCAACAGCCTCAAGCCTGGCCAGCAGGTCACCTTCGACGAGGATGCGCAATGAAAGGAAGCTTCAACCTGTCCGAATGGGCGCTCAAGCATCAGTCGTTCGTGTGGTACCTGATGTTCGTGGGCTTGCTCATGGGTATTTTTTCCTACTTCAACCTGGGTCGCGAGGAAGATCCGTCGTTCACCATCAAGACCATGGTGATCCAGACCCGCTGGCCTGGCGCGACCCAGGAGGAAACGCTGCTGCAGGTCACTGACCGAATCGAGAAGAAGCTCGAGGAGCTCGACTCGCTCGACTACACCAAGAGCTATACCCGTCCGGGTGAATCGACGGTGTTCGTCTACCTGCGCGATACCACCAAGGCCGACGATATTCCGCAAATCTGGTACCAGGTGCGCAAGAAGATCCAGGACATCCGCGGCGACTTTCCCAAGGGTCTCCAAGGCCCCGGTTTCAACGATGAATTCGGCGATGTGTTCGGCTCGATCTACGCGTTTACCGCCGATGGGCTCAGCCTGCGTCAGTTGCGTGACTATGTGGAGCGGGCGCGGGCCGACGTACGCGAAGTGCCCAATATCGGCAAGATCGAAATGGTCGGTATCCAGGATGAAGTGCTCTACCTGAACTTCTCCACTCGCAAGCTCGCCGCATTGGGCATCGACCAGCGCCAGGTGATGCAGGCATTGCAGTCGCAGAATGCCGTGACGCCAGCGGGGGTTATCGAGGCGGGGCCAGAGCGCATTTCGGTGCGGACCAGCGGGCAGTTCGCCTCGGAAAAGGACCTTGAGAACGTCAACCTGCGCATCAACGACCGCTTCTACCGCCTGGCAGACATTGCCCAGGTCGAGCGCGGCTACGCCGATCCGCCTGCGCCGATGTTCCGCTACAACGGCAAAACGGCCTTGGGCCTTGCCATCGGCATGCAGAAGGGCGGCAACATCCAGGAGTTCGGCAAGGCGTTGAAGCAAACCATGCAGCGCATCACCAATGAGCTGCCTGTGGGCGTCGACGTGCACACGGTGTCCAACCAGGCGACGGTAGTGGAAAAGGCTGTCGGTGGTTTCACCAGTGCGCTGTTCGAGGCGGTGATCATCGTGCTCGCCGTCAGCTTCGTCAGCTTGGGCGTGCGTGCAGGCCTGGTGGTGGCCTGCTCGATCCCGCTGGTGCTGGCCATGGTCTTCGTATTCATGGAATACAGCGGCATCACCATGCAGCGCATCTCGCTGGGGGCATTGATCATTGCGCTGGGGCTGCTGGTGGATGACGCCATGATCACCGTGGAGGTCATGGTGACACGCCTGGAAATGGGCGAGAGCAAGGAAGACGCCGCAACCTTCGCCTATACCTCCACCGCGTTCCCTATGCTCACCGGTACGCTGGTGACGGTTGCCGGCTTCGTGCCCATCGGTCTGAATGCCAGCTCGGCAGGTGAATACACCTTCACGCTGTTCGCGGTCATAGCCGTGGCGCTGCTGGTGTCATGGGTGGTCGCCGTGTTCTTCGCCCCCGTGCTGGGGGTGCATATCCTCAACGCCAGGAAGGTGAAATCCCACGAGGGCAAGCCGGGCAGGGTAGCCCGGGCGTTCGAAAGCGGCTTGCTGTGGAGCATGCGTCACCGTTGGTTGACCATCATCGGCACCGTGGTGCTGTTCGCCTTGGCCGTGTTCTGCATGCGCTTCGTGCAGAACCAGTTCTTCCCCGCTTCGGATCGCCCGGAGATCCTGGTCGACCTCAACCTGCCGCAGAACGCGTCGATCCAGGAAACCCGCAAGGTGGTCGACCAGCTGGAGGCGACGCTTAAGGATGACGAGAGCATCGATCACTGGAGCACGTATATCGGCCAGGGCGCGGTGCGCTTCTACCTGCCCCTCGACCAGCAGTTGCAGAACCCCTACTACGCGCAGTTGGTCATCGTGAGCAAAGGCCTGGAGGAGCGCGGTGAACTCATCGCCCGCCTGCAGAAGCGCCTGCGCGAAGACTTCGTCGGTATTGGCTCCAACGTCCAGTCGCTGGAGATGGGCCCGCCCGTGGGGCGGCCGATCCAGTACCGGGTCAGCGGCAAGGACATCGAGCAGGTACGCAAGCATGCCATCGAGCTGGCGACGCTGCTGGACAAGAACCCCAACATCGGCGAAATGATCTACGACTGGAACGAGCCGGGCAAAGTGCTGCGTATCGACATTGCCCAGGACAAGGCTCGTCAGCTCGGGTTGTCGTCGGAAGATGTGGCCAATGTGATGAACAGCATCGTGACCGGCGTACCGGTCACGCAGGTCAACGACGACATCTACTTGATCGATGTGGTGGCCCGCGCCGTGGACAGCGAACGGGGCTCACCGGATACGCTGCAAAACCTGCAAATTCTTACCCCCAATGGCACCTCGATACCCTTGTTGGCATTCGCCACGGTGCGCTACGAGCAGGAACAGCCCCTGGTCTGGCGACGCGATCGCAAGCCTACGATCACCCTCAAGGCATCCGTGAACGGGGATATCCAGCCCACCGACCTGGTGGCCCAGCTCAAGCCCGATATCGAAAAGTTCGCCAGCGAATTGCCCAGCGGCTATGAGATCGCGACCGGCGGCACGGTGGAGGAGAGCGGCAAGGCTCAAGGGCCCATCGCCAAGGTGATCCCGCTGATGCTGTTCCTCATGGCCACCTTCCTGATGATTCAGCTGCACAGCGTGAAAAAGCTGTTCCTGGTGATCAGTGTGGCGCCGCTGGGGCTCATCGGTGTGGTGCTGGCGCTGGTGCCGACCGGCACGCCCATGGGCTTCGTGGCGATCCTGGGCATTCTGGCGCTGGCCGGTATCATCATTCGCAACTCGGTGATTCTGGTTACCCAGATCGATGAGTTCGAAGCCCAGGGTTACTCGCCTTGGGATGCCGTGGTCGAGGCCACCAATCATCGCCGCCGACCGATCCTGCTGACCGCCGCCGCTGCCAGCCTGGGCATGATCCCGATTGCCCGCGAGGTGTTCTGGGGGCCGATGGCCTACGCGATGATCGGCGGCATCATCGTGGCGACCTTGCTCACGCTGCTGTTCCTGCCCGCCCTGTATGTGGCGTCCTACAAGATTCGCGAGCCGCGGCAGCAGAGCTAAGGCGCAACGCCAGACAACCGACCGGTTGGAGCCGCTTTGCGGCCCCACGCCGGCAGGCTTTGCCCCCCAAAGATTGACGGCTTGGCGACAGCCGGTGCCATGGTTGTAGCCGCCGGCATTCCGCTGGTGAGAGCAAAGAAGCAAAAAGCTAAAAAGTTATATAAACATTCTTAAATAGTATTTTTAAGAATAAATTGCGCTCACTACTATTGCCCTCAAGCCAGGCGCAAACCCTTCACACCTCTGCCCGGCAATCTCACTCCAAGGAGAACGAGCATGAGTGCATCGCTGCGCAGCATCGACGGTCAGGACGAAGCCACCATCCTGCGTGAAATCCAGAGCGCCCTGCGCGATCTGCGGTTCGGCGCAGTAGAAATCACCGTGCACAACGCTCAGGTCGTCCAGATCGAGCGCAAGGAGAAGTTCCGCCTGCAGCAGCCTGGTAACAAGTCCGGCTAAGTACGCCTCACTTTCAGAATTAGAAAAATGCCAAACGGGAGCTTCACCATGTCCATCCGTCGTTATGCGCTTGCTGCATTGGCCAACGCACTCTTTGCCGGTTCTGCCATCGCCAAGGATTACGAACTGCTCAACGTTTCCTACGATCCGACCCGCGAGCTGTATCAGCAGTACAACGCTGAGTTCATCAAGCATTGGCAGCAGGCACACCCGGGCGACACCGTGAAGATCCAGCAGTCCCATGGTGGCTCGGGCAAGCAAGGGCGCGCGGTGATCGATGGGTTGCGTGCCGACGTGGTAACCCTGGCGTTGGCGGGCGATATCGATGAAATCGCCAAGTTGGGCAAGACCTTGCCGGCGGACTGGCAAAAACGCCTGCCCGATGCCAGCACCCCCTACACCTCGACCATCGTGTTCCTGGTGCGCAAGGGCAACCCCAAAGGCATCAAGGATTGGGGCGACCTGATCAAGAAAGATGTGTCGGTCATCACGCCCAACCCGAAAACCTCGGGCGGCGCGCGCTGGAATTTCCTGGCGGCGTGGGCCTATGGCTTGAAGACCGGCGGCAGCGAAGACAAGGCCAAGGCCTATGTGCAGGAGCTGTTCAAGCACGTTCCCGTGCTGGACACTGGCGCCCGCGGGTCGACCATCACCTTCGTCAACAACGGTCAGGGCGATGTCCTGCTGGCCTGGGAAAACGAAGCCTTCCTGGCATTGAAGGAAGACGGCGGCGCAGACAAGTTCGACATCGTCGTGCCGTCACTGTCGATCCTGGCCGAGCCGCCTGTGGCGGTGGTCGACAAGAACGCCGAGAAAAAGGGTAATACCGAAATCGCCACCGAGTACCTGAAGCACCTTTACAGCCCAGCCGGGCAGAAAATCGCTGCCGAGAATTTCTACCGCCCGCGTGACGAGAACGTGGCGGCCGAATTCGGCAAACAATTCCCCAAGCTGGACCTGGTGACCATCGACAAAGACTTCGGTGGCTGGAAGACCGCACAGCCCAAGTTCTTCAATGATGGCGGTGTGTTCGACCAGATCTATCAGGCGCAGTAAGGGCTACGGAAAACGCAGGGTTGCTTTGCAGCTCCGGCATTCAGACCCTTATACCGGCCCGGGATGGTTCCCGGGCCAAGTGCATTCAACCAGGGATATTTATGTCACGTCGCATTTCCCCCGTCATACCCGGCTTCGGGCTGACGCTGGGATACACCTTGGTGTACCTCAGCCTGATTGTGCTGATACCGCTGGCGGCCATGTTCATCCATGCCTCGCAGCTGACCTTCGAACAGTTCTGGGCCATCATCAGCGCGCCGCGGGTCATCGCTGCGCTCAAGCTGAGTTTTGGCACCGCATTGTTCGCTGCCATCATCAATGGGGTGATCGGTACCCTGCTGGCCTGGGTGCTGGTGCGCTATACCTTCCCAGGACGCAAGATCATCGACGCGATGATCGACCTGCCATTCGCTCTGCCCACGGCAGTGGCCGGTATTGCGCTCACTGCCTTGTACGCGCCTGCTGGCTGGGTTGGACAGTTCGCAACCGACCTGGGCTTCAAGATCGCCTACACCCCCTTGGGCATCACCTTGGCGCTGACGTTCGTCACCCTGCCGTTCGTGGTGCGCACGGTCCAGCCAGTGCTGGCTGACATACCGCGCGAGGTCGAGGAAGCGGCAGCCTGCCTTGGCGCCAAGCCGCTGCAAGTGTTTCGTCACATCCTGGCTCCGGCGCTGCTACCGGCCTGGCTTACCGGCTTTGCCTTGGCATTTGCCCGTGGGGTAGGCGAGTACGGCTCGGTGATCTTCATCGCCGGTAACATGCCGATGAAGACCGAGATCCTGCCGTTGCTGATCATGGTCAAGCTCGACCAATATGACTACACCGGCGCTACCGCTATCGGCGTGCTGATGCTGGTGGTTTCCTTCATCCTGCTGCTGCTGATCAACTTGTTGCAGCGCCGCATCGAAACCCCTTGAAGGAGGCCGGCATGTCCAGTACGTCCATTAATGCAACCGCTGCCGCCAACGCCGCCCGTCGTGGCAGTGCCACCTCGCGGCGGCTGCTCATCGGCCTTGGCTGGCTGGTGTTCGCACTGTTTCTGTTGTTGCCGCTGGTGATCGTTGTTTCGCAGGCATTGAAGAATGGGTTCGGCACCTTCTTCGAGGCCATCTTCGAACCCGATGCCTTGTCGGCTCTGAAACTCACTCTGCTCGCGGTCGCCATTTCTGTGCCGTTGAACCTGGTGTTCGGTGTCAGCGCGGCGTGGTGCGTAAGCAAGTACACCTTCCCCGGCAAAAGTATCCTGGTCACGCTGATCGACCTGCCGTTCTCGGTATCGCCAGTGATCGCCGGCCTGGTCTATGTACTCATGTTCGGCGCCCAAGGCCTGTTCGGGCCCTGGCTGCAGGACCACGACATCCAGATCGTCTTTGCCCTGCCGGGTATCGTGCTGGCCACCATCTTCGTGACGGTGCCGTTCGTAGCCCGTGAGCTGATCCCGTTGATGCAGGAGCAGGGTACGCAGGAAGAAGAAGCTGCGCGGCTGCTTGGTGCCAATGGCTGGCAGATGTTCTGGCACGTGACCCTGCCCAACATCAAGTGGGGCCTGATCTATGGGGTGGTGCTGTGTACGGCGCGGGCGATGGGTGAGTTCGGCGCGGTGTCTGTCGTTTCCGGGCATATACGCGGTGTGACCAACACGTTGCCGCTGCACGTGGAGATTCTCTACAACGAGTACAACCACGTGGCCGCCTTCAGCGTGGCCAGCCTGCTGCTGATCCTGGCGCTCTTCATCCTGCTGCTCAAGCAGTGGAGCGAGAACCGTATTAACCGTCTGCGCCATAGCGCTGCGGAGGAATGATTCATGTCGATCGAAGTTCGTAATGTCAGCAAGCGTTTCAACAGTTTCCAGGCGCTGGACAGCATCAACCTGGACATCAACAGCGGTGAACTGGTGGCGCTGCTGGGCCCATCCGGTTGCGGCAAGACCACACTGCTGCGCATCATCGCCGGCCTGGAAACCCCTGATCAGGGCAACATCGTGTTCCACGGCGAAGACGTCTCTGGCCATGATGTCCGCGATCGCAACGTCGGGTTCGTGTTCCAGCATTACGCGCTGTTCAGGCACATGACCGTGTTCGACAACGTGGCCTTCGGGCTGCGCATGAAGCCCAAGGGCGAACGCCCGAACGAAAGCCGGATCGCCGAGAAAGTGCACGAGTTGCTGAACATGGTGCAGCTCGATTGGTTGTCCGACCGCTATCCCGAGCAGCTGTCCGGCGGTCAGCGTCAACGTATCGCCCTGGCCCGCGCCCTGGCCGTGGAACCCAAGGTGCTGCTGCTGGACGAACCCTTCGGTGCGCTGGACGCCAAGGTGCGCAAAGAGTTGCGCCGCTGGCTGGCACGCTTGCACGAGGACATCAACCTGACCTCGGTGTTCGTGACCCATGATCAGGAAGAGGCCATGGAAGTGGCTGACCGGATCGTGGTCATGAACAAGGGCGTGATCGAGCAAATCGGCTCGCCAGGGGAGGTGTACGAGCAGCCAGCCAACGATTTCGTCTACCACTTCCTGGGTGACTCCAATCGACTGGCATTGAGCGAGGGGCAGCACGTTCTGTTCCGGCCCCATGAGGTGTCGCTGTCGCGTCACGAAACCGAGGGCCACCACGCGGCCGAAGTCCGGGATATTCGTCCGCTGGGTGCTACCACCCGGGTGACCTTGAAAGTAGAGGGCCAAAGCGAGCTGATCGAAGCCGAGGTGGTCAAGGATCATGACAGCCTGACAGGCCTGGCACGTGGCGAGACGTTGTTCTTCCGGCCCAAGGTCTGGCAGAAAGTACCAGGCATTTGAAGTGAACGGTCGGCGTTGAATAAAGCGGTGCCGCAGGCACACACCTGCGGTGAACCTGAATTATAGTTATAAACAAATTTCTTTTTATTCCTTTAAGTATATATAGGCCGCTTTATACTGGGTATCCAAGCACGCAAGCTACTGGAGACCCTCTTCATGCGTAACGAATCAGTTCGCTACCTGATCATCCCAGGCTGGCAAGGATCGCCGGACAATCACTGGCAAAGCCACTGGCAGCGCACCCTGCCCAACAGCGCTCGGGTGGAGCAACGCGACTGGCTGACCCCTCGACGCCAGGATTGGGTGCAGGCGTTGGATGCAGCCATCGCCGCCGAGCCGGATCCAGTCATCCTGATTGCCCATAGCTTGGGCTGCATCACGGTTGCGCATTGGGCCGAACAGGCCGCTAGCGGTCTGTTGAACCGCGTGCGTGGCGCGTTGTTGGTGGCACCCGCGGATGTCGAGCGTCCAGGGTGCGCGCCGGCGTTGCGCAATTTCTCGCCAATTCCGCAGTCGGCGCTTCCCTTTCCCAGCCAAGTGGTCAGTTCGGACAACGATCCTGCTGTGAGCGTCCCGCGTGCACTGCACATGGCGCAGCAATGGGGTGCCGAAGCGGGGCTTCTGACCGGCGCCGGGCACATCAACGTGAAGTCTGGCCATGTGTGCTGGGAGCAGGGCTTTGCCTACCTGTACCGCCTGCAAGGCCGAATTGAACAGCGCGCCCTGCGCCGCGCCTGATCGGTATCTGTTTCCATTCGTCACATGCCCGGCCGCCGCAGGCCAGAGGCGGGAGTGCGTCATGACCTTTCAAAACCCCTTCGGCCAGCCGTTGCTGACGTTCCCCGAACTGGACAAGAGCCCGCTGAGCATTCGCGCCAAGGCGCTGGTGTTCATCGACCCTCGCTCCCAGCAGTTGCGCAAGGACCTGGAGTACCTGGCGCCGTTGCCTTTGCCAGTGCTGATCCGCGGTGAAACCGGCACCGGCAAAGAGTTGCTGGCCCGCCAGATCCACCGTGCCAGCGACCGCGCCGGCCTGTTCGTGTCGGTCAATTGCGCTGCCATCAGCCCGACCTATGCCGACGCAGAGCTGTTCGGTTACAGCGCAGGCAGTTATGGGGGTACTGCCAGCAGCCGCGCTGGCTGGTTCGGGTCGGCCAACGGCGGCACGCTCTATCTGGACGAGATTGCCGATTTGCCCTTGGCGATTCAGGCCAAGCTGCTGGCGGCGCTGGAAAACCGCGAAGTCACTCGTGTCGGTGCGCATCAGGCGCAGCCGGTGGACGTACGGCTGGTGGCGGCCACCAGCATAGACCTCGGACGGGTGGTGAGGGCAGGGCGCTTCAATGAGCGGCTATATCAATACCTGTGCGAAGGTGCCCTTGAATTGCCGCCGCTGCGCGAGCGGCCAGGGGATATCCTTGCGTTGGCGGAATACTTTGTCGGCATTTACAGCGGGCGTCTGCAGCGACCGGTGCCTTTGGTCAGCGAAGCCGCACAGCGCCTGCTCGAGACTCATCCCTGGACCGGCAATACCCGCGAGCTGGAAAATGTCATTCACTTCGCACTGCTGGTAAACGATGGGCCCGAAATACTGCCCGATGACCTGGATTTGCCCAATGGCCCTCGATGACCGGGGCTCATAAGCAAAGGGGGTGATGGCATTTTGTTTTTGGAATAAGCAGCTAAATAAAAGATATTGTTCCGGAATAAAAATAATCGGTATTGTCCGCTTCACGCCCGTTATATCAAAACGTTGGGCGCCCCATTCGCCATCGTCGATGGCTCAGATGCAGAACAAGGATCACCATGAAGAAGACCCTGCTGACCACTGCCCTGGCTGCTGCCCTGTCCTTTGCCGGCCTGGCCGGCGCCGCCGAGAAACTGGTGGTTGCCGCAACGCCCATCCCACACGCCGAGATCCTCGAGCTGATCAAGCCGACCCTGGCCAAGGAAGGTGTCGACCTGCAGATCAAGGTGTTCACCGATTATGTTCAACCCAACGTTCAGGTTGACCAGAAGCGTCTGGATGCCAACTACTTCCAGACCCTGCCATACCTGCAGAGCTTCAACGAAGGCAAGGGCACGCACTTGGAGACCGTGATCGGCGTACACGTCGAGCCCTTCGGTGGCTATTCCAAGAAGGTCAAGAGCCTGGATGAACTCAAGGAAGGCGCAACGGTTGCCATCCCCAACGAAGGCAGCAACAGCGGGCGTGCATTGCTGCTCTTGCAGAAGGCGGGGCTGATTACCCTGAAGGACCCGAAAAATGCCCTGGCCACACCCAAAGATATCGCTGAGAACCCCAAGAAGTTGAAGTTCCGTGAGCTTGAATCGGCCATGTTGCCGCGCGTGCTTGATCAGGTTGATCTGGACATGATCAACACCAACTATGCCTTGGAAGCCGGGCTGAACCCTGCCAAGGATGCCTTGGTCATCGAAGGCAGCGACTCCCCTTACGTCAACTTCCTCGTCGCGCGCCCCGACAACAAGGACAGCGATGCCATCCAGAAGCTGGCCAAGGCGCTGACCAGCCCGGAAGTGAAGGCATTCATCGCCAAGAAGTACCAAGGCGCCGTACTGCCTGCATTCTGATGCATCGGCAGCTGTCGAATGCCCCTCGACCGTGCGTTGCCGAACCTGCTCACTGAGCCCCCTGACGGGGCTCAGGCCAGGGCAGTTAGGGGGATGTGACAAGCCTGACCAGGCGAACGCGCTACAACGTCTTTGCCTGGTCGAGCCTTTCAGCGGTCGCGCGGTAGCCAGTTCAGCAGAAATGCATTCACGACATCCGGGTTCTCCAGGCAGGCGATATGCCCTGCCAAAGGAATCTGCGCGCTCAAGCAATTGATCAGTAACGCCATTTCGTGGGACTCGGTGGGTGGCCGCGGGATGTCCTGGTCACCGCCCATTACGATGGTCCGATCCCCGGGGAGGTCCGCCAGCGTTGCCAGCTTATCGGGCCGGCCGAATATGATGCGGCCCAGTGGGTCGATGCTGTCGCGTATGGTGGTGGCGCTTGCGGCCTTCAGCGAGGCCCGAAACTGCTCGCGCACCGCCGGCACGGTTTGCCCACCGGCATGGAAGAAGATCGGCACGATGATGTCTAGCAGTGCGTCGTTGAATTCGCCGGCATCACGTGCGGCATCCAGCAGCGCGAAATACCTCAGTCTGGTGGCTTCAGGCTCTGCGCCGAGGTAGGTATCCATCAACACGAGGCGCTCGATGCGTTCCGGGTGCGCGGCCGCCAAAAGCGCACCCCACATGCCTCCAACCGATAGGCCAACCAGGTGGCAGTGCCGGATTCCGAGCTCATCCAGCAATGCAAGATGCTGGCGCGCCAGGTCATCCATGCTGCCGGTGGTGGCCGGCGGGGCGTCCGAGCTGCCGTGGCCCCAGAGATCTGGCGCTATAACGCGAAAATGCCGGGACAGGGTTTCGATCTGCGGC
This sequence comes from uncultured Pseudomonas sp., assembly GCA_963529135.1. Classification (GTDB taxonomy): domain Bacteria; phylum Pseudomonadota; class Gammaproteobacteria; order Pseudomonadales; family Pseudomonadaceae; genus Aquipseudomonas. The sequence continues at coordinate 20,341 of CAURYQ010000024.1, read as the reverse complement.
TGCCACATGTCTGCAGACCACAGGTAGCTGTGGCCGAGCACTACTGGAAAGCCCTGCCCTTCGTCGACGTAGCTCATCCGTGCGCCTTCGATGTCCATGAAATGTCTTCGCATGTGGGCCTCGCTCAAGAATGTCAGTGATTTGCGGGAGCTTGCGGACTTCCCGGGTTATAGAAGTACCGATGTTGCATAGAACCCGAGCTTAATCGGCGCACCTGTCATTTCAATCGGTGTTGTCTGATCGAGGCGCTGATCGAACAGCGTGTTCAGGGTTTTCGTGCAGTGCCTTGAGAGGTTGAGCTATCTCGGTGGTCCGATGAACGACACGTTCGCGCCAAGAGCATAGCCCCCCGGAAGGAGTTTTCATGTCCCTGAGCGAAAAGCAGAAAATGCTGACAGGCCAGCTGTATCACGCCACCTGCCCTGAGCTGCAAGCCGAGCAGCGCGCCAACACGCACTGGATGCACCGCTATAACAATGGCATCGAGCTGACGGCTGAAGCGCGACACGCTTTGCTGGCGGAACACTTCGGCCATGCGGGGGAAGGCGTCGTGTTGCGCGCGCCGTTCTATTGCGACTACGGCTATAACATCCATGTAGGGCGCAATACTTTCATGAACTTCAGTTGCGTGATTCTCGACGTACTACCCGTGCATATCGGCGAGGACTGCCAGATCGGCCCCAATGTGCAGATTTATACGGCTGACCACCCGCTCGATGCGCAGGTGCGGCGTACGGGCCTGGAGAGCGGCCGGCCGGTCAGCATCGGCAACAACGTGTGGATCGGGGGCGCGGCCATCATTCTTCCAGGTGTGTGCATTGGTGATGACGCAGTAGTCGGTGCTGGCAGTGTAGTCACCCGCGATGTTCCGCCCGGGGCCACGGTGGTGGGCAACCCGGCCCGGATACGTCAGCCTGCCCAGGGGCAATAGCAGCCAACTGCCAGGGTGTTGGACGCCCTGACTGGGCGGCCATCGAGGAGCGCTTTGAGTATCGGCTCGATGAAGCTATTGGCGGCATTGCACACCGCACCTTCACTGTATGGGCCAAAATAGGCCAGGTGCCCCTGGCGATCCCAGATGGCTACCGCTGGCGAGGCTGGCAGGTGTTCGCTGCCAGGCAGGTTGCTCAGTGGCTTCAAGGCTGCGAGGTCGTCCGGCAGATAGCCTCGTGTTCCAGGCTTTTGCATAACATGAAAGGTCACGCCCCGGTCGGCGAACTGCTCCATCAGGTCAGCCAAGTGCTGTTGGTTGCCAACGTTGCACGGGCAGGTCGGGTCCCAGAAGTGCACGACCCGAACCGGTCCGGGGCCGGCCAGTTCGTTGGGTAGCGCGAGCCGGGAGCCGTCGAAGAACGTGGCCTGGTTGTCGAACGGACGCAGGTAGCGCGCCTGAAAGGTCGAGTATGCCTGCCAGACGATCACCGTTCCGACCACGGCGCCAAGCACCATGCTCAGCAATTTGAGGATTCGCAGGTTCATGAGGGGCCGACGGCTGCTCCCACTGGCAGTTGGAGGATGGTTGCTGATGCGGCCAGCTTGCCACGGCGCGTCGATGAGCTGAATATCTCAGGTCAATACTTGCTTCACGCCGGATCTTCTCAATGCCCGCAAGCTTTCATCCAGACCTCCTGCGCACGAGCCTTGCCCCGCTGAGCGCGCGTGAGAGGCTGTCTACCCATGCCAAAGCCTACCAGCGCTTCTACGGGCTCGACCTGCCTGTGCACAGCTGGCTCGGGCGTTTCGCCGTTGCCGGGTTCGAGGTGGTGGCGCAGGTGTGGGCCCCCCTTCAGCCCAAGGCCACCCTGCTGCTGCTGCACGGTTACTACGACCACATGGGGTTGTACCGGCACCTGGTTGCTTGGGCGTTGAAACGTGGTTATGCCGTTGTCAGCTGCGATTTGCCCGGCCATGGCCTGTCCAGCGGCGAACGGGCCAGCATCGATGACTTCGCAATCTACCAGCAGGTACTCCAGAGCTTGTTCGAGCAGACCCATGACCTGCAATTGCCTCATCCCTGGCACCTGTGCGGGCAGAGCACCGGTGGGGCTATTGCCGTGGACCACCTTCTGCACAGCGCACAGGCGAGCCCCGTCGACGGGCAGGTGCTGCTGCTGGCGCCGTTGGTGCGGCCGTGTGCCTGGCGCTGGTCCAAGCTCAGCTATCACGTGTTGCGCCATTTCGTGAACGGCATCGAACGGCGTTTTACAGAAAACAGCGCTGACCCTGCGTTTCTGCCGTTCCTCGAAGCCGACCCGCTTCAGCCAAGGCGGCTACCTACGGCGTGGGTCGGGGCGCTGATCGACTGGATCAGGCGCATCGAGGCGGCACCCGTCAGCCCCCGGAGCCCTGTGATCGTGCAAGGAGAGGCGGACGGCACGGTCGACTGGCCCTATAACCTTCAGGTGTTGAAAGCCAAGTTCGCCAAGCCGCAGATAATGATGCTGCCCGGCGCCCGTCACCATCTTGCCAACGAACTGCCGGCAATAAGGCAGCGCTATTTCGATTTCATCGACCAGCACTTTGATTGATCAGTTCAGCTCGCCGGTGCGCTGGCCGACCGCCAAGCCGGCGCGAATGGCCGCCAGCGCGGCTCGATAGTAGGCTTTTCCGTCGTCGGATTCGGCAAAGGTGGCGAACTCTTCGAGTTCCGCGTCCGTCAGATCACGGTACACGTACAGCAACGTGTTGTTCAGGTCCTGGCCGATCTGGTTCATCAGGCGCTGGCGCTGGCCGTCGAGCAGGCCTTGCGCCTGGCCACCGCCCAGCAACCCCGGGATCATCGAACTGAGGCTGTCGGCAGCTACGCCGGCGATGGCCAGGCTTACCTCGGCGCCCGCCTCGCGGGCGGGCAGGGCCTGGGCCAGGTGGCCGATGATCAGCACGCGATCGTCACTGGCCTGGATTTTTGGCAGGCCATCAGCGTTCTTGGCCAGTTCGTCCTTGCGGGTGGCCCGAAGTTCGGCCGCGACGATCTTGCGCCCCAGCGGCGATTGGAAAAAGGCCAGCGCCGGCGAGGGGTTGGGCAACGCAGTGCGCAGTTGTGCCAGCGCGCGGCGGTCCACGGCCTGGGCCTGGAAGCGCTGGTTGCTGTTGCTCACCAGCGCCTGGTACACCGCAGGCGGCAAGCTATTGCGATAGCGCTGCTGGGCGGCGTTCAAGGCGTCGGTGAAATGCGCGCGTTGCTCGGGCCAGCCAGCGGTCTTGTACAGCTGATCCAGGTTATCTGCCCAGACAGGCAACGTGCACATCATCAGCAGAATCAGGGAAAACAGACGGCGCATTCAGGACTCCTGTCGGCAGATGGCTATTGTCTGTGGGGCGGCGCCGGTTTGTCGAGATATCCACGCGCTTCTCAGCCAAGTGGCGCTGTGCGCCGACAGGACGAATGGATATGATGCGCCATGCAAATTTCCCCCCACTACCCGATGCTTGCGGCCGTCGTAGACGATCTGGCCACCCATGGCTGGTCCCAGCAGGCGCTGTTCCTGCCAGCGGGCCTGGTCGGCGCGCTGGCGAACGAGTGCCGGCGCCGTTATGCCGAGGGTGAGCTCAACCCCGCAGGCGTTGGGCGTGGGCCTTCTCAGGAGGTGCGCGAGGCCATCCGCGGGGATCAGATCCAGTGGATCGACCCAGGCCAGGCCGACGCCTGCGACCAGTACCTGGCAGCCATGGATCAACTGCGCCTGGCGATCAACCAAGGGCTTTTTCTAGGCCTGGAAGACTTCGAATGCCACTTTGCTCTCTATCCACCCGGGGCTTTCTACAAGCGGCATCTGGATCGCTTTCGCGATGACGACCGGCGCATGGTCTCGGCCGTGCTGTACCTCAATGAGCACTGGTTGCCCGCCGATGGTGGGCAGTTGCGCATGTTCCTGGCCGATGGGGTGGAGCACGATGTGCAGCCTGTGGCAGGGTCTCTGGTGGTCTTTCTGTCTGGCGAAGTGCCGCACGAGGTGCTCCCGGCCGGTCGCGAGCGTTTGTCATTGACGGGATGGTTCAGGCGCCGTGGCAATGACCCGTTCTGAATGGCCGAAGGCGCTGGCGCGGCTTTCAGCTCAGGCCTGAACCGGTTGCGGTACGTTATTGCCCGGCGGCGGCCTGCTGCTCATCGGCAAGCCACTTGTGTTCCAGTTCGGCCGTACGCCCGCTGTCCTTCAGGCGTTGCAGCGCGTTGTTCACCGCGCTTTCAAAGGCTGGGTTGTCCTTCTGGAACGGCACCACCAGCTTCTGCTTGCCAAAAGGCTGGCTGGTGTCGAGCGGGCTCTCGCCTTGCGGCATGGCAGTGGCAGGGAGCAACGCGATGTCGTACTTGCCGCTTTCGACGCCGGGCAGGGTTTGCGCCTCGGTCGTTTCCACGAACTCCACGCGAAGGTCCAGCTCCGTAGCCAGGGCCTGGCCGAATTCCACATCGAAGCCTGTGAGGTGATCATCCTGCTTGAAGGCGTATGGCGCGTTGTCGCTCTGAACAGCGATGCGCAGTTCCCCGCGGTCGGCGATTTCGTCCAGCAGCTCAGCCTGAGCCAGTGGGCTGATCAGTACTGCCAGCAGTACTCCTATGGTCGAACGCATGAGTGCCCCTTTCGTTTAGCAAATAAATAACTGTCGCCATGGCTTTCTTCCTCGCCATGGTCGAGCGCAGCCTATGACATTGAAGTCACGGCATTGTTTGCCCTGCAGTCTGGATTTTTTTGTGCCCGCCGTCAGCCGCTGTTTTGGCCCCATAACGAAAAGGGAGGCCACTTGGGCCTCCCTCGCTTCACGCCGGCAGCGTATCAGAACAGGACGCGCGAGCGGATGGTGCCCTTGACCTGCTGCAGCTTCTCCTGCGCGAGGTCCGAGTATTCGGCGTCGACGTCGATGACCACGTAGCCCACTTTCTCGTTGGTCTGCAGGAACTGACCCGAGATGTTGATGCCGTTTTCGGCGAACACCTTGTTGATCTCGCTGAGCACACCTGGGATGTTTTCGTGGATGTGCAGCAGGCGGTGCTTGCCAGGGTGCGCTGGCAGTGCAACCTCGGGGAAGTTGACCGAAGATACGGAGGTGCCGTTGTCGCTGTACTTGACCAGCTTCTCGGCCACTTCCAAACCGATGTTGGCCTGGGCTTCGGCCGTGGAGCCGCCGATGTGCGGCGTCAGGATCACATTGTCCAGGCCACGCAGCGGGCTCTCGAACTCTTCATCGTTGGAGCGTGGCTCGACCGGGAACACGTCGATAGCAGCGCCGATCAGGTGCTTGTCCTTGATGGCCGCGGCCAGGTGATCGAGTTCGACCACGGTACCGCGGGCGGCGTTGATCAGGATGGAACCCTTCTTCATTGCGCGGATTTCCTTCTCGCCGATCATCCACTGGGTGGACGGCAACTCAGGAACGTGCAGCGAAACGATATCGGCCAGGCCCAGCAGCTCGTGCAGGTTGGTCACCTGGACCGCGTTGCCCAGCGGCAGCTTGGTCAGTGGGTCGAAGAAGTACACCTGCATGCCCAGGCTTTCGGCCAGGACCGACAGCTGGGTGCCGATGGAGCCGTAACCGACGATACCCAGCTTCTTGCCGCGGATCTCGAAGGAGTTGGCCGCACTCTTGATCCAGCCGCCACGATGGCACGAAGCGTTTTTTTCCGGGATGCCGCGCAGCAGCAGGATGGCTTCGGCCAGGACCAGCTCGGCTACCGAGCGGGTGTTGGAGTATGGGGCGTTGAACACCGCGATACCGCGCTGACGGGCAGCTTCCAGATCGACCTGGTTGGTCCCGATGCAGAAGCAACCGACTGCGACCAGCTTCTTGGCGCAATCGAAGATTTCTTCGGTCAACTGGGTGCGTGAGCGGATGCCGATGAAGTGCGCGTCGGCGATCTTTTCCTTCAACTCTGCTTCGGGCAACGAACCAGTGAGGTATTCGATGTTGGTGTAGCCGGCAGCCGTCAGGGTATCGACCGCGTTCTGGTGTACACCTTCAAGAAGAAGGAACCGGATCTTGCTCTTGTCGAGAGAAGTCTTGCTCATCTGCGTAAACCTGTATCCCGGAGAAAAGTGGCGAGGGTGATGCCAGGCGCCCGTGGGCAGCTCTAGCATGAACAGCGGGGGCGCTATGCTAGCATACGCGACACAATCTGAGCTTATCCCGACAGGTGAAGAGTGCTCAGGGTGACCATGAATAAAGCGAGAGTTCAGGCGATGACCCAGCCCGCTGCATTGGATGAGTTGATGACCTTGGTCGACCCCGGCAAGGTGTTGACCGACCCCGAGTCCTTACAAGCCTATGGCAAGGACTGGACGCGCCATTACCCGCCAGCGCCCAGCGCCATCGTCCTGCCCAGGACGATCGAACAGGTCCAGGCCATCGTGCGTTGGGCCAATGCCCATCACGTGGCACTCGTGCCTTCCGGGGGGCGCACCGGGCTCTCTGCAGGGGCCGTGGCCGCCAATGGGGAGGTCGTGGTCGCCTTCGACTACATGAACCGGATCCTGGACTTCAATGCCTTCGACCGTACCGTGGTCTGCCAGCCGGGCGTCATTACCCGGCAGGTACAAGCGTTCGCCGAGGAACAAGGCCTGTACTACCCAGTGGATTTTGCCTCCAGTGGCTCCAGCCAGATCGGCGGGAACATTGGCACCAATGCCGGGGGCATCAAGGTGATCCGCTACGGCATGACCCGTAACTGGGTCGCTGGCCTCAAGGTGGTGACCGGCAGCGGCGAGTTGCTGGAGCTGAACAAAGGTCTGACCAAGAACGCCACGGGCTACGACCTGCGTCAGCTGTTCATCGGCGCCGAAGGCACGCTGGGCTTTGTGGTCGAGGCCACCTTGCGCCTGGATCGCGCACCGCGCAACCTCACCGCCATGGTGCTGGGTACGCCTGACTTCGATTCGATCATGCCGGTATTGCACGCTTTCCAGAGCAGGTTGGACCTGACTGCCTTCGAGTTTTTCTCGGACAAGGGCCTGGCCAGGATTCTGGCCCGCGGTGACGTGCCTGCCCCTTTCGAGACGCCATGCCCGTTCTATGCCCTGCTTGAGTTCGAAGCCAGTACCGAAGAGGTGGCCGACCAGGCGCTGGCCACGTTCGAGCAGTGTGTCGAGCAAGGTTGGGTGCTCGACGGTGTGATGAGCCAAAGCGAGACGCAACTGAAGAACTTGTGGAAGCTGCGCGAATACCTGTCCGAGACCATTTCGCACTGGACGCCCTACAAGAACGACATCTCTGTCACCGTTTCGAAAGTGCCAGCTTTTCTGCGCGACATCGATGCCGTCGTCCAGGCGCACTACCCGCACTACGAGGTGATCTGGTATGGCCATATCGGCGACGGCAACCTGCACCTGAACATCCTCAAGCCCGAGCACATGAGCAAGGATGACTTCTTCGCCTCCTGCGCCGAGGTCAACAAATGGGTGTTCGAGATCGTCCAGCGCTACGACGGCTCGATCTCCGCTGAGCACGGTGTCGGCATGACCAAGCGGGATTACCTTGGCTATAGCAGGTCCCGTGAAGAAATTGCCTGCATGAAGGCAATCAAGGCGGTGTTCGATCCTGCCGGCATCATGAATCCGGGTAAGATCTTCGCACCTGAATAAAAAGCAGTATCCAGAGGAGTCGGCCATGAATTACCAGCACCAGTACGCAGACGGCACCCGCATTCATTTTCCGCTGGGCAAAGTGGTATGCATCGGGCGTAACTACGCCGAACATGCCAAGGAACTGGACAATCCAATCCCGACCGAACCCCTCCTGTTCATCAAGCCCGGCAGCTGCGTGGTGCCGGCAGAAGGCGGGTTCAAGATCCCTGCCGAACGTGGCTCGGTGCATTACGAGGTGGAAATCGCCGTCTTGCTGGGCAAGTCGCTGTCCACGCGGCCGAGCCAGGAAGAGGTGCTCGATGCCATTTCCGGGTATGCACCGGCCTTGGACCTGACCTTGCGGGACGTGCAGGCCAAACTCAAGGAGAAGGGGCTGCCTTGGGAACTGGCCAAGTGTTTCGACGGCGCCTGCGTATTGCCGCCTTTCGTGTCCGCCGCCAGCTTCGAAGCCATCACGGACATCCCGGTGCGCCTGACCGTGAACGGTGAAGTGCGCCAAGAAGGCACGAGCGCGATGATGCTCAACCCGATCGTGCCGATGATCCAGCACATGGCTGCGCAATTTTCGCTGCAGGCCGGTGATGTGGTCTTGACCGGCACGCCAGCAGGGGTAGGCCCCTTCAACGTCGGCGATGAAGTGGTGCTGGAGCTACCGGGCGTAAGCCGGTTCGAAACCCGCGTGCTCTAAGCCTGCACCCAGTCGGCTCTTTTGCGGGCTAACCCGTTCGCCACGGCGCTGGCGATGCGTTCCAGCGTTATAGTCCGGGCCGTCCGCGAAACGAGCAAGCGGGTTGACTGTTTTTTCACACGTCTTCTGGATAATGCGCAGGTCTTTGCCTATCTCTCCAGGACGTCTCGATGCGATCAAACGCCCCTGTCTCTTTCAAGCGCCCGTTCTACCTGCGCTGGCCATTCGGCCTGGCCGTGGGGGTGGCGATTGCCTATGGGGTGGCGTTTGCCATGCATTGGGACGACCGGGCAGCGTTATGGATCAAGGAAGGCTTCGAAAGCACGGCCGAGCGCAGTGAGAGCGTGTGGCTACCGGACTACGTCGCGGACATCGACGCCAAGCCCTTGCCGGAGATGGCCGATTACGAAGCCTCCGACCTGGCCTTCAACCCCAGTACCCGAACGCTGTTCGCCGTCATGGGCAAGCAACCCATACTCACCGAGCTGAGCCTGGACGGCGACGTGCTGCGCAACATCCCCCTCAATGGGTGGGCCAACCCCGAAGGCGTCACCGTCATGGAAGGCGGCTATCTGGCCATCACGGACGAGCGGTTGCATGACCTGACCGTGGTGAAGGTAGACGCCAACACGACCGTCCTCAATCACGGAGACTTCCCCAGCCACGATCTGGGCAAGTCGCAAAATGGCAACAAAGGCTATGAGGCCGTGGTCTGGGATGCGTCAAATCAGCGGCTGGTGATCGGCGAGGAACGCCCGCCGCGCCTTTACCAGTGGAAGGCCAATGGCCAGGGCCAGCTGACAGGCGAGAAGACACCGTTGCCCAGCGACTCGCTCGACCTGCGAAACCTGTCTGCCTTGGGCATCGACCCGCGCACCGGGCACCTCCTGGCGTTGTCCGCCGACTCCAACATGCTGTTGGAGTTGGACGAGCAGGGTGAGCAGGTCAGCTTCATGACCTTGCTGGGTGGTTTCAACGGCCTGCAGCACACCATTCCCCGCGCCGAAGGAGTAGCAATGGATGATCAGGGTACGCTGTACATGGTCAGCGAACCTGCCTTGTTCTACCGCTTCACGAAAGGCTGAGGTTTTCTAGGTATTGCATGGTGGCATTAAGCTTTATTTCAGTTGTTTGTGGTTAGATTCGCCATCTTTCGTCGAGTCTGCCTTCATGCACCGTTATCTGCGTCTGACACTGGTTCCTGTGGTTCTATGCCTGCTGTTGCTAGGCTGGGTGGGGCAGGAATTTCGCCTGTTCGAGCGCGCCTGGTTCAACCTCACGACGGCGTGGCAGCCGGCAGAACAAAGCATCGGCTTGAATCGGTATGAGGTGGTGGTCGAGGGGCGTCCAATAGAAGGGCTGGACGACGATGTCTCGGCGCTGACCTACGACCCCAACCGAAAGACCCTATTTACCGTGACCAATGCGCGCTCGGAGCTGATCGAGCTATCGCTGGAAGGGAAAATTCTGCGACGCATCGCACTCATCGGCTTCGGTGACCCCGAGGCCGTGGAATACATCGGCCCGAACAGCTACGTGATCACCGACGAGCGTCAGCAGCGGCTGATCCGTGTCCGGCTCACGGACGACACGTCGTCCCTCGACGCTGCCCAGGCAGAGCAATTGACCTTGGGTATCGGCCTCAACGGTAACAAGGGTTTTGAAGGGTTGGCCTTCGACTCGGTGGGCAAGCGCCTGTTCGTGGCCAAGGAACGCGACCCGATGCTGATTTACGAAGTGCACGGGTTCCCTCACGACGATCCGCAACAACCCTACGCCGTGAACGTGGTCCAGGACCGAAAACGCGATTCGCGCCTGTTCGTACGCGATCTGTCGAGCCTGCAGTTCGACGAGCGCAGCGGGCATCTGCTGGCGCTGTCGGACGAGTCGCGCCTGGTGCTGGAGCTGGATGTGCAAGGCCGGCCCCTGAGCACCCTGTCATTGCGCAAAGGGTTTCAGGGGCTCAAGGCGACAGTTCCGCAGGCGGAGGGCATTGCGATGGACGAGGCCGGGACTATCTATCTGGTCAGTGAGCCGAACCTCTTCTACGTGTTCAAGCAGCCGGCAGAGTAGCCACGGTGCGGCAAGCCCGGGTCTGCAGAACCAACCAGGGCGTGCGGGTTTGCAGCGTTACTGTGCCTTGAGGCTTTTCACGCCTTCGGCAGTGCCCAGCAGCAGCAGGTCGGCCGGCCGTGCAGCGAACAGGCCATTGGTGACCACGCCCACGATGGCGTTGATCTGCGCTTCCAGTTCGACCGGGTTGGTGATCTGCAGGTTGTGCACGTCGAGGATCACGTTACCGTTATCCGTCACCACCCCTTCACGGTAGACAGGGTCGCCGCCCAGCTTGACCAACTGGCGAGCGACATGGCTGCGCGCCATTGGAATCACTTCGACCGGCAGCGGGAAGTTGCCCAGGATCGGTACCAGCTTGCTGCCGTCGGCGATACAGATGAACGTCTTGGCCACGGCCGCCACGATCTTTTCACGCGTCAGGGCCGCGCCACCGCCCTTGATCAGGTTCAGGTGCTCGTCGCTTTCATCGGCGCCGTCCACGTAGAACTCCAGCTCGCTGACGCTGTTCAGTTCGTAGACCGGGATGCCGTGGCCTTTGAGGCGCTGGGCAGTGGCTTCGGAGCTGGCGACCGCGCCGTCGAAGGCCGTCTTGTGCTGAGCCAGGGCATCGATGAAGAAATTGGCAGTCGAACCGGTGCCGACGCCGACGACGCTTTTGTCATCCAGCTTGGGCAGAATGAAGTCGACAGCAGCCTGGGCAACGGCCTGTTTGAGTTGGTCCTGGGTCATGCGGGCTCCGAGATGGGGCAGGGCGGATGTGAAAGGCGACCAGTATAACGGCAAGCGCGGCTTGGCTGTGGTCGTCCGACATAACGCTGGGGTAGACTCCGAGCCCTTGTCCCGCGGCCAGTGATGCTTTCCCGATGCTCGAACAGTACGTCAAGAAGATCCTCACCTCGCGCGTCTATGACGTTGCCGTCGAAACCCCGCTGCACAGCGCCGGGCAATTGAGCAAGCGCCTGGGCAACCAAATTCTGCTCAAGCGCGAAGACCTGCAGCCGGTGTTCTCGTTCAAGATCCGCGGAGCCTACAACAAACTGGCGCAACTGACTGCTCAAGAACTGGCTCGAGGGGTCGTCACCGCCTCGGCTGGCAACCACGCCCAGGGGTTGGCCCTGGCCGCGCGGGAAATGGGCATCAAGGCCACCATTGTGATGCCCAAGACCACGCCCGAAATCAAGATCGAAGGCGTGCGCTCGCGCGGCGGTAAAGTGCTTCTTCACGGTGACTCGTTCCCCGAAGCACTGGCCTATTCGCTGAAACTGGTCGATGAGAAGGGGTTTGTCTACATCCACCCCTATGATGATCCGCACACCATTGCCGGGCAGGGCACCGTGGCCATGGAAATCCTGCGCCAGCACCCTGGCCGGCTGGACGCCATCTTCGTACCGGTAGGCGGCGGTGGCCTGATCGCTGGCATCGCCGCCTACGTCAAATACCTGCGCCCCGAGATCAAGGTGATCGGCGTCGAACCGGACGACTCCAATTGCCTGCAGGCAGCCATGGCCGCTGGGGAGCGGGTGGTTCTGCCGCAGGTCGGGCTGTTTGCCGACGGCGTGGCGGTGGCCCAGATCGGCCAGCACACCTTCGACATCTGCCGCCACCACGTCGATGAAGTCATCACCGTCAGCACGGATGAAATCTGCGCGGCGATCAAGGATATCTACGACGATACCCGCTCGATCACCGAGCCTGCTGGCGCGCTGGGGGTAGCGGGCATCAAGCGTTACGTGGAGATGTATGGCATCAGCGGCCACACGCTGGTTGCCATCGATTCAGGGGCGAACGTCAACTTCGACCGCCTGCGCCATGTCGCAGAACGTGCCGAGCTGGGTGAGAAACGCGAAGCCATCATCGCGGTCACCATTCCAGAGCGCCCCGGCAGCTTCAAGGCCTTCTGCGAAGCCGTTGGCAAGCGCCAGATCACCGAGTTCAACTACCGCAAGCACACCTCCGACGAGGCTCACATCTTCGTGGGCGTGCAGACCCACCCGGAAAACGACCCGCGTGCGGCCCTGGTCCAGCAGTTGATCGACCAGGGCTTCCCGGTCACCGACCTGACCGACAACGAGCTGGCCAAGTTGCACATCCGTCATATGGTGGGCGGGCATTCGGCAGGTGCGAGCGACGAAATGGTGCTGCGCTTCGAATTCCCCGAGCGGCCAGGGGCACTGTTCAATTTCCTCGACAAACTGGGCGGACGCTGGAACATCTCGATGTTTCACTACCGTAACCACGGCGCGGCAGATGGCCGCGTGGTAGCGGGTTTGCAGGTGCCCGAGGACGAACGCCATCTGGTGCCGGCCGCGCTGGCCCAGATCGGTTACCCCTATTGGGACGAGACGCAGAACCCGGCCTACAAGCTGTTTCTCGGTTGAACGGCTAAGCTGTCGCGCAGGCGCCGTGCCGCTGCAGAGCGAAGATGCAACGCAGCCTGGCGGTCTTGCTCGCACACAAGCCTCTGCTATGCAACCGACCAAGGATGAGTGACATGGAACACCTGAGCGCCCTCAAAGCCTTGCACTTAATCGGCACCGCGCTGTTGCTGCTAGGTGCCCTTGGCCTTGCGATCTGGACGGTACGCGCCCGTCGGCGCGACGATGCGGCGGTGTATGGCAGGCTGATGCAGCGGCCTTTGGTGTTCGTCTGGCTGGTCATGGGCATCGGCATGGTGAGCATGCCCTTCACCGGTTGGTGGCTGGTGCACTGGGTGGGCTGGCCTCTGGGGCAGACCTGGTTACTGGCTTCAGGTGTGCTGTATAGCGTAGGCGTGTTGGCCTGTGCATGGCTTGTGGTGCGCTTGAATCGGCTGCGTCGAGCGCCTGCGCAGGGTGTGCGATTGACCTTGGCGCTAGCCGTGTTCAGTGCCGTCTGTTTCCTGTCCATCGCTGGGTTGATGGGCGCCAAGCCTGTCTGATCCCCCTCGGGGCACACACCGACAGTCAACCGCCGAAGCTTTGTTCGGATACTTGCCTATACCTGGCTGTATATAAGCACCGCAGGCGCGTTGCTGCGCTCGCAGGCTTTGTGGAACAATGCGGTGACATGCGTTTGCGAGGTTGCTGCCGTGATCGACCCGGATGGTTTTCGCCCCAATGTCGGGATCATTCTCACGAATGATGCCGGGCAGGTGCTATGGGCTCGACGGATCAACCAGGATGCCTGGCAATTTCCCCAGGGTGGGATCAACCCTGACGAGACGCCAGAAGATGCCCTGTACCGCGAGCTGAACGAAGAAGTTGGCCTTGAACGCGACGATGTGGAAATTCTTGCCTGCACCCGTGGTTGGTTGCGTTATCGTTTACCCCAACGACTGGTGCGCACCCACAGCCAACCGTTGTGCATCGGCCAGAAACAGAAGTGGTTCCTGCTGCGCCTGATCAGCAACGAACAGCGGGTGCGTATGGACCTGACCGGCAAGCCGGAGTTCGATGGCTGGCGCTGGGTGAGCTACTGGTACCCGCTGGGCCAGGTTGTGACATTCAAGCGCGAGGTCTATCGGCGCGCCCTGAAAGAGCTAGCACCGCGTCTTCTGACGCGCGACTGACGACGGAGTTCGACCCCGAGCCATGCTCAATACGCTGCGCAAGATCGTCCAGGAAGTAAACTCCGCCAAAGATCTCAAGTCGGCGTTGGGGATCATTGTCTTGCGTGTCAAAGAGGCCATGGCCAGCCAGGTCTGCTCGGTCTACCTGCTGGACCCGGAAACCAACCGGTTCGTGCTGATGGCAAGCGAAGGCCTCAACAAGCGCTCCATCGGCAAGGTCAGCATGGCCCCCAACGAGGGCCTGGTCGGGCTGGTAGGCACGCGCGAAGAACCCCTGAACCTCGAAGATGCCGCCGCGCACCCGCGCTACCGGTACTTTGCCGAAACCGGCGAGGAACGCTTCGCCTCCTTCCTGGGCGCCCCGATCATCCATCACCGTCGCGTGGTGGGCGTATTGGTCATCCAGCAGCGTGAGCGCCGTCAGTTCGATGAAGGCGAAGAAGCCTTCCTGGTGACCATGAGCGCGCAGTTGGCCGGGGTAATCGCCCATGCCGAGGCCACTGGCTCGATTCGCGGGCTGGGTCGTCAGGGTAAAGGCATCCAGGAAGCGCGGTTCGTCGGTGTGCCTGGCTCCCCCGGGGCTGCCGTGGGGCGTGCCGTAGTGATGCTGCCGCCAGCCGACCTGGAGGTCGTGCCGGACAAGACGGTCGAGGATATCGACGCTGAACTGCACCTGTTCCATGAAGCCCTCGAAGGGGTACGCGCCGACATGCGCAAGCTGTCGGCCAAGCTGGCCACCCAGCTGCGCCCGGAAGAGCGAGCGTTGTTCGACGTCTACCTGATGATGCTCGAGGACGCGGCCCTCGGCGGCGAGGTGCGGGAGGTCATCAAGACTGGTCAGTGGGCGCAGGGCGCCCTGCGCCAAGTGGTCGGCGAGCACGTCAACCGCTTCGAGCTGATGGACGACGACTACCTGCGCGAGCGTGCCTCCGACGTCAAGGACTTGGGCCGACGCTTGCTCGCCTACCTGCAACAGGCACGCTCGCAGTCGCTGGTGTATGCCGACAACACCATTCTGGTGAGCGAAGAGTTGACCCCGGCCATGCTCGGGGAAGTGCCCGAAGGCAAGCTGGTCGGCCTGGTTTCGGTACTGGGCTCGGGCAACTCGCACGTGGCGATTCTGGCACGGGCCATGGGTATTCCGACGGTGATGGGCCTTGTCGACCTGCCGTATTCGAAGGTCGATGGCATCGAACTGATCGTCGATGGCTACAAAGGAGAGGTCTTCACCAACCCGAGCGAGGTGCTGCGCAAGCAGTACAGCGAAGTGGTCGAGGAAGAGCGCCAGTTGGCCCAAGGCCTGGATGCCCTGCGCGAGCTGCCCTGCGTAACCCCGGATGGGCACCGCATGCCGCTTTGGGTCAACACCGGCTTGCTGGCCGACGTAGCCCGCGCCCAGCAGCGCGGCGCCGAGGGCGTGGGGCTGTACCGGACGGAAGTGCCGTTCATGATCAACCAGCGCTTTCCCAGCGAAAAAGAGCAGCTGGCCATCTACCGAGAGCAACTGGCCGCCTTCCACCCGCTGCCGGTGACCATGCGCACGCTCGACATCGGTGGTGACAAGGCACTGTCCTATTTCCCGATCAAAGAGGAAAACCCCTTCCTGGGCTGGCGCGGTATTCGTGTCACCCTCGACCACCCCGAGATATTCCTGGTGCAGACCCGGGCCATGCTCAAGGCCAGCGAAGGCTTGAACAACCTGCGCATTCTATTGCCGATGATTTCCGGTATTCACGAACTCGAGGAAGCGCTGCACCTGATTCACCGGGCCTGGGGCGAGGTGCGTGACGAAGGTACCGATGTGCCGATGCCGCCCGTTGGCGTGATGGTGGAAATCCCCGCAGCGGTCTACCAGACGCGCGAACTTGCGCGCCAGGTCGACTTCCTCTCGGTAGGGTCCAACGACCTCACGCAGTACCTGTTGGCCGTGGACCGGAACAATCCGCGGGTGGCCGACCTGTATGATTACCTGCATCCAGCGGTGCTGCAGGCGGTCAACACCGTGGTGCGCGACGCCCATGCCGAAGGCAAGCCGGTGAGCATCTGCGGTGAAATGGCGGGTGACCCGGCAGCTGCCATCCTGCTCATGGCCATGGGCTTCGACAGCCTGTCGATGAACGCCACCAACCTGCCGAAAGTGAAGTGGATGCTGCGCCAGGTGAACATGAGCAAGGCCAAGGAGCTGTTGCAGGAAGCGCTGAGCCATGACAACCCGCAGGTTATCCACAGCTCGCTGCAGTTGGCATTGAAGAATCTGGGGCTGGCTCGGATGATCGGCCCTGGGGCCAACAAGACGCTCTGAAACCCTGTTGAGTGGGCCGCTCGCGACTTGACCGGCGCAAACGACCGGCCCCGGCTGATCAAACCAGGATTTTTACCTCCCCAAGGGGCGTGCCAAATGGGCCAAAGCTGCGCTCGATGAACTGTCTTCGGCCCCTGTCGTCAACGATCAACACGGTGCTGGCGCGCGTCCCGTAGTTCTGACTGGTGATGAACACGCTCGACAACAATTTCTCGGTGGCCATCCCAACGCCGGTCTCAGGCAGTTGGGCATCGGCTACGGGCGAGGTGTCTGCCAACAGTGCCAGTAATCGCTCCGGATCAGGTGAATCCAGTAACCCCTCCAGGCTGCTGCGCGCTTTGACAAGCTTCGGCCAAGGGGTATCGAGCGCTGCGTTGGAAAGCCCGTAAACCCCAGCTTCGAGCAGGCGCGGTGCCGCTTCTCTGGCATTGACGTACCCCAAGGCATGGTCATCGCCGATGAGGAGGTTGAACCCTGAGTACTGCTCCGCTCGGCTGGCCACCTGATCAAGATAAGCCTCGACGCCTTGCTCGCCCTTCAAGAAAGCGGCTACCAGCTCGCCTCGCGAACGAGCGCCGAGTGCTTGCCGTGGGTCGCGGATATTGGTCAACGCTGCGAAGCGCCCCTGCGGGCCCACTCCCAGCCAGGTGCCGCCAGCCTCCAGGTCTCGACCGGCATGCACCTGGGGTGCATCGTGCCATGCCGCCAACGGCTGGGTAGGGCGGGCATAGAATTCATCACGGTTGGCTGCCACGATCAGCGGCAAGGCATGCCCCGGCCGCCAGGCGAATACGATCAGGCACATGGTTGGGCCCCTGCGTTTTCTTCCACTGTACCCACAGTAGGCAGCAGATCCAACCTGACACAGACTTCACTAGAGCCTCGAACCCAGCTTCCGTTACCATGCCGGATTGATTTGTCGGGGAAGCCGAATGGAATTCGTGCTCTATCTGGTATTGGGTGCATGCGCGGGGGTGCTGGCCGGCCTGTTTGGCGTAGGCGGGGGCATCATCATCGTGCCGGTGCTCGTGTTCAGCTTTACCCTGCAGGGCTTCGACGCTTCGGTGCTGACGCATCTGGCCGTGGGTACATCTCTGGCTACCATCGTCTTCACCTCGATCAACGCCGTGCTCGAGCATCATCGCAAGGGCGCGGTGCAATGGCCGATCTTTGCCTGGATGACGCTCGGGATTCTGCTGGGCGCGGGTGTCGGGGCCAAGACGGCTTCGCTGATCCAGGGGCCAATGCTGCAGAAGATCATCGGCGTGTTTGCCTTGATCATCGCCGCGCAGATGGCGCTGGACCTAAAGCCCAAGGCCAGCCGCGGCATCCCGGGCAAGGCCGCTCGGGTAGCGGCGGGGGGCGTGATTGGCTGGGCATCGGCCATCTTCGGCATCGGCGGCGGCTCGTTGACCGTACCGTTCCTGACCTGGCGCAGCCTGCCCATGCAGCAGGCGGTGGCGACTTCGTCAGCCTGCGGCCTGCCCATTGCGATTGCCAGTGCAGTGAGTTTCATGGTGCTGGGCTGGCATGAGCCCCGGCTGCCGTCCCATAGCCTAGGTTACGTATACCTGCCGGCGATGATCGGCATTGCCGTGACCAGCATGTTTTTCGCACGTTACGGTGCGCGGCTGGCTCACAGACTGTCACCACGCCTGTTGAAGCGCCTGTTTGCGGCACTGTTGTTCTGTGTAGGCCTGAGCTTTCTGATTTGAATCGAGAGGATGTTAAATGCTGCCTTACCCGCAGATAGACCCCGTGGCCCTGGCCATCGGGCCGCTGAAAATCCATTGGTACGGTCTGATGTACCTGATCGGCATTGGCGGCGCCTGGCTGCTTGCCACCCGCCGTCTTCACCGGTTCGATCCTACCTGGAGCCGCGAAAAGCTCTCCGACCTGGTCTTCTGGCTGTCGATGGGCGTGATAGTGGGAGGACGGCTGGGCTACGTGCTGTTCTACGATCTGCATGCCTACCTGGCCAACCCCACGCTGATTTTTGAGGTCTGGAAGGGCGGCATGTCGTTCCACGGCGGCTTCATCGGCGTCATGCTGGCAGCCCTGTGGTTCGGTAAGCGCAATAACAAGTCGTTCTTCGAGCTCATGGACTTCGTCGCCCCGCTGGTGCCGATCGGTCTGGGGGCTGGGCGTATCGGCAACTTCATCAACGCCGAGCTGTGGGGCAAGCCGACCGATGTGCCTTGGGCCATGGTCTTCCCGCCGTTCAGCGACCCGGCGCAGTTGCCGCGTCATCCCTCGCAGTTGTATCAGTTCGCGCTCGAGGGCGTGGCACTGTTCGTGATTCTCTGGCTGTACTCGCGCAAACCGAGGCCAACCATGGCGGTTTCCGGTATGTTCGCGTTGTTCTACGGCATTTTCCGTTTCATCGTCGAGTTCGTGCGAGTGCCGGATGCCCAGCTCGGTTACCTGGCATGGGGATGGCTGACCATGGGTCAGATTCTGTGTATCCCCATGATCGTAGCTGGCCTCGGTCTCATCTGGTGGGCTTATAATCGCAAGCCTACGGCGACACCCGCCTGATCTCTCTCCCGGCAGGGGCGATCCCCCTGCCGTCTAGCTACAGGTAAGCCATGAAACAGTATCTGGACCTGGTCCGCGACGTTATCGAAAACGGCACGTTGCAGGAAAACCGTACCGGTATCCGCACCATCAGCCTGCCAGGGGCGATGCTTCGCTTCGATCTGCAGAAAGGATTCCCCGCCGTCACCACGCGCAAGCTGGCCTTCAAGTCGGCGATCGGCGAAATGGTCGGGTTCTTGCGCGGCGTCAGAAATGCTGGCGAATTTCGTGAGTTGGGCTGCAAGGTCTGGGACCAGAACGCCAATGAAAACGCCCAGTGGTTGGCCAATCCGTTTCGCCAGGGCCATGATGACCTGGGCGAGATCTACGGGGTGCAGTGGCGTCAATGGCCTGGCTACAAGCGCATTGCGCTGAGCAATCGAGCGGCGATCGAGATGGCTGAAAAGGCCGGCTTCCGGCAGATCGCGCAAGATGAAGAAGACGGTGTGGCCTTCGTAATCCTGTACAAGGCCATCGACCAGGTACGGCAATGCCTGGATACCATCGTCAACGACCCGGGCAGCCGACGTATCCTGTTCCATGGCTGGAATTGCGCCCAGCTGGATGAAATGGCCCTGCCGCCTTGCCATTTGCTCTACCAGTTCCACCCGAACGTGGAAACACGCGAGATTTCCCTGACGCTTTACATCCGCTCCAATGATCTTGGCCTGGGCACGCCATTCAACCTCACTGAGGGGGCGGCCTTGCTGGCATTGTTCGGCCGGCTGACCGGCTACACCCCGCGCTGGTTCACCTACTTCATCGGCGACGCCCATGTGTATGAGAACCATCTGGACATGCTCAACGAACAGCTCAAGCGCGAGCCGCTTGAGGCGCCGAAGCTGGTGATCAGTGATCGTGTCCCGGCGTTTGCCGAGACGGGCAAGTACGAGCCCCAGTGGCTTGAGCAGATCGAGCCGAGTGATTTCTGGCTGGAAGGCTATGAGCACCATGCCCCGATGACGGCGCCGATGGCGGTTTGACGGGCTTGCCTTTGTAGGTGGCCGCTTCTTGTACACGGAGGTTTGATAGCTTCCAGGTTGGGTGCAAAGCTGGTATTCACCCGACAATCTGAGATACGGAGTTGAAATTCTGGGTCCGCTTCGCGGCCCATCGCGGCACAAGGACCGCTCCTACATGGGGACTGGGTGGCCTTCAGTCAGGTGCAAGGCCGGTGAGGCAACCTTTTGTGGGAGCCCGGTAGGGCGACCCTTTGTGGGAGCGGCCTCGCGCCGTGATGGGCCGCGTAGCGGCCCCGGCGATTGGTGATACGGAGTTGAAATCCTGGGGCCGCTTCGCGGCCCATCGCGGCACAAGGACCGCTCCTACATGGGGACTGGGTAGCCTTAAGGTCAGGTGCAAGGCCGGTGAGGCAACCTTTTGTGGGAGGCCGGTAAGGCGACCCTTTGTGGGAGCGGCCTAGTGCCGCGATGGGCCGCGTAGCGGCCCCGGCGATTGGTGATACGGAGTTGAAATTCTGGGGCCGCTTCGCGGCCCATCGCGGCACAAGGACCGCTCCTATATGGGGACTGGGTAGCCTTAAGGTCAGGTGCAAGGCCGGTGAGGCAACCTTTTGT